>CAJQKT010000068.1 GCA_905478995.1 uncultured Pseudomonadales bacterium | reverse complement strand
ACAATGGCCCGAATGATTGAAGGGTCAATGTTGCGCACTGGCACGTGCAGTATTTCGGTATTTCCCGTGGCCAAGGGCAGCGTGTCAAAGGTTTGGCTTAGATCATTGTTACGGTTGAGTAAGTGCAAGTATTCGTCTGCGGTGCCTGAAGTCACAGCAGGCTTAAATTGAGGTGTAGGTTTATAGCCTTTAAGAAACTTGTCATAGACCAGATTCCCCACGCCGACTTTGTTGTTGTAATTGTTGATATCTTTCGAGGCTTGTTGCCGACCAATACCAAAGGTATCGATTAGATGATTTGTCGTTAGTCTTCCTTCCCAGAAGACAATAATTTCAATAAGGCGGTAACGAAGCAATAGGTCCCAACGCAGTGGCCACTCTTTATTCATCATAGTCATTCCCCGTTTTCGTAGATTGTGTGCCTGAAAATACTACATGTATATGTATCTAGTAAAGACGTGTCGTTAATAGCGTCATATTATGCATGTATGGATTAGGCAGGATGCCGGCAGGGATGCGCTTATTTACGCAGTGGGTAGGTAGGGTGCACGGGTTTAAAATTATAACAAGAACAGCCGGTAATAGAATTTACCGGCTTTCAGGGCAGGCCGCTGGTATTGTCTAGATTTGTACTTTTTGGGCGCTGTGGGCCGCTATAACTTTGCGCGAAGCCAACGCTACAAGACCCGAGAAAAACAAGTAGGCGGCTGCAGGAACCGGCACCGCTTGATAACTGATATTGTCGATCGCGACGTAAGTGGGTGTGTTGACAAAACCACCGGCTGAGTCAGAGCTGGAAAAATCAAACGATAGGCCATTAACGGCGCCTAGCCCGCTCAAATCGACGGTACTCCACGTTGATAGAACATCGCTGCCCTCTGCTAACGAAAAAACCGTGCTGCTAAGGGTGTTGCCTGCGGTATCTAAACCGTTGATAGTGAGTCGAAAGAAATCGGCTTCAATATTATTGGCGGGGTCGGCATCTTGAAAAGGGCCTTTGACAAAGGGGGATGGGTTGCCATCGTCGCCGTTAGCCATGGCAAGGTAGGCATAGGTAGTGTTGGTTAGATCGACACTGTTGACCTGTGTGCTTTGCGCGAACTGCAAGGTTGTTGCTACGGAGTAGGCGTTAGTGAACACCGCATAATTATCTTCTCCTGCCCCTGCGCCATCACCGGTGATGGCACTGCGATCATTGGCAAAGCCTGCGGTGCTGGTATCGGTTTTATTAGAGTAGGTAAAGCCTGCCCAGCAGCAGCTATATTCATAGACATGTTCGAAGGTTAGTCCTCCCGATATAAATTGGCTGCTCACTTGTGGATCATAGACCGAGTTCGTTGCGAGTGTTAAATCGTCGAACGTAACGATAGCTGCTTGAGCTTGTGTTATTAATAGTGCGCTGGTTAGCGCGCCTAGTGTGTGTCTTAAAGTGGTCATAGTTTTACTACCTCTGCAGTGGGTTAATTACTTAATTTGTTGGGTTGTTGGGTTGCTGGATTGTTGGGTTGTGTTGGGCGTTGACTCACCAGCAAGGTCAGCAAGGCGCCGAGCATGAGTAATGCCCCAAAAGGGATTGGTACATTTTCAGAGACTACACCGGGCATTGGGTGGAGCACTGCGATGGCATCCAGGTCAAAGCCGGCGCTACCGGATGTCGGGTAGGGGTCATAGATGGGGTTGGGCCCTATGGGTGAGCCAAAATTATCTTGTTGGCTGCCGTCTCCGACGATATCGACAAGACGCACATGGGTGACGGCATTAATATCAAGCAGGGGAGCCGCCTCTAGCAACGCTAGATCAAACGGCGTACCAAAACCGCCGCGGTACTTACCAGCAAGCCCTTCTATGTTGGTTGGATCAACCGTTGAGCTGAAGGGCCCAATTGGGTTGGGTGTTAGTGAATAACCGCTGAAGCGAGTAAAATTGATGCCATCGGAAGAGACTTCTACCCATGCCAGCTCTAAAAACCCATCGCCAAAACTGTTTTCGAACACGGCAAAGTCAAAACCGTTGCCATTGGCGATAGGTTGTGCAAACGTCAGCGTGATGCTGCCGCCGCGACCTAGCGAAACAATATCAAATGTGTAGCCGGCGTTGCTTCCATTAGAATTGCCTGCGGGTCCAACGGCTTTATTAACATCTTGAAATTGCGTATCAACATCAGTGCCTGCGCTGTATTGGCTAGCCGCAACAGCCCACGCCTTAATGGCAGGATCATTAGCTGCCAGCGCTTCTGATCCGCTCAAACCGGCGGCGGGTGCAAAAGGTCCTGCAAGGACTGAGCATGGTGCACATAAAAAGGTCAGCGCAGCGAGTAAATAGCTAGATTTCAAAACTAACGCCTCCGTAAAAACTGCGCTCAGCCGCTGGGTAGGCAAACGCGCTGTAGGAGGTACTGAAATATTGTTCGTTAAACAAATTGTTACTGCCTATATACAGATTAATGGGCTTGCTGTGTTCTCGCCGAATAGCCCAATTGATGCGCGCATTGGTAACGACATAACTGGATAGCTTTTCGTAATCATTTTGTTCAAAACTGTTGCCATCAAGTCGATCGCCTATGTATTGGCAATTCATATTCAAAGAGGTGGCCGAGTTGATATTCCAGTCGACGTTCAGTGCGGCATTGATGCGCGGTACCAATGGGATGCGTCGTTCATCAGGCGTTTTTGCTTCGGTATAGCCTAGGTTGGAAGTAACGCTGACTCGCTCGTATTGCCGGTTAACTTGCAACTCAAGCCCGCGACGCTCAATGGGCTGGCTGAAGTTTTTATTGACTAAGGGTGTGGGTCCATCACTCGGATCTGTACTGCGAAAAATGATTTCGTTGGATGTGCGAGAATCAAAAAGTGCGGCGCTTAAGGCCGTGGACTGCGTTTGGAGCCGAACCCCTGTTTCAAAGCGCTCAGCCTGTTGCGGAATTAATACTGGGTTTTGTGGATCGGTTAGCGCCAGCTCATCTACGTTGGGGTTGCGAAAGGTGCGCGCATAGCTCCCGTAAATGGTTATTTGATGGGGCAGCTTAGCGACAAAACCGTATTCGAACGCTTCATTGCGCCATGTGCTAGCAACGCTCTGTAAAGCAAGCTCCTGCAGTGGGCAGTTGTCCACAATCGTGACAAGTGTTCCTGCAACTGTCTCATAGTCGGTACGCGTGCAGTCGGCAGACGACTCGTCTTGGCTAAGTTGTGTTTTCAGATATTGGTTTTGCGCCGACTCGCGGCGATAACCGAAGTTGATTTGCAGGTCTTTGCTGGCATCAAGTTCGCTATACACATAAGCTGCGCGAGTCATGACCGTGCCTTGATTCTTGATACGGCCTTCAATTTTTTCACCGCCATCAGTTCTAGAATAGGTGTTGTCGGAGTAGGTCAAGCCGCCATTGAGGGTCAACGCTAAGGTATTGGACGACCATGAGCCCAATAATTCGCCGCCTTTTATGCGGGTGTTAATGTGATCTTGCTGGTCTTTAGGCACTGATGAGAGTTGCGCAGGTATGACTGTTGAGCTGGACATGACAAAAGGATTGCGGCGTTCGCGATAATACAGGTTGCTGTGCAATACGAAGTCTTTCAGCGGTTGCAGTGAAATTTGCAGTAGCTGGGTTTCATCTTGAGTTGATCCGGCACTGGTTCGAGCCGGATTAGACGTTCGCCGAATACTGTTATTTTCGTTCACTAAATCGCGTGCAAGCGGGCCGGGTAATTCAAAATCATCGCGATGCAATCGACTGGTTAGGCTTACCGATAATTGATCTTGTGCAGTGGTTTTCCAAGTAAGGGCATAGTTTTCGCTGCGTAATGCGTTGTTATCGCGATAACCATCGCTATCCGAGTAAGAAGCGTTGAGCAGCAAAGAATGCTTTTGGCTGGTGATGCTAATGTCTTGTGAAAGCAGTGTTTGATGGTAGCTGCCATAGCGCGCATCGGATTTTCCCTGAAGTCCAGGCTCACTTTTTTTACTGATAATATTAATCACGCCTTGCGAAGCGCCGCTACCATAGCGCACGGTATTGGCGCCGCGAATGATTTCAATGCGCTCAATTTGTTGCAGGGCAATGAGCGATAAGTCGGCGCCCGAAAGGTCGAGTAAATTGTTGCGTACGCCATCCACTAAAATTAATACATTGCTAGATGAGGTGTCGCCCGAACCACGAATATCCAGTTGGCTGAACTTCTCGTTGCCGGTGTAAGAGGTCAGTGTGACGTTAGCTTGGCGAGCAATTAATTCAGCCAAGTTGGCCGCACCGCTGCTTTCAATGTCTCGGGCAGTGATGATCGAAGCACTGCGTGGCAGATCAAATAATGGGATGGGCGTGGTGCCAGTGACAACGATTTCTTGCAGGTGCAGAGAGTCGGTGCCACTGGTATTGGGCGTTAGTGCGCTCGCATCGCCCACGCGCGCGGCTAGCACAAGCATCAGTAGGCCTAAAGCTGCAATCTTGGTAACGCTGACGAGTGATTCGCCAATTGAGCGGTTTGAATGAGGCAGGCAAGCGCGCCAAACCCCGGCGCAATGGCCAGACAAACATCCCATATCGCCCTCCGCGATGGTTATGTGGTGTCGTTTAGGCCGGTTCCGGACTCATGACTTAATTTAAGGAAGTCAGCCTATGTAAGGCTTACTAACCAGTCATTTACCGTTGCGGGGGCAGTGTTGGAGTTGCTTAGCCTTACTAGGCTTTGCGCACCAACTTCCCGTTTAATTTTGGTATCGCATCCTGACGATTCACCAAAAACCTAAGGACAATTTGATCAGGCCGCGACCTTAGCAAACAAATGATTGTTTTTCAATCTAAATTCGCTCGGGGCTGCTGGTTCATAGTGGTTGGCTGTTTTTATTTGGCTGTCATTGATCCGCACCACCTCTGATTGCCGTGCCGCGCTTTTAAACAGTAGGTAGGTTAGTAGTTATAAAGTGAGCGTGTTGTTGGCACCGATGACTTGTTCATCATCATGGTGCGATACATAAAGCAAAGTCGATGCGTTAGAGCTGATGAGCTTTTCTATAACGGCTAGCACTCGTTTACGATCGTCTCCATCAAGGCCTTGCAAGGGTTCGTCGAGAATAAGTAGAGAGGGCCGCTTGATCATCGCGCGGGCGATTAATACCAAGCGCTGTTCGGCAAGCCCCAGCGTTTGAAAGCGCCGACTCGCTAAATCACTTATTTCAAACAAGTCGAGCCACTGGCTAGCGGCTTTTTTGTCGGCCGCATTGGGCGCGGCGTACAGGCCTATACTATCGTAGAGGCCTGACATCACTACGCTAAGCGTTTTTCCAGCAAGTTGACCTGAGCCGCGATAAGACCAAAGCATTTCGCTGCTCATGTAACCGATATGTCGCTTAACCTCCCAAATACTCTCTCCACTGCCACGCCGAAAGCCACATACTTCAATAGCATTGTTATAGACCTGCGGATGATCGCCGGTAATTAATTTGAGTAAGGTGGTTTTGCCGCTGCCGTTGGCGCCGCTGATACGCCAGTGTTGGCCGGGCTGTACAGCCCAGTTGAGATCTTTGAATACGGGTTTAGATTCTCCGGCATAACTCACGGTGACGTTACGCATACTCACGAGAGGTTGATCGGCTTTGAGCTGTTTGTGCTGATGAAAAGGGTGATCTTGTGGCAATTCCGGGATGTCAATGGGCGCGGCATGGGTAAGGCGTGAGGCTAGTGCGCTTAACGCCTGAGGTAGAGAATGTGAGGTGCTTAGATTGATCAAGTGCAGGGTTTGCTGATCGATATAAGCTAAATGAGTGGTGTGAGAAGGTAATTGCTCGGCTCGACTCGCTGCAAAAATACTGCATCGAATCGTGGCTGGAGCCCAGCTGTTCAAGTTGCTGGCGGTTTTCATGGGCTTGTTTGGGCTTTGTAATGCTTGGTTGATCAGTTCGCCCGCAATAGGCCGAGTGAAGCTGTCTAGTCCCTCCAACGGATCGTGTAGTAATAATAGCTCTGGTGCGCTGATCAACCCAACAATAATAAGCAGTCGTCGCGTTTCTCCTGATGATAGTTCGCGAAAATGTTTGTGAAGGCAGTTGGAGAAGTTGAGCGTATCGATCAGCTGTTCAAGTAGCGGGCTGCTTGTGCTGGTAGGTTGTGCAGAATTCTTATTCATTGAATCGCTTGATTGAATCGCATCGGTCAGGATTTGATGGACCGGAGTGCCGGCAAAAATTTCGTCAGCGACCCCAGTTTTACTTTTGATAAGCTCACTGCTTATACGTCGCTGTTGCTCTGCTAGTGATATTTCACTCACTCTCATTGGGTTTTTTAACAGCGAATTTTTTTCGTGCAATAAATCAAGCAGTGCAGAGCGCTGCTCTTCTTTGCCGCCAATCACGCCCCAATGCTGGCCGCTGTGAATTGGCCATGTTGGAATATAAAGTAGTGGCTGTAAGTCGCTCTGGGCAATATGCGCGCCGGCATGGCGGTAGCAGGTGAATTGATCAATGTTAAAAAGTAATGACATGAAGGAAAGTAGCTATCGATTAAAGTGAGGGTCAAGATCAAATTTTTTTTCATATTGACCGAAGAGCCGATTTAGGTCAGCAGCGCACCCTATGATATGCTTGATTGGTTAAGTGATGAAGTAAAAACGGTGGCGCTGCTGTGCTTTGGCTGTTGCTTCCACCGGTAAGCGGGCTCCGGCTTTACCCATGAGGCAATCATTAATGGCTGTCAAACGATAGCCATTAAACGATAGCCAGCAAGTAAGAACCAGCAAGTAAGAGCCAGCAAGTAAGAGCCATGAAATAAAAGCCTTAATTTTGTTAATGATTATCCTATCCTTTTGGAACCTATTCTATGTCTGATGATGCAAAGCGCGATGCAAAACACAAAAAAGCCATGCAGAAGCAAAAAGAGCAGGTTGATGCCGGTATTGCGGCGGCGAGTACTGAGCGAGGTGTTGGCATATTACTTACCGGCGACGGTAAGGGCAAAACCAGTTCAGCCTTTGGCATGGTCATGCGCGCGCTAGGCTATGGCTATAAAGTCGGTGTCGTGCAATTTATCAAAGGTGTTCAGCTTTCAGGTGAAGAGTTATACATACGCGATAAGTGCCCCGACGTGACTTTTTATCAAATGGGTACCGGCTTTACTTGGGATACGCAGGATCGTAGTGCCGATATGGCAGCTGCAAAAAAAACCTGGGCGATTGCCAAACCAATGCTAGAAGACGATAGCTACCATCTGGTTGTGCTTGATGAGTTGACTTATATGCTGGCCTACGACTATCTGGCTGAAGATGAGGTCATAGAGGCAATAAAAAATAGACCCGCCAATCAAAGTGTTGTGGTTACAGGTCGAGGGGGCGGTGCGCGCCTCAAAGACGTGGTTGATACGGTATCCGAAGTAAAAGATATTAAGCATGCTTACGCTCAAGGTATTACTGCACGCAAGGGCGTTGATTACTAGTGGCGCTGTATTTCATTGTGAGCGCTCTTCGTTGAGATCCCTTGCAGCACATCGAATTAATCCGATTAAGCTCGGTATCGGCTGCGGATTTTTATTGCTGCTTGCGATTCTGGCGGCCATTGCTATGGGCTCGGTTGCGCTGCCTTTGAGTAGTGTGCATGCGGCCTTATTTGGCTTTGATGATAGTGCTAAAGCGCCTATTCATGTTTTAGGTACTAATGAAATTAGCGAGTTTCAGGTGCAAATTATTGTGCAGGAGTTGCGCTTGCCTCGTGTATTGCTGGCCGCTTGTATTGGCGCCATGCTCGGTATTAGCGGCGCCGTGATGCAGGGTTTGTTTCGCAATCCACTGGCAGACCCTTCACTGATTGGAGTTACCGCCGGAGCCATTGCAGGAGCCAGTTTGATTATTGTGTTTGGCTCAGCTGATTTTTTTATTGGATGGCTGCCCGCTGAATTATTTGCCGGCGGGGCAATTGCCGGCATGACTTTAGTCTCGCTGGGTGCTTGTGCCGGAGGTTCGCTGACGGTATGGCTGGTCTATCGATTGGCCACGACCTCTGCAGGCACATCAGTGTCCACCATGTTACTAGCAGGTATAGCGATTACAGCATTAACGGGCAGCTTGAGCAGTTGGTTGGAATTTACTGCAGACAATACCATGTTGAGGCGAATTAGCATTTGGCGCATGGGCGGTTTGGATGGGGCAAATTATGCGGGTCTCATACTTGCCGCTAGTTGCCTGGCGATCATTGCTATGGTGCTGCCACGTTGCGCTCGCGCACTCAATTTATTATTACTGGGCGAATCGGAAGCGAGGCATTTAGGCGTAGATGTCGAGCGGCTTAAGCTGGTGCTGATCGTACTGGTTGCGCTCGCGGTAGGTGTGTCGGTGGCGTTAGCTGGCTCTATTGCGTTTATTGGCTTAATCGTGCCGCATATTATGCGCATGCTGGTAGGGCCGGATCATCGCTACTTACTGCCGTTGGCAGCACTGGGCGGCGCGATTTTACTGGTTATTGCTGATTGTTTAGCGCGTATAGTCATTGCGCCTGCAGAACTGCCGGTGGGTATTATTACTGCGGTATTGGGTGCGCCATTTTTCATATCGTTGTTGCGTTATCGTCACGAATATGGGTTTTAGCTTGATTGATTTTGCGCACAGTATACTAACTGTCGAGCGACTTAATGTCGCTATTGATGCTGCCCAGCTATTAAGTGACATTGATTTACAGATAGAGCAGGGAGAAATCGTTAGTATTATTGGCCCTAACGGAGCGGGAAAAACGACTTTGTTGCGAGCTATTGCTGGTGATTTTTTTCATACGAGCCATAGGGTGAGCGGTGATGTTCAATTAGCAGGTCGGGCGCTTGACCAATGGCCAATTGCAGATAAGGCTCGTCATGTAAGCTTTTTGCCACAGTTTAGCAGTTTGAATTTTCCATTTATTGTTTTTGAAGTTATTTTGATGGGTCGGGCGCCGCATAGTACAGGCGACACAGAAGATCGGCGCATTGTTGCTCAAGTTGCGGAGATGATGGATCTAACGCATCTTTTAAGCAGAAACTATACGCAGCTTTCTGGCGGTGAGAAACAGCGTGTACATCTAGCACGTGTGTTTGCTCAGCTTTGGGCAGAGCAGGGGCATGAGCCTCGTGTGTTGTTATTGGATGAGCCTACTAGCTCGCTCGATTATAAGCATCAGTATGATGTTATGCAGGCGATTCAGAACTTCGCTAAGCAGGGTGTCGCGGTTATACAAGTGATGCATGACGTGAATCTTGCGGCACAGTATTCACAAAAAATAGTTGGATTAGTCGGCGGGTGTATGAAGTTCGAGGGTGGCGTAGAAGCTATTATGCAGCCGCAGATGATGCATGCACTGTTTGGTATCACTGTAGATGTTGTACGAAACCCTTCAAGCGGTCTTCCGGTAATAGTCTAACGGATTTTTATGGTCAATAAAAAATCGGTAGTGATGTTGATGGCCCGTGACATTGATAGGCAAGCTTTTAAGTGCGCCCTAAAGACTGGTCTTTTACCGCGCATGATGCTTTTTATTTTGGCTTGTCTGGCATTAAGCGGCTGTGGTGATACAACCGCCTCACTGAATTCAAATGAGACGTTGGTGGATACGACTCATTTGGTCGAACTAGAAAGAAGGCCGTCAACTGATCGAGTGGTGGCCATTGAAGTGGTCGATTATTTAGATCGTAAGGTGCAATTATTAAAGCCTGCTCAGCGTATTGTGGCTTTGTCACCGCATATTGTTGAAAACCTCTACAGCGCAGGTCTGGGCGAGCGCATCGTTGCCGCCGTCGATTACGCTGATTATCCGGCTGCAGCGGCCAATATTTCACGTATTGGCGGGCACAGTAATTTTAGTGTTGAGGCAATTGTCGCCTATCAGCCAGATCTGGTGGTGGGTTGGGCTTCGGGTTATAAAGGCTTTGGTCAATTGGTCGCGCGTTTGGAACAGCTGGGGATACCCGTGTATGCCGACGACCCTCGTGTGCTTAGCGATATCACTCGTTCAATAAGTGATTTGGCTGTATTAGGCGATACGGCAAGTACAGTTTCCCCCGCGCTCAAGGGATTTACTGAGCGTTTAGCGCGGTTGCGCGAGCAGTATTCAGCGGATGGACTGCCAGTGGTGCAATTGTTTTACCAGATATGGCCAGACCCGTTGCAAACACTCAATGGCGACCATTTAGTGAGTGCCGCTATAGAGTTGTGTTCAGGAAAAAACATTTTTGCCGATGCGGTTGCTCTGGCACCAGTAGTTAACATTGAATCGGTACTCGCGTACAACCCCGAGATTATTATTGCTAGCTCTAGTGATAATCTAGAGCCTGCATGGTTGGATGATTGGCAACAGTGGCCGTCAATGCGCGCGGTAATCAACCGGCAGGTATATTTTATTCCGGGTGATTGGATGTCGCGACACACTCTGCGTGTTGCACAAGGCGTAGCGTTATTGTGTGAATACATTGATAATGCGCGGCGCTTTAGAGGCAGTACTCAAAAAAATACGGCTGCGCACCGTGTATCAAGC
Source organism: uncultured Pseudomonadales bacterium (assembly GCA_905478995.1). GTDB lineage: Bacteria > Pseudomonadota > Gammaproteobacteria > Pseudomonadales > UBA7434 > UBA7434. The sequence goes on along the minus strand of CAJQKT010000068.1, from coordinate 44,732 downwards.
GCCGTGGAAAGAGTGCTGGAGCCGTAAATGACAAAAAGCTTAGTCCACCCCTATGAGACATTAACCCCCGATGTTGTGATCGATGCTGTTGAAAGCACCGGTCGTTTATCGGATGCCCGTATACTTGCGCTGAACAGTTATGAAAATCGTGTTTATCAAGTAGGCATTGAAGATCAGCAGCCCATCATTGCAAAATTTTATCGACCTGCACGTTGGTCAGATGAGCAGATATTTGAAGAGCATGCTTTCACACGCTATCTATACGATCTCGATATTCCTGTTGTGCCACCGCTGCAAGAGGCGTATGGCACGTTGTCCACCTTCGCAGGATTTCGCTTTGCGTTATATCCACGTCAAGGCGGTCGAGCCCCAGAACTCGATAATCTTGAGCATCTTTACCAGCTAGGTCAGTTTATTGGGCGGCTACACGAGGCGGGCAGAAGCTTTCCGTTTAAACACCGCATAACACTTGCCGTCCAAAGCTTCGGTCATGCCAGTGTAGAGTACCTTTTAGAGCACGATTTCCTTCCTAGTGATTTGCGTCACCCTTATGAGGTGATTGCGCGCAATGTGTTAGAGGTGCTCGACAATTGGGATCTCAGCGCCTATGAGCAAATTAGCCTGCATGGAGATTGCCACCCGGGTAATGTGCTGTGGCGTGATGATAAACCGCATTTTGTTGATTTTGATGATGCTTTAACGGGGCCGGCTATTCAGGATTTGTGGATGCTTCTGTCGGGCGATCGGCATAGCAAGCAGCGCCAAATGTCAGAAATTATTGAGGGCTATGAAGTGTTTGGGCGTTTTGATCAGCGTGAGTTGGCGCTTATTGAGCCTCTCCGTGCGCTGCGTGTACTCAATTTTAATGCATGGTTAGCCAAGCGTTGGGATGACCCTGCATTTCCGATTAGCTTTCCTTGGTTTAATACTCCGCGCTATTGGTCTGAGCACATTCTTGAGCTCAAAGAGGTTTTGAGTGGTCTACAAGAGCCTGCTTTAGCGCTGCCTCAATACCGTTAGAGGTGGCTGATCGTTGATGCTTCGTACATTAATCAACCAATTATCGGAATCACTTCTAAAAGTTTGTAACAGATAAAAACCCATAAATAACATAGGATTAGTTGCTAATTAACTGATTTTAGTCACAAGTTGGCTTGCGCGAAGTTTGACTTCTTTACTTCATCCGTACAAAATATCACCTCTACAGCGGTGAGGTGAGAAGACCTATTCGAGGGTTATTTTCTTAGCCGTAAGTCTCATGGTTGCGTAATTTTTCGCCAGCGATGAGAAGCGACTTCCGCAGTTTAGTTGGGCTTCACTAGCCAACCATTAGCTAAATTTTTACACCTTCTACTCCTTCAAAATGTGCTGTGCATTTAAAATCTCGCAGCGGGGGTAACAGATTACTCGTGTCGATTGTTAGGGAATTATATTTCGATGGCCAACAGAAATTACAATGGAAGTGGTACTGTGCGCTCTGTGCAGGGGAAGAGTTATTCTTCTAAAAAGAGCGTGTCGAGCAATCAGCAAGTTCGCTGGCGTCGGATTGATGGCGAGAGTCAAGGCCCGATTTTTCAGGATCCGCGTGATAAATCTGACCGTCGATCAAAGAGTAATGAATTGGCCATACCCTCGTCAGGCTGTCGACGTCGCAATGAACGTCGATCGGATCGGATTAATCTGGGTGTCTGGTGGATGAAGCGAAATTACTGTGTTGATAGAGTGGCAGCGGAGAGTCCGCTGTCTCGTAAGCCGTCTATAAAACCTGCAACTTCGAAGTCATAGTTGTAAAGCTAATATCTTTTGCGGTTGGTCGTTCTTGCGGTGTACAAATTTTTTTGTCGCCTGCCAGCGCCACGTTGATCACCGGTCAATGAAAATCGCGTGAGGGCAATAGCAAACCTTGCAAAGCATTACTACAGTCGACGAGCTGCCCCGCAATAATATGAATGACGGATGCATTCCTCTCTACCACCCCTTTAATTAATAGCAGCTTACTTTTTAATAATTCCTCACGATACTGCTCTTGCCGGTTTTTCCATACGATGACGTTGATGTTGCCTGTCTCATCTTCTAGTGTTAAAAAAATAACGCCCGATGCAGTGCCAGGTTGTTGACGGCCGGTTACGATACCTGCGATCACGACAAAGCGTTTATGTTGCAGTAAATTGAGGTCAATACAGCGTTTGCACCGACTAAACGGAGGGTGTTCACGCAATAGAGCCATTGGGTGACGCCTCAGAGTGAGACCGGTATGTCGATAATCAGCTTGAATATCTTGTATTTCGCTAGGCTCTGGTAGGGTGATGTTATCGTTTAAATCTTGTCTTGTATCATGTGTGTTGGCTGCCAGCGATGCTTTACTTCTATTATTATCTTGGTTTGTTTTATTATTATTAGCGTTAGTTCTCTCGTACATTATGGGTTCAGCGTCTGCAGCCAGGTTTTGCCAATGGCTTTGGTGGCGATGACCCGATAAAGAGGCTGTCGCATCAGCTCTTATTAATGCTAATCGATCACTTTGGTTGAGTTGAGCTCGCTCGATAACATCAGCTAAATGACGAAATGAATGCATTGCTCTAGCAGCTTCAATACGTTTACCTGTAGCCATCGATAAACCTTTGACTAAACGTAAGCCTAGCCGCAAGGCTGGCTGAGATAAGGGCTTATGGGTTGATGAAAAATGCAAGCTGCAATCCCAATCGCTAAGTTGCACATCAATAGGCAAAATGTCGATATGATGACGCTGTGCATCTTGTATTAGTTGCGAGGGTGAATAAAAGCCCATGGGTTGGCTATTGATAAGAGCCGCATAAAACGCTGCAGGGTAGTGACATTTGAGCCAAGCAGATACGTATACCAGTAAGGCAAAGCTAGCCGCGTGTGATTCTGGAAAACCGTAACTGCCAAAGCCTTTCATTTGTTCGAAAATGCGCTCGGCAAAGTCTTTGCTGTAATTGCGAGAAAGCATGCCATCCAGCAGTTTTTCACGAAACTGCCAGAGTGTGCCATTTTTACCCCAGCTGGCCATCGCACGCCTTAATTGATCCGCTTCCCCCCCACTAAAACCTGCTGCCACCATGGCCAGTTTAATCACTTGTTCTTGAAAAATGGGTACACCCAATGTGCGTTCTAATACTGTGCGTATCGCTTCATTCTCATAACTAACAGGTTCTCTTTTTTCTCGACGACGTAAAAAAGGATGCACCATTTCACCTTGAATCGGTCCGGGTCGGACAAGCGCAATTTGGATGACTAAGTCGTAAAAAACTCGCGGCTTTAGGCGTGGCAGCATGGCTATTTGAGCCCGCGATTCAACTTGAAATACACCAATGCTGTCGGCGTTACAAAGCATGTCATAGGTGGCACGGTCACCATCTGGAATGCTAGCTAGGGTGATAGGAGGAGGTGTCGAGCTATTATTGGGTGTGTTTTTTAGAGGGTAATTATTCGCTAGCGCCAGCATCTTTTGTATAGCGCTGAGCATACCTAAAGCAAGAATATCTACTTTTAATAAGCCAAGTGCCTCTATGTCGTCTTTGTCCCACTGAATCACTGTGCGCTCAGGCATGCTTGCATTTTCTATAGGTACTAGTCGGCTAAGCGGTCCATTACTAATAATAAATCCACCAACATGTTGTGAGAGATGACGTGGAAAGCCCATTATCTCGTGCACAAGTTGCATGAAAAGCGTGGCTATCGAAGCATGATTGTCGTGTGTTTTCCCAGATTGATACGCGTGCGTTAGGTTGGGGTGATTAATATCGGCATCAAGCCCGCATTTGTAAAATTGCTGTTGAAGCTCGTCGGGTTTATCCCACCAGCCCAGTGATCGAGATAATTTTTCGGTGATTTGGGTGTTTAAACCGAGTGCTTTACCGACATCACGGATGGCACTACGACTGCGGTAGCTAATAACAGTTGCGGCTAATGCCGCTCGTTCGCGCGAATATTTTTTATAGATGTATTGGATGACTTCTTCACGTCTTTCGTGTTCAAAATCGACATCAATGTCGGGTGGCTCGTTTCGTTCTTTAGAAATAAACCTCTCGAACAAGACAGCAATTCGTGAAGGGTCTACTTCGGTAATAAAAAGACAGTAACAAACGACAGAGTTAGCTGCTGATCCGCGCCCTTGGCATAATATATTTTCTTGGCGTGCAAAGCAGACAATGTCATGCACGGTTAAAAAGAAGTATTCGTAATTAAGCTCTTTTATAAGCGTCAATTCGCGTTTAATTTGTTGCTGTATTTTTTCAGGAACTTGATTGTTCCAACGTTTGTTGGCACCTTGAGTAACAAGTTGTAGTAAGTATTGATCGGCTTTAAGGTTGGGGGGTACTAATTCATGTGGATATTCATAGCGCAGTTCTTCAAGTGAAAAATGGCAGCGATCAGCGATGTTAAGGGTTTCATTAAGTAGTGCCGGAGGGTAAATTTTTTTTAGCTTATCGAGTGGACGTAAATAGTTTTCGCTATTACTAAACAACTGATTGCCCAGCAAGCTAAGAGCAGTATTTTTTTTAATAGCCGTTAATGTGTCTTGTAGTGGTTTGCGTTTATGGCAGTGCATGTGCACGTTGCCACAGGCAACCATAGGTTTGTTCATTGTGGTTGCTAACTGATAAGCCTTTTGATAGCGGCTTTCGTCATCATGTTGGTATAGTCGTTGATAGCCGACCCACAGGTTTTCATGATGGCTAAGTAAAAGCTGGACATCTTGTGATGTATTAGGAGAGGTAAGAGGGTTTTTGTTGGCGCCGGGAACATAAATAAGTAAGCAGTGTTCAAGGTGTATATTTAGGTCATTAAGTAGTAATTGGTACTCGCCTTTAATACTCCGTTTTCTACACAAGGTTATAAATGCCGACAGTTCTTGGTAGCGTGATTTGTTGGTGGCCAGTGCAATTAACGTTGATGAATCAGGCAGTTTAAATTCACTACCAATAATTAATTTTATATGTCGACCTTCTTTTTCTAATTGTTTGGCCTTGACATGTGCTTTGACAACGCCGGCTAGTGAGCATTCATCAGTGATAGCAATTGCTTGATAGCCTAATTCGCAAGCGGTATTAACCAACTCTTCGGGGCGCGATGCTCCGCGAAGAAAAGTAAAGTTGCTAATGCAGTGAAGTTCGGCGTAAGACATATGATGCGTTATTTTTTTGGCTTGTCTAGGTTGATGTTGAGGTTGATGGCATAGTTTGTATGATGTAATTAAAACTCATGAAAACTCACCCTGTAAGTACCATGTTTTTTTTATTCGGTCGTAATAAATCCAATAAAAAGATTCCCAGCAGCCTACATTCTCATAACTATTTATGATTGTTTGTTCGTTTGGGTTCTCATTGATTGATGATGTTTTTTTTAGGTAGTCTGATTTATTGGCTAGGCCAGCTATAAAGTAGTCTCGGCTGTCTCTATTTGACCACCAGTCGCATTGAATCCTTTCCGGCCCTTTAATTAGATGCAATTTGTTATTGTTAAATAAAAGGCATTTATTTTTTTCTTTTAAAGGCACTGGTGTTTGTAAAAGCCATGCTGGGCGATAATCGTTGTCGTTGACAATGTTCATTTCGTTATTTTTAATTTTGTTGAGATATTGCTTTCCGAAATATTCCATACTGTTGGATTTTTCAGGTAAGTGGCTTTCTTTGGTTTTTAATTGCCATAGCGACATATCGCCTAGTTTGCTTTTTATTTTATCGGCTAATAGACTAAATTCGCCGCACTTTTCATGTGATGAAAATAAATCGGTGTGGCGACTATTTTTTTTAATAAAATTCTTGCTAGATAAAAAAATATTTTCAACCGGTGAATCCATAGGCAGTTGATCGAGGTGTATTTTGCTTAGTTCGAGTAGATTTTCATAGCTTGATTGAGGCTGCGAGAGGTTGATTTCTAGTGTGTTTTTGTTTTTGCTAAAGCGTGTGAATATCCATGTTATATCCGTGCATTTAAGCTGTCGCTGTAGTAGGTAGTCGCATAGCATAGTTAATAATTTTTTTATAGGTTGCTGGAGATCGGCATGACTGCGTAGCCCATCGATAGAAAAAATTTCTCGGTGAAAATACTCTTTTGGTGTGAACCAAATTTGAGGATCTTGAGTCTTTCCTTGTAATTTATCGAGATAGTTGATGAAGTTGAGGTTGAATCTTTTCGTTAATGTGCTGGTGGGCAGCGCTAATATTTCGCCAATCTTATTAAATCCCATATCAAGACATTGCCTAATTATTTTTTCTTGGCAGTCTAGTTTCTGTACGGGTGCTTGCATGACGTCATGCCAGTGATTGTGCTGGACAAAAGGGTGTGTGTGTTTTTTTTTATTCTCTGCTCCGTGATAGGTTTTTTCTTGCGCAAGTGAATATCCCTTAGAGCAGCGTGCTAAAAGCTCTGCTGCTTTAATCGTTTGAGCCAGGCCAAAAAAATGTTGGAAGCCCGTTTCGCTAAGTGGGTTTTTATATAGCATTGTATGAAGCTTCTTGAGTAATGAATCAGCCCCATTGAATAACCGCAAGCTACTGCCTATTTCTAGTAATACGCTTTGCTTTTGGTTGTAATTTTTGTAAGCAACTACTTGAGAGCTAAATTGATATATCTGTTCGGCTAAATGTTTAATTAGCTGCTGCTCTTTTTCTGGTTCTCTATTAATGAGCACTATAGTGCTCGATAGCGCTAATGATGTACTGGCTGTTAAGCCAGGCTCTATGCCTTGCTTTGCAGCAACATCATTGCAAAGTAATACCTGCTGATTTTCTATAATGGCGACGGCTTGTTTGCTCGGCTCAAAAACCTCCAGGGGCAAGGCGGGTAGATAAATACATAACCAATACATAGCAGTTGCTTATCTATTCCCTATGACCACTTAGCGGTTGAGGTGGTTGATTGTGCTAGGTTGTCATTTTTTTCTTGCCTATAGTTATTCAATAGGTCTTGTGTAGGGTTATAAACAGGCCACTGATTGGCTGCGATAGCAGCTGTCTGTAAGCGATTATGCCAAGCAATCGTGGTTTTCTGACCGCCCCAGCTACCGGGTTGTTTAAGGAAGTGTACTTGTAAGCGTGTTTTTTGTTTGTAGGCCGTCGGCTCTAGACAAATACGTAAGGGCGCTGGCGAAGATTTTTGCTGATTATTGATATCTCGCAAAGCAACCACCAAACTTTGACTACGGCGTGCGGCTAGTTGTAATTTTCTTAAATGTACACTGCGCAAGTGGTAGTGGTTTTTTTTTTGAGATTCTCCATGTTGCTGTTTCTTTAATGGATTGAGCCAGATCAGTACGGTACTTGCACTATTACTGCGTAGTATTTGTTCGCAAGCCCACAGCAAATGGGTAGTTGTGTCTGGTGATACTACCCATAAAGGAGAGGCCTGTGTCGAATCGGTGTTGATGTGCCAGCCAGGCAAGTAGGGTACATAGGGCGGAGCCACTAATATAATAGGGCGTTTTTTTGAAGCTAATTGACGAATAGCCGGTAAAAATAGATGGAGTGCTCCCTGCATTATGTTGTTGTTTTGCGAGAGTGAATTATGTTGTACAGAGCCATATTTAAAATGATGGCTCGATGATAGTGGTGCCAGGCATTCAATCAGGTTGCCAAGAGGCCAGCCATTATTGCATAGCAATTTATCGACTTGGCTAAAGCCGCTTTTGATTACACTATTCGAGTTGGCTTGCTGCTCTGAAGTGGGCGGAGCTTGTGATGCTCGCCATAAATAAGGGTGCTGCAATAGGGCTTCAACGTTCTGCTTTTGATTGGCTAGTGATAGCTCCTGTCTTTTTTTAATCGATGTATTTTTAGTCATTGGTAGAGTTGTGCTTAATGTATGAGCGATCAAGTGACTAAACAGTCATTTGTTAATTGTTCGTGGCGGCACTCGGTTCCTAGGCGTATTTATAAAGGGGTGAAGGCGGCCGTGAGGACTTTTCAAACCGTCGAACTACTGTATAAATATACAGTATAAAAGGGCGGCTTGTACAGCATTTAGTGAGTGAGGGCCTAACTTATTGATTTGCTTAAGCTCTGGTTTTTTATGGCCATGATTTGGATAAAATTAATCGATAGGCATAGGGCGCTGACTGATTGCCTAAGCAGGTATATTATTTGGTGATGACTCGCATAGCCTGGTTTTACCGTGGCTGTTATAGTTTCTGCTTATGTGAGTACCTAGCGGATAGCTTGTGCCAGTTCTTTGGATATTAATTTATGACGGTTAATAGTAGTAATAAGAGTAGAAAACGGAAAAGTATGGCCCCTGAAATCATTCAAGAAATAATTGATGATGGCTTGGCTGTTGATGAGCAGGAACTATTTGAAAAACTGACTCCTCTTTACCAGATAATTAAGTGGATGACTAAGCCGACTATTATTGGTAGAGAAAACCTGCCTGATAAACCTGTGTTGTTTGTTGCTAATCATGCAACGCTCGCGGTTGATGGTTTTTTTGTTGTGCCGGTGTTGCTGCACGAATTTGGCCGCTGTGCACGAGCTATGGCCGATGAGTTTCTTTACGCAAACCCAACAATCAGAAAGTTTGTTGTAGCAACAGGCGGGATCATGGGTGATCAAAAAATTGGCGATGCTTTTATGGAGGCGGGTAAAGATTTGCTATTGTTTCCTGGAGGCGCCCATGAAGCAAATAAGCGTGTTGAAGAGCGATATACCTTGCATTGGAAGAAAAGAACCGGTTTTATTCGGTTAGCTGCACGTCATGGTTATACTATTGTTCCGCTTGGCTTAGTTGGTCCGGATGAATGGTACGGCCGCTATATTGAGCGTGATGACTTGGCAAACTCCATGCTTGGCAAGTTATTAATGCGCGCTGGGGTTAGCGATGAGTTACTGCATTCCGATTTGGCACCACCTATTCCTAAGGGCGTTTTTGGGACACTCTTGCCGAAACCGGAGCGTTCTTATATGGGCTTGGGACAACCCATTGATTTGAGTAAATATAAAGGGCAAGAGCTTAGTGAGTCCGTACAGCTGCGTTTACGAAAAAAAGTATCGGACTCGTTAGAGGGTGTCTTGGCTGAGTTGCTGTTATTACAGAGTCAGCAAAAACCTAATGATGGACTATTGCGGAAATTGCTGACTTTATAAGGCAGCAAAAAAACAGCACGTTGAAGAACAAATAACGTCAAGGCATGCTTTTTATAGTTTTTAGCCGTCGGTTATCAAGCAGCAACAGAAAATGTCTTGTTGCGTCCATCTGACTTTGCAGCATAGAGCGCATCGTCAGCATATGCTATGCATTGGCGGCAATTTTCTTCTATTTCATTGAGATAAAGTTCACGTGAGTCGCTAGAGTCCATGTCTTTTTCTGGGCTGAACGAGTAAGCACCAATACTCACTGTAATCTTGCCAAAAGGAGAATACTCATGCGTGATAGCGCTATCACTAACGCATATATTTAAACGCTGAATGGCTTTTTTAGCTTCCTCGGCATTAGTTTCCGGCATGAGAAGTAAAAACTCTTCGCCTCCATAGCGATATAACCGATCGCTACCACGGGTAGCGTTATTGATGACATTGCACGTTTCTATTAATGCAGTATCGCCTGATTGATGGCCGTAGTTATCGTTGTATTTCTTAAAATAATCAATATCGATAAGGGCAATACTGTAAGGTCGGCGGTAACGAAGGGCTAATTCGTAAGTTTGCTTAAGGTCAATTTCCATTGAGCGCCGATTGCCTATTTTAAGCATTGGGTCAGTAAGGCTTAGCTCCAGCAAATGGGTATTGATCGGACTGTCGTCGTCAATGCAGTTATTGCCACCTAGCTCTGATTGTAATTCGATTTGGTTGTAGTAAGCATCAATTAAATCAGAGTAGTTGATGATGCCGGTCAAGCGTTGTTCTGAGTCAAGTACGGCTAACTGTTTTACGCGTTGGCTTCTGAACAGAACCATCGCTTCAAATAATGAGTGACTTTGATCAATCGATATCAATGTTGATGGCACGATTGCTTTTGCCGTGACATGGTCAAGACCATGCCCTGCATTATCAGCAATGAAGTGTATGATGTTGCGCTCAGTGATAATACCTAGGGGTATGCCCGGGCTGATATTTTCTTGTGATGTCTCAGCTTTTTTTTCTAGCACCATGACACAGGAGATATTTTTCCTGCGCATCTTTTTTGCGATAGCTAATATTTTTTCATCGGCATCTACATGAGCAACATTAGTTGTCATAAATTCTGAAATGGTAAGGTTTTTAGCCATGGCTTTAGAGCTACCCACTTTAAAAGGTGAGAGTTTGTTTTTTACTCTCTTGCTGTAATAACGACTACTTATTTGTAGTTTTTCAAATGTAAATCGTACTTTTTTTAATCTAATAGTGCGGTGAAAATGCTATTTGAAAACGATCATTGGGTAATTGTAGTAGATATAAAATAAAGTGTTTGATAGTTACGTCGAGCATATCAATATTTTTGGAGAAGTTGTTTGAATAGCGCGGTTCTTAAAAGTAAGGCCAGTCAGGTGCAGTCTGATTCTCGAGCAGAGCTATCCTCTCTGCGCCATTTATGGCTGTATTTATCTGTCTATAAGGTTCGTGGATTGGCAGCATTACTGGCACTGATATTCACTGCCTCAATGACACTCATGTTGGGTCGAGGTATTCAATTATTAATTGATAGCGGATTTGGGCGAAACTCAATTGAACTGCTTAATCAGTCGGTGGTTGTCTTGCTGGGACTGACAGTTTTATTTTCGTTGGGAACGTTTGTTCGTTTTTACTTAGTGTCGTGGCTGGGCGAGCGCGTGAGTGCAGATATACGCAAGGCAGTGTTTAGTCACATTGTTACTTTGCACCCAGGATTTTTTGAAACCAATCGCAGTGGTGAAATTGTTTCGCGTATCACTACCGATACCACTTTGCTGCAAACAATTATTGGTAGTTCTTTGTCAATGGCTCTGCGCAGTAGTTTAACGGCTGTCGGTGGTTTGGTTATGTTATTTGTGACTAATGTAAAGTTGATGCTGATAGTGGTGATTGCAGTCCCCTTAGTGCTATTACCTTTGCTGTTGTTCGGTAAAAAAGTTAAAAGACTTTCACGTGACAGCCAGGACTCAGTGGCTGATGTAGGCAGTTACGCAGGCGAGATTATTCAGCATATAAAAACTGTGCAGAGTTATACTCAAGAGAACTTTGAGAAAAAAGCGTTTGCCCGCCAGGTCGAAACAGCTTTTTCTGTTGCCAAAAAACGCATGAAAACCCGTGCAATGATGATGTCGGTAGTTATGCTGTTGGTGTTTAGCCTTCTATCCATAATGCTTTGGATAGGCGGCCGAGACGTCATAATGGGCCATATGAGTGGCGGCGATCTGGCTGCATTTGTTTTCTATGCGCTACTAGTAGGTATGGGTGTAGCAACCATTTCAGAGGTTTGGGGTGAATTGCAGCGTGCTGCCGGTGCAACTGATCGGCTTGTCGAGCTGCTCGCTGCTAAGCAGGCTATCGTGGGTCCCGCCAATCCACCGATTAATGTTGCTGCAGATCAAACACGGCCCACGGTAAGTTTTAATAAGGTTTGTTTTCGTTATCCATCGCGCCCAAAGGCTGCAGCTTTAAGTGATTTTTCAATAGTGGTTCCCGAAGGTAAGTGCGTGGCGCTCGTCGGTCCTTCGGGGGCGGGTAAGTCCACTATTTTTGAATTATTACAGCGCTTTTATGACCCGCAGTCAGGTGCTATCAAGCTGGGTGATACTGATATACGGCAACTGGATCCGCAGGCTTTGCGTGCTCAGATTGGAGTGGTTCCTCAGCAGCCTGCTTTATTTACTGCCGACGTTGCAACCAATATTCGTTATGGTAATCCTGAGGCAACCGATGCTGAGGTTATCGATGCTGCAGTGGCGGCTCATGCGCATGATTTTATTATTCAACTGCCGCAAGGCTATCAAACCTTCTTGGGTGAGCAGGGGGTACGCTTGTCTGGAGGGCAGCGGCAGCGTATTGCTATTGCGCGGGCGGTTCTTAAAAACCCCAGTATCCTCATGCTAGATGAAGCGACCAGTGCACTGGATTCTGAAAGTGAGTTTCATGTGCAGCAGGCGCTCACCGCCTTGGTTCAAAATCGTACCACGCTTATTATTGCGCATCGCTTATCAACGATCTTACATGCGGATAGTATTTGCGTGCTTGAACAAGGTCGGCTGGTGGCTTCTGGTACACATGATGAGTTGTTACTGCGTTCACCGCTTTATGCAAAATTAGCTAGTTATCAATTTGGTGATCAAACTGTATAAATTTCTAACAGCATTTTTTGAGTGAATTAATAATTTACGGAAAAAGGATCGAATAATGGAAAGTTTTTATTGGCATGATTATGAAACTTGGGGAGTAAATCCATCCGAGGACATGCCATCGCAGTTTGCAGGTGTAAGAACGGACCAAGATTTTAATATACTGGGTGAGCCACTCAATATCTATTGTAAGCCGGCGCTCGATACGCTGCCACGTGTTGCCGCCTGTATGATTACTGGCATTACGCCTTCTCACGCGGAGGCTCAAGGGCTGGCCGAGCGCGATTTTTTTTCGGCTATTCATAGTCAGCTGGCTCAAGCGGGAACTTGTGGGGTTGGATACAACAGCATTCGGTTTGATGACGAGGTGACGCGTTATGGATTATACCGAAATTTTTACGACCCCTATGCGCGCGAATGGCAGCATGGTAATACGCGCTGGGATATTATTGATATGGTTAGGCTTTGCTATGCGGTTCGTCCGGATGATTTTATTTGGCCTACACGCGATGATGGGGTGGTGAGCTTTCGACTTGAAGAATTAACAGCGGCTAATGGCTTATCACACGAGGCCGCCCACGATGCGCTATCTGATGTCTATGCCACGATCAATCTTGCTCGCCTTATTAAGCAGCGACAACCTAAGCTTTTTGCTCATGTTTTTGGCTTGCGACACAAACAGGCTGCTCAGCAGGCATTAGAGCTAGGCAGCTGTAAACCTAAATTTCATATCTCATCACGATTTGGATCCGAGAATGCCTGTGGTTCACTGATCCTTCCTGTTGCTGAGAACCCGAGTAATAAAAATGAAGTTATGTGTGTTGACTTGCGTTATTCGCCCCAATCATTACTTGATTGTTCTGCGCAACAGTTAAATGACTTATTGTTTACTAAGCTTTCAGATTTACCGCCGGGCATTGATCGGATCCCATTAAAGTCAGTGCATATCAATCGTAGTCCAGTAGTGTTGAGTCCGGGGTTGATTGATGAAACTGTGGCTTCGCGCCTAAATTTAAATCTCAAGCAGTGTGAGCAGCATCGACAGCAGTTGCTTGCTTACAAGCCGTTAGCACAAAAGTTGCGCTCGATGATGACACTGAAAAAATTCGACGACGCTGATAAAGCAGCTGAAGCAAAATTGTACGGTGGCTTCATACCTAACGAAGACAAAGTGGCTCTGCGTGAGATTGTGCCATTAAACGGCTCAGAACTTGCCGCACAGAGTTTTTCGTTCAAAGATGAAAGGCTGCCTGAAATGCTTTTTCGTTATCGAGCGCGTAATTTCCCAAGTAGTTTGAATCCGACCGAAGAGCAGGAGTGGCTAGAATACTGTCGTGACAAGCTACTCAAGCCAGAAAGTCAGCCTCTGGAAAGCGAGCTTGAAGAGGTTTCGCAATTAATAGCCGGGGCTGAGAGCGGGCACTCGAAAGAACTGTTGGTTTCTTTTCGCGACTATCTACTGGAAAAATACAGATTATTAGGTGCATAAACGCGCTATCTGATTGAGTTAAACTGGTGAGCTAGGGTTTTCGTGTCAATAAGAGCCAGGAATTTCACATAAGATGATCAATTTTTCAGAAAAAATGCCACGTCGAGATAGCATGGCTTTATCTGGGTTAGCTGGATTTTTTCTCAAGTTATCGGGCTGGAAGTTGGTAGGCGATATGCCCAATGAGAGTAAATTAATTATTTGTGTGGCACCGCACACCACCAATTGGGATTTCGTGCACGCGGCATCGTTTATTCTTAGATACGGTATTAAAGTTTGTATCATGATGAAAAAAGAGGCGTTTTTTTGGCCGGTTGACAAACTTTGGCGCTGGTTGGGTTTTGTTCCTACCGATCGTCAAGCGGGGCGCAGTGTGTTGAGCGATGCAATAGATTTGATGCGCGATTCTGATGAATGCTGGTTAGTCGTAACTCCCGAAGGTACCCGCTCAAAAGTGAAACGCTGGAAATCCGGTTTTTTACGAATCTCGCACAGTGCCAATGTGCCTATTGTTACGCTAGCATTTGATTACCCATCAAAGACCATGACCTTTGGACCGCTCGTTTATCCCGAAGGTGAAATTGATACTCAGCTGGCTGAAATTGTCGAATACTTCAGCGACTATCGCGGAAAATATGTTTAGTCTGCTACGGTATCGCAATCATGTTGGCCGGTCTATTTTGGCGCTAGTAGCAATCAATCACTGGTTGGTTCAAAGGCGGAGGCATGGTGTGCGCAAATTCATACCGCTGACACTAGGGTTGTGTTTATGCAGTGCGGATGTCGCTGCAGAGTTTTCTACGTTGCCAACCAACGACAATGCTCGAGCAAACCTTTCTAGTGTTGAAATACAGCAAGAAGATTTCTTGTTATGGTCTGTAGCGGCAGAGAATTTTGGTCGGGATGTGGATTTTTTAGTAGTCGACCAAACAAAAGCGATTGACCGCGAATTAGATTGGCTTAAGCGCAATCCGAATTATATCCAGAGCGTAACAAGGCGCTCTGAGCCCTATGCTTATTATATCGTTCAACAATGCATTGAGCGCGGTTTGCCTGTTGAACTTGCGTTAGTGCCATTTATTGAAAGTGCCTACGATGCATTCGCATACTCTCCGGGCCGAGCTACCGGCTTGTGGCAATTTATACCAGCTACAGGCAAACATTTCGGTTTAGAGCAAAACTGGTGGTATGACGGGCGTCGTGATGCCTATATGTCCACAGATGCGGCGCTCACTTATTTGAGTCGTTTACACCAGCGATTTGACGACTGGTTACTGGCGCTAGCTGCATATAATGCAGGGCCAGCTCGAGTGAGCCGTGCGATTAAAAAGAATCGTAATGCAGGTTTAAAAACAGATTATTGGTCACTCTCACTGCCTAGAGAAACGCGGCACTATGTACCGCGTTTACTGGCGATTCGAGAAGTACTAGCGAATTCTGAGCTGTATGGGATGTCGCCGCATCCCGTACCAAACATGCCGCACTTTCAAAAAGTGGATGTCGATTCACAAATTGATTTAGCGCAGGCCGCGAAAATGGCTGGGATTGAGATGGATGTGCTTTACCGACTCAACCCCGGTTTTAGCCGTTGGGCTACACCACCTGAAGGGCCACATACTTTACTTCTTCCTGTCGATGCGGTGGCTTCTTTTACCGAGGCTTGGTCGAAGACTAACAGCGCTGATCGCCTGCGATGGGAGCGTTATACGGTTCAAAAAGGCGACACGCTTTCAGGTATAGCTCGTGACTTCTCGTCACGACATGACCTCATTACACAAGCGAATAATTTGGATTCTAGTCAGATTAAAGTGGGCGAGATATTGATGGTTCCTATAGCGAGCGAGGCGAGTTCGCACTATGTGTTAAGTGCAGATCAGAGAGAGCTTGCACTGGGTAGCCGCAAGCGGGGAAGGGAAAAAAATTATTACACAGTCAAACCTGGCGATAGTTGGTGGAAAATTGGAAGGCAGTTCAACGTTTCGTCGCAGACATTAGCGAAATGGAATGGTAAGGCGGCAGCTGATTTGCTGATGCCTGGAAAGCGCTTAGTCGTGTGGACAAAAAATACCAGCAGTCGCGATACCATCTCACGCAGCTTTACCTATACCGTCAAGAGTGGTGAGAATTTGTCACTCATTGCATCGCGCTATGATGTGAGTATCGATCAGCTACGCAATTGGAATGATATTGAAACGCAGAAATATTTAAAGCCGGGGCAGGCGCTGACGGTAAGAGTAGCTGTGGCAGGGAGTGACTAAGATTTTTTTAGCGAATAGAAAAGTCACAGACTAATGGCAGATGATCAGATAATAGTGTGTGCGGGATCTCGAAATTGCTGATCTCAATGCCATCTTGATATAAAACAAAATCGAGCTCAAGCTTGGGTTGCCAACTAGGAAAAGAGGGCTGGTTGTGTTTGTTAGCGCTGCGTAAGCCTGTTGCTTCTTTAAATAAAGTCAGTTCGCGCGCTCCAGCAAAAGTATTCATATCGCCAGCGACAATAACAGGTTTTTCGACCGTTTTTATGAGTTCATATAAGCTTTTAAGCTGCATCTGCCGCTGTTTAAATTGCAGTGAGAGGTGCACAAGAAAAATAGCGTAGTGCTCCATTTCAAGCTCAATGATCAGTCGCTTTACGCCGTCATCAAAATAGTGGAAGCGCTCGCCATGGATTGTGTCGGTGGCTAAAAATGCGTTGCTTTGATTGCGTAGGATTGGCAGGTATTGATTAATGGATTGTTTTCCATATTTGCATTCATAAGCGGTGTAGTGGCCCAGTTGATCGGCAATGACTTTAGCCTGATTGATTTTTCGTGCCCGCAGTGAGCCACTATCAACCTCTACTAGCCCAATAACATCAGCCTTTAAATCAGCGATAAAGTCAGCAATTTTCAGAACATTTTTTTGATTGCCTAGTAAATAACGTGCGCCATGCAGTGCTAAGTTTTTTCGGTTAGCTACGCCAATACCATAACAAATATTGTAAAGAACGAGTCGCATCTTATCAGTCCGCTGTGTTCAATTTGTCGCACGAGGGGTTCGGATGGGGTGGTCTTCTTTGCGATCTATTATATACAGTTACTCATAGGTTTAGGCTTTTTACCGGTTGAATCACGATACCTTTGTCCTTTTACTAACAACATGAATGGAACGATAGGCTCGGCGATAAGGCGGCCTTGCTACTTAGCCCGGGCCAATTGCAATTCGATGGGCTTCGGTATTGAGCCATTTTTCGGCCTGTTGCCAATCGGGGCAAACTTTTTCTACTAGCTGCCAAAAGCTTTTTGAGTGGTTGCGATGGCGCAAGTGGCAAACTTCATGCGCAATAATGTAATCGATAACGAAAAGCGGCGCTAAACTAATGGATGGATTGTATTGAATGTTACCTTCGCTGGTGCAATGGCCCCATTTGGTGCGGGTGTAGCGATAATTAATGACGCCGAGCTTATCGAATAGGCCCATTGCTCTGGCTAGTTGATGGGTGGCCGTTACCATGTAGGCACTAGCATGGGCTTTTAGCCAGTGGCAAAACAACTTTCTTGCCTGAGCATGAGATCTTTCGGAATGACTGCTTGCATCAGCCGTAAGTTGTATGTGCAGCTGATTTTTTCGTAGCAGTATATTGGCTCGTTTGCGGTGAGGCCTTTGAATGCTATGTTCTATGTTTATAAAGCAAGGTTCTCCTAATACGCTAAACTCCGCACCATCGACAATTTCTAAAGTTTGAGTGAGTTGTACGCGCTGCCGAGTAACTTGTTTATTGATCCAGTTTGATTTTTCTTGAATAAAAATAGTGATCAAATAGTTAGGCATGCGAAACGGCGCGCGCACAGTGACTTTCCCGTCAAGAACACTAACAGCAAGCGTTTTTCGCTTGCTTCGAATCAGTTGGTAATCAGCATCATCAATGATGCTTGGTATTTTATCCGCAGCGGAAGTGGGTAACGGCGGGGTCACTGGCGGCGCGATTTTTTCAGTTGGGCTGTCGTCATTGAGCAAAGGTAATATGAGTTGCATCGGGTTGCCTATGGGAGAGCGTTCATTGGCTAATAAGTCGTTTTCTATCCTACAAAAAAACCGGATGACTCATGGCTCGGTTGAGTGGTGGGACGAGAGACAAGTGATGTAGGCTGAGTAGATTATTCATTAGGTATACGGTGGGCCTGCAGTTGAATGCGCGTAATTCGAGCGCCCTGCATAATGATCTCTCCGGCATAGCGTTCATCGCCGGTTGATGTGAATTCAAATGAGTACTGCCGCACAATAGCTAAGCTGCGACGATGATTGGCATTCGTAGTGACCGTGATGCGTACCTTTTCAACACTTACGCTTTGATCTAGAAGCTGAACGCCTGCTTGCTTGCAATGTTGGCGTGCAGCTAACGCGGCGAACTCTTTAATGCGTAGTGAGCTATAAAAATAGAGCGCCGCAAAGCTACCCAAACTAATCAGGAGTACTTTCAGCAGCATTTTTTGTGCAGCGTGTAAAGTTGTTTACTGCGAGGTTGCGGTTGCATAAGCCCTTGGTCAGATAATTAAGATTTTGCTGCGATATGGCAGGCATATATTAGCCTGCCGGAGGGGCCGAGGCCAGCCTAAATAAAGGTTGGCTGGAATTGACGAGGGCTCGGTGTATCGGCGGCTTTAAGGTTGCTTTGGGGTAGTTATCAACGGTGTCGATTTTAGAGTGATAGCCAGTGATAGGTGTTTTGATTTCTACGTTATAATAATGTCTCTTGGAATGCAGGGTTGCTAGATGCGCTATTACATGGCTCATGGTTCATGGCTCGGGTATGGGGTGTCATTAAGCCCTGTGAACTATGTATCGGTATATAGGTTGGGATTATCCATTGAATAAGACAGCGAGCTTAGTTGATGCGCAGCCGCTTGGTTTAGCGGCTCGAAAAATATTATGTTGTGCCGAGCAACTAATAGCTGAGCATGGCTTGGAAGGGGTTTCTACCCGAATGATATCGCGAGCATCGGGTCAAAAGAATAACTCAGCACTGCAATACCATTTTAAAAATCGCGAGGGATTAATTGAGGCGATTCTTGATTACCGAGTGACTCCGGTTAATCAGCAGCGCTTGTTGCGTTTGCAGCATCTTAAGAGTCAATCTAGGCTGCCTAGTACACGTAAGCTGGTAGAGGTTTTCATTGAACCATTTGCTAGTGAATTACTTAAGCCCATTGAAGACACCTATTATGTTTCACTGTTGGCTCAGCTATATGCATATCAAGCAGGGCGAGAGCTGTTTGCAAAAAACAAGGTCAGGGCGCGCGCATTACATGACATTACCTCATTGCTCATAAAAACATTGGCGCCCTTACCCGTTAGAGTTATTCATTTGCGATTACAGTTGATGGGCCGCCAGACTGTGAGCTCTGTTGCTGAATGGGATGAGGCGCGACGTAAGCATATTATCGAACTTGATAGTGAAGCGTTGCAATGGCGTACGCGAAATTTGATAGATTTCATGGTGGCAGGCTTACAAGCGCCATCAACCGATAGTGCACGGCATGGCACTCATGAGCGTTAAAGAAAATGTAAGTTCGAAGGATAAATCGTACGCTTCTGTGCCTTTGTTCGATAGAGCGCTCATGCTCTATGTCGCCCTGTTAGCTAATTTTCATTGAGGAATCACTTTGCATATTGCTTTGCTCTTAACCGGTAATGAATTGATGACGGGTGATACCGTTGATACCAATTCAGCGATGATCGCTCAGCGTTTAGCCAGTGATGGCTTTGATGTTGTACATAAGGTAACAGTGGGCGACAGTCAGAGTTTATTGATTGAAGAGCTGAAACAATTGGCGAGCCGATATCCGGTCATTATTGTTAATGGTGGCCTTGGTCCTACAATCGATGATTTAACGTCGTTGGTTGTTGCCTCTCTTTGCGGCTTGCCACTGGTTGAGCATCCGGATGCGCGTAAGCATTTGGATGAATGGTGTATTAAGCGTGGCTATACCTCGAATCAGGCCAACCTTAAGCAAGCGTTGCTGCCAGCTGGTGCGCATGTCCTTGCTAATCCCGTGGGCAGTGCGGTGGGTTTTGCGGTCGATTATGATGGGTGCACAATTTTAACTACTCCCGGGGTACCGAGTGAATTGCGCGCTATGCTTGCCGGCGATGTGATCACGGCTTTGCATAAGAAGTTTCCTGATGCTAAGGCGCGCTTGATCAGGCGACTGAAAATATTTGGGCTGGGTGAATCTCAAGTACAACAAAGAGTAGTCGATGACATTCCAAGTTGGCCTGAGCAAGTGCAGATTGGTTTTAGAGCCGGTCTGCCACTGCTTGAGCTCAAACTCGAGGTTGAGTCTGACAAGGCATTACCCTTGCGCGCCCAGTGTGAGCATCAGTTACGCGCGTTATTTGGCAACTACATCATTGGCGAAAATGACGAGACTTTAGCTGAGATAGTGGTTGCATTGTTAAAAGCGAAGGGTCAAAAATTGACATTGGCCGAGTCCTGCACCGGAGGCGCAATCGCTGCTCAAATTACCTCAGTGGCCGGTGCTTCTGATGTTTTTGATGCCGGGATCGTCTCCTATTCGAATGCCATTAAGCATCGCGTACTGGATGTTCCTACTGAAGTATTAGCGCGCGAAGGGGCGGTAAGTCGTGATGTGGCACTGAGCATGGCTCGCGGTGCGCTGCGATTGAGTGCCGCTGACTTTGTTATAGCAGTGACCGGCATTGCTGGCCCCGGGGGCGGCAGTGACGAAAAGCCTGTAGGCACTGTTTGGATCGCTTGGGGAAGTAGCGACAATCTTAAGGTCGAGAAATTTTGCTATGGGGTCGCCCGAAGCCGTTTTCAAACTATGATTACAGCCGTTGGGTTAGATTTACTGCGGCGTCAACTGCAAAATATTGATGAAGTGCCTAACTATTTTCGAGGTAAGCGCCCCTAGTCGGGTGAGGGCTGGCTTTATTAGCTAGCCCTTTTTTAACGGCCAACTGTTTAGATCGACAGTGCGATCGGTTCGACAAATTCGCTCACATTGCCTTGTGTATCAATGGTTGCGATAGAAAAGAAGTAGTCACCTTCAGCCAGGTTATTCAGCTGAAAGCTCGTTACCAATGCATCAGCATCGTTGGTTGCTGCAACACTGACGCTGGTGCCGTTAGTGGTTCCGTCGTCTAAGTAATAATAGATTTCATAGCTGGCTATTTCGCTTATTGGCAATACAGACCCGTCTTCGCGAGTAGTGGGTACAACCCAGTCGAGCAATACATTGCTAAAAGTAGGCTCAGGTTCGATCACTACAGGAACTTCAGGCTCAGGTTCGATTACGACAGGCAATTCAGGCTCAGGTTCGATTACGACAGGCACTTCTGGTTCTGGCTCGATTACGACAGGCACTTCAGGTTCAGGTTCGATTACGACAGGCACTTCAGGTTCAGGTTCGATTACGACAGGCACTTCAGGTTCAGGTTCGATTACGACAGGCGCTTCTGGCTCAGGCTCGGTGACCACAGGCGTTTCAATTACAGGATCCGCGGGTAATACTGTGGGCGGTAATTCGGGCACCTCAAATACTGTCGTTAACAAGGGCTCAGGAGCGATCGTTTGGCTGGGTTCAATAGGTGTATTTAGATCGAGAAGGCTGGCTTCTGCCATTAAAAATTGGCTCAGGTCTGCTATTGCCGTGCTGGTACCCGGGATAGTGAGTTGCTCTGGATTCGTTTCTAAAATGCTGGCGATATTGACATCGACAAATGTGACAATGGGTGATGCTACCCCATCATTATTTACCCATGCCATGCTGTCAAAAACGCCATCGCTAAAATCTTGAGCTAACGCTTTCACAACCGTTAAGCCGCTAAGGGGTAAAGCACTGCTACTTACTGCGGTAGCTACTTCGCCAACAAGCGCGGCAAATACTTCGTTGGTATAGCGTATTGCAAAAGATTCATCTGAACTTTGGCTTCCATCCAGTAAAGGCGAGGTGGTAAAAATATCCATTTGCTCAGAGAGCAGACCTAAGCCTAAGGTAGACTTCATTGCGTTGGCTGAGGTTTGCAGCGCGGCTAAAAATTCTTGTAGTGAGACAGTGCCATTATTGTCACCCAGTAAACCGTCTTGAATGGGGTTAGAGGGTAGGTTAGAGCGATCTGCAATTTGATAGGCATGAGCAATAACAAACGAGGTTAGTGGCGTGGCATAGACAGCTGTGCCGTTGTTAAGTTGTTCGTTGGTTAGCAGCGTCGTTAATACGCTAATTGAAGGTGTCTCACCGTTCAACTCGTTGCCACCGGAGTATTCAATTAAAAATGGGCCTTGTCCGGCATACTCAGCGGGAACAGACAAGTCTAGGCGGGCCAGTTCATCGGTAAGCCCTAGCGAAATTCTTTGCCCCTTGAGGTCGATTTGGCTGGGGTCTAATAAATAAGCAGCGACTTCAGCGTTGGCTAAAGGCCCCTTAATTCCTGCGCCATTGACGGTGATGCTGGGCGCATCGCTGTTATTGTCCTCTAGCGCTAACGACAATGAAGCCGTGCTGGCCGACGTATCTTCGTTGCTATTCTCCGTACTGGTATTATTTGAGTCCCAGTCGCCACACCCCATTAACATCAGGCTCAAGGCCGATGCGGCCCCCAGGTGGCGGCAAGTACGGCTTAATTTTGAATAAGTTGGAATTGACTTCATGAACAGTAACCCAATAGAGTAAAAAGCAATCTGCTGAACAGGTAATACTCTGAAGTTTATGAACTTTTCTCGATTGTTAAATGCGCATCTATCCAGAGTGTGACCTGGTAGCAACTTTGATCTTGATAATGCGTTTTACGTCACGATTTCACAGCGCGTCGCGTTTGGGTTCGCGGTGAGCCATGCCGTAATCGGTGGGTGCGAGAATGCTGTACGGGCTGAGATAGAGCGAATAAAAAGCGTTGTTTGGTAGGCTTGGCCCCGTTTTTGGGCACGACCGAAGGGTGCTTAATGTTTAATTATTTTGAGGTGCTGAGAAAAGCGACAGCTTATTTAGGGCAGGAAATTGAGGCAAAAAAAGAGCGCCGCATGGGCGCTCTCAAAAGTTAAATCAGACCTGGATCCATAGCAACAACGAACTACCACATCTGCTATGCAATGAGCTTAGCAGCTGTACCGTTAAAGGCCTCCAAGTCGATCAATTACTGAACGATTTTTGCCTAATTGTAATTTATTGGCTCTTTATTGTTCGCTTTGCCGGGTGCCCAAATCGCGTGTTGATGGGGGGCGCGTGACCTGTTTACTCCAGCACCGGCAGGGTGAGTGTTCAAACCTGTAAAACGCGGTAAAAAGTAAGGTATAGCGCAAGCTCTCACAGTATTGCTGTGGCGATAAACGTCGCGCTGGTGTAACGTAAGTTTTCGCTATCGGCACGTTCCTAAGGTGGTTTATTTTGGTGCTGTGAACCGACAAATCTACTAACCCTATTACTTCTAGCTCCAGAGTCTTCATGCTGCTGTTTCGTTACCTTTGCATTAGTATTTTGCAGGCCACGCTTGGGGTCACGGTAGTGCTATTGCTCATTGTGACTAGCGGCAGGCTCGCCAAGTATCTTACGCAGGCTAGCACCGGCAACCTTGCTCCTGATTTAGTTTTTGAGATAGTGCTGTTTCGCATTCCAGATTTTCTTCCGCTGATTATTCCACTGGGGCTGTTCGTTGGTATATTGCTGGTCTATGGACGCTTGTATGTCGATAGTGAGATGACCGTATTGAGTGCGTGCGGGGTCAGTCAAACCAAGATTTTATTGATCACCCTCGTGCCAGCGGTCTTTGTGAGCACATTAGTGGCTTTTCTTACGCTGTGGGCTGCGCCGGCTAGCTTGGCTAAGGTCGATCGGCTCTTTGAACAGTCCCGCAGTTCTCACGGTTTAGCGTTATTTCGCGAGGGGAAATTTCAAACTGACCGCGATGGCAGTAGCGTGGTTTACGTTAAAAGTTTACCCAGCAAGCACTCTTTTGAAGAGGTGTTATTGGTCGAACAGCGCAACGATGGGAGTATTGCCTTAGTGCATGCCGACTCGGGCGAGGTTTTGCCAACAGAGGATCCCAGTACGCTGTATATCAAGCTGGTGAACGGCACCATGTATGAAGGTGTAATAGGACACAAAGATTATCAACTGACGCAGTTTGGCTCTTACGCAGAAAAAATGCGTATTCAACGTGAGGCAGAGCAGGTCAAGCTGCGAATCGATGCGTTACCCACGCTAGATGTTTTCGCTTCAGATCAATTATCTCATCATGCTGCATTACATTGGCGCTTTTCGTTACCGGCCACGGTTATTGTTGTGGCTATTCTTGCGGTCCCTTTGAGCAAAACCGATAGGCGTAAAGGGCGTTATACCAAAATGCTACCGGCGATTTTGCTCTACCTTATTTATATTATTGCCCTGTCTGGCGTGCGGAGTTTTATCGAGAGTGGCCAGTTAGGTGTGGCGATGCTCTGGTTAATGCATGTAGTGTTTTTACTGTTTGCACTAATACTCAATTATTTCGATAGTTTCGGCCGTTTTATCTCTCGAACTAAAAGCCAAAGCACACAGTTGAACAACCTCAATCGAGCCATACCCGGGGAAGAAAATGGCGGATAATCCAATAATATTATTGGTCACGGAGGTTCGCTGGCGTGAATAAACTCAGTGGTTACATCGCCAGCACCGTGGGCGGAAGTATTTTGTTGGTTTTTTTATTAGTGTTGGGGCTTGACGTTATTGCCGCTATTGTCGATCAGTTAGGCGATCTTCGTGAGGCCTATACCTTTATTCAGGCCATTTATTATGTGTTGCTAACGGTTCCTGGAAGTATTAATGAGTACGTGCCTTTGGCGGCCTTGATCGGTAGTTTGGTCGGTATGGGGCTGTTAGCTAGCAGTAGTGAGATTGTGGTCATGCGCGCCAGCGGAATCTCGTTAGTTAAGCTTGCTGATTATGCTTTTAGGCCGGTTTTTTTAGTTATTATTTTTTCGATGCTGGTAGGTGAGTTTGTGGCGCCAACTACCGATCGCTGGGCTAAAACACATAAGGATTTAAAGCTCTGGGGCTCAACGCATTCAATGGTGTCGGGTAGGACGGGACTGTGGCATCGTGAGGGCGATACCTTCATGCATTTCAGTGTTGTGCAGCCAGGAGGTGTCCTCTATGGCATAACATTATTTGAATTTTCAGACGGCGAGCTGAGCACGGCGCGCACTGCAACTCGGGCGACTTATCAAAAAGACCAATGGCTGCTTGAAGATGTAAAAGATACTGAATTTAATCAATCGGCGATACGCACCCGTGAGCTTACAACACTCATCTGGAACAGCACATTGACGCCAGCATCGTTAGCTTTTTTGGTTAATGAGCCCAGTGAATTGGCAATGCAAAGCTTGGTGTATTACAGCGACTATTTACAGGAACAAGGTTTAGATGCAGGGCCCTATCAGCTGGCTTTTTGGCAAAAATGTTTACAGCCTGTGGCTATTTTTGGCTTGGTATTGATAGCACTGTCGTTTGTCTTTGGGCCACTGCGCTCAGCTACCATGGGGTTTAGAGTTTTTGTGGGCATTGTGGTGGGAATCGCATTTCAATTCACGCAAAACTTGTTGGGGCCGGCAAGTTTGATCTATGGTTTTTCGCCTTTGATTGCCGTGTTAATCCCTATTCTTCTGTGTGTGTTCGCTGGAATTCTTATGCTTAACAAGGCCCGTTAGCGCAAGCTTATTATTGAAAGCGTGTATCGGCCCCGTTAAGAGGCTTTTGAGGCTAAGGTTACGATACGTGTTTTTGACAAGCGATCGTGCCACGTGCCTGCATCTCGATTGATTAATAGCGTTAAATAGCCTAATCCCAGAAAGCCTATCGACAACACTGCAGTTAGCATGCGCAAGCCTAATTGACTTAAGGAGGGGTGGGGAGCATCTACGGCAACGAGTTTGATCTTCCATGCCCGCATACCTAAAGTCTGGCCCGATTGGAACCAAAAATAGCAATAGAATCCGCAGTAAACAAACAGCATAAGCGGGTAGAAAAGCCAGCCAGGCTCTACGACTTCGAGTTCATGCACTACATCGCCGGTACTTGCCGCACCAATACTTGCGACGGCTGCTGTGTTCCCCTCAATAACGGTTAACACGGTGAAATAGGCGCCAGCCACGCAAAATAGTAGTGCAAGAAGCAGTAAAACATCATAAACCATGGCAAATAGGCGTCTGCCCAGTCCTGCGATAGGCTCGTTGGTAGTGGTATTCATGGTTAACTCGGATGCGTTGTTGGGTTAAAAAACGTATGGTTGGCAGTGGCTTTTTATTGCAAGGCATAATCAACAAATGAGTGCTGTTTATACCGGCATGTCGTGGCAGCTGTATCTCAGTGATCTATTATCGACGGTTAAATGAACGTCTTGCAATACTAAGATGGGTATAACTGCTTTATCATCTAAAATCACAGCAGCAATATCCATCCGCTTGTGTGTCTGCCAGGCTTGGTGGCATTGTGCCTTGAGTTCGCAGTGACAAGTGATGACGGCTCTGTGTAACTTTAAATAGCGCACCTATTAGGGACTTGATTGAAATGCAAATTTTACTCATTGAAGATGACGCCAGTGTGGCTGATTTTATTTGTCAGGGCTTTGCCCAGCAAGGCGATAGCGTTGTCCATGCGGCTGATGGCGCGCAGGGTCTGCAGCTGGCTGGCACGGGAAGTCATGATGCATTAATTGTGGATAGAATGTTGCCAGAAGTTGATGGCATAACCATTATTAACACACTGCGCGAAGCAGGCGACATCACACCTATCTTGGTACTCAGTGCGCTGGGTCATGTTGATGATCGCGTGCAAGGCCTCACGATAGGCGCGGATGATTATCTAACCAAGCCATTCGATTTTGATGAGTTGTATATCAGGGTTCAGGCCTTGGTGCGTCGTCGCCAAATGGATAGTCGGGTGACAAGCTTGGTTGTGGCTGACTTGGAAATTGATCTATTGGCACATGAGGCGACTAGAGCCGGTAAAAAGCTGCTGTTACAGCCTCGAGAGTTTCGTTTGTTAGAGTTTTTGATGCGTCATGCCGGTCAAGTTGTTTCACGCACCATGCTGCTTGAAAATGTATGGGACTATCATTTTGATCCGCAAACTAACGTGATTGATGTTCACATCAGTCGCTTGCGGCAAAAAATTGATAAAGACTTCGATGTGCCCCTGCTGCGTACTGTGCGCGGTGCGGGTTATGTTCTTGAGTCACATTGAGTCGGAGCGAGTGCGGGCTAGATTAGTCCAGTATAGATAATTGTGACGTGTCGATATTAGCCTCGATGGTGGGCTTTTTTTCATGCGGATGAAGAAGGTCTGCCCCTAGGCTGGTGACTGAAAAAGTGCTTGCTGTGATCTGATTATGGGTGTCGGGCCTTTCGACTGAACTGACTACATCATCAGCAGAGTTTTGTATTGGTTTGGCCAGTTCAATGTGATCTGTGTCAATACGGCTGTCTGCCTGCGGAGTGACTGCTGCTAGCAATGTACCTGGCTCAGCTAGGCCCCAGCTGTTGCTCAGTTCAATATTACTAAGTTGCATGTCGCTG
Organism: uncultured Pseudomonadales bacterium; assembly: GCA_905478995.1. Taxonomy (GTDB): domain Bacteria; phylum Pseudomonadota; class Gammaproteobacteria; order Pseudomonadales; family UBA7434; genus UBA7434. The sequence goes on along the minus strand of CAJQKT010000068.1, from coordinate 17,444 downwards.
GGTCCGGGATACCTAGATTCGGTGCGAATATTAATGTTTGCTTGCACCTCGAAGATCGCCGCTCCTGAGCGTGTTTGCTCGACTGTTTGCAAGTGTTGGGTATCAATCGTGCGGATGGTTGTGCTAGTGGGGCTCGTCTCTGAGAGTGCTGTGCCGGCTGGCATCACCTCGAATGAAGTGTGGCCTGACTGCCAGCTATCCGCTTCCTCTGCTGCTGCCACTGGGGTGGCTGCCGATGGACGATGCAGCACTAATTGAATTTTTGCTCCTGCTCGCATGAGCGCTTGCTGGAGTTGAGTGGCGGTTTGGCGGTCTAGATTTTCTTTGATGGCGATGGTTTGCCCCGAAAATAAACGCTCTATTTCAGTTTCAGTGGCGGCAAGTAATTGCTGAAGATTATGCTTAACTTCGCTGGCGGCAATACCGTCGACGGTGTTGCCTTCGAAGATAATATCAAATCGTCTTACCGTCTTGTTATCAGTCATAAATAAAGATGCTTTGCGTTAAGTTGGGCATTAAATTATGCATTGATTGCCTCATGGACGAGCGTGGCTCCACCTTACTCCAGATTGGCAAACGTTGCCAAACCTAAAACTTGGCCCCGAAAATCCGGTCTGCTTTGGTAAATTATAGCGATTACACTAGCTGAGAGTCATTAAAAAGCCGCGTTTGCGCTAAAATACGCACGCTCATTGGCAACTGTTGTTTTGTCCTCTTTAGGCGTTGCGGTTGCTTAGCGGAGCAGTGAGGCAAGATTAGCAAAGGTTAGTAAAGGAGATGAATGGCTCCTTAGTATTGCAGTTTTTTATAGTAGGTTCTTATAACGTGCGATTAAGTGTCAGAAGGCTTATTCGTAATGAGGTATGGTCAATCATGTTAGTGCAGCAGCAAATTATTGATAAGTTAACTCAGGCGATGCAACCTGACTTTCTTGATGTGGTCAATGAAAGCGCTATGCATGCGGTTCCAGAAAATTCTGAAACGCATTTTAAAGTGACCATTGTGGCTCAGAGCTTTGTTGGCATTCGTCCAGTTGCAAGGCATCAGCGGATTTATCAAGAGCTAGCCGAAGAATTAGATGGGCCAGTTCATGCCTTAGCATTGCATACCTATTCGCCGGATGAATGGGTCAAGCATTCAGCACACGTGCCAACGTCACCCGATTGTTTAGGAGGCAGTACGCGCTCTAGTTAGAGGGCGTTGTATTTTTTATGTCTGATATCTCATTATTTTCACCCACCACGAATAACGATTCTTGCACACCTGTGGTCGTGGCGGCATTGTATAAGTTTGTTGAGTTGGATGATTATCACGCGCTGCGTGAACCGCTACTTGAGGCGTGTATCGCCGCTGAAGTAAGGGGCACGTTATTACTGGCAAGCGAAGGAATTAACGGCACGATAGCCGGTAGTCGTCAAGGGGTTGATGCTGTATTGGCCTACTTGCGTTTAGATGCACGCTTTGCTGACATAGATTGTAAAGAATCGTTAGATAGTAATATTCCTTTTTATCGAATGAAGGTGAAAATAAAAAAAGAAATCGTAACTCTTGGTGTGTCAGATATAAATCCTCAATATAGAACCGGGAGCTATGTCGAGGCAGAAGAGTGGAATGCGCTTATTTCTGACCCCGATGTGACAATTATTGATACTCGCAATGACTACGAGGCAGAAATTGGCGCATTTTCTGGAGCAATCAATCCGCAGACTAAAACATTTCGTGATTTTCCTAAATTCGTAGAAGAAAATCTCGACCCATCTAAAAACAAAAAAGTTGCTATGTATTGCACCGGTGGTATTCGATGTGAAAAATCGACGGCTTATTTATTGCAGCAGGGTTTTACTGATGTTTATCATCTTAAAGGCGGGATTTTAAAGTACCTCGAGAAAGTCCCAGAGAATGAAAGCTTATGGAGTGGTGAATGTTTCGTCTTTGACAATAGGGTTACTGTGCAGCATGACCTTAAACCGGGTTCCTACGATCAATGCCATGGCTGTCGTCGCCCAATCACTGAAGAACTTAAGCAAGCGCCTGAGTATGTGCGCGGAGTGTGTTGTCCGCTGTGTTACAACGAGTCATCTGATGAGCAAAAAGCGCGTTTTGCAGAGCGTCAGAAACAAATTGATCTGGCCAATGAACGCAAGCAGCCACATATTGGCGCACCTCCGCCGGCTAGGCAAAAGAATCGTTAGCGATTGACCTTGCCACTCTATTTTTGATGTTTTGAGTTCTTAAGTGGCCTGTTTGTTGTCGAGCAAATACCACTGCTTAATAAACTCGTCTTCATTGAGGTTGCTCAGTGCGACGTTACTAGCGCGAAGATGATGCAGCCATTTTAACGTTCGGAAGGCATCAAACCAATAAAACAACTGTTTTGAAAATTCCAACTCTGTTTTTGTCTGCTTAAGGCAGTGCGAAAAACCTCGCGAAAAATCCAAGGCGTTTAGGCTTTCTTCAATAGCCTCTAGCTGAGCAACGTCTTGGTTTGCTAAAAGACCAAATTTGCGCAAATTTAGTTGCCAATCATTAGCTGAAATGGGCGCCTTTTTTGCGGCGTAGGTTGCACTCAAATGCGAGAACCATTGCAAAAGCGTTTTTAAATAATCAAATAATACTGGATGATAAAATACGGCCATTTCATCGTTAGTTTCACTAAGCATTGTCTTGACTGCGGCGCCTGTACCGAATGGTGTTCGTGTGGATTGGCGAGCATCAATAAAAATAACAGGTTGGCTCAGTAAGGCGATCTCGCCAGTTTTGCGTAGTTTGTTCAGGAGGTAAAAGTCTTCACCGGCTGAACGCCGAGGAAAGCCTCGCACCACGGCGTAGTGCGAGGCTGAAATGCATAAAGTGCTACCCAGAGTATGGTAGGCATAAGGCGATCCTGCGAAGGTTAAGCCGGCGGTATAGGCATTGATGCGGCGCTCATAGAGATGCGTGAACGATGTGAGCTTTTTATCGGCGCCTTCAGACTCAGCGACGTGTTGAAAGGGGAATAAATAAGCGGCTATGTTGTTTGTTGAGCCTTTGTTTTTATCATTTACTGCGGAAAAATAATTGGCCGGAAGCGTCACATCGGCATCAGTGCAAAAGATCCAAGGCTTGCGAATTCGCTCCAGGGCAATTAAACGAAGCGCGATATCTGCAGCTATTTTTCTTGCTTGACCGACGCCTTGTAAGCTGGGTATTTGATTTCCCTGAGTATATCGATCAACGACCAGCAAGTCGTTGGCGTCGTTGAGCGCATAAAGGTTAAGATTATGATGGCTTTGCTGCTTTACGAGTTTTTTTTCGATAGTGGCAACGAGTGCTAGGTTGGCTTTACTGGCAGCAGTAATACGCGCAGGCTGGTTGATGACCAAGATGAATAGGCATTTGAGATGGCTTTTTGCGAATAGCGCTAGACGGGTTAGCAGCTCGGCATTTTCATCAAAAGCAGGAATACACAGGCAATTGTCATAGTGCACCGCATTAGGGATGCATGAGACAACATAGTGTGCTTCTGCCTCGGCATATAGAGCTAGGTATTTTTCTGTGGCAGCGGAGGGCGCACTCACGTTGTAATAACAACCTGTAGTGTGTGAGTCGCCTGCCGGCATGCAGCGGCGGTGGATTTCAATGCAGCGCGGCGCATATGGGTAAGTTGGCAATGATTTCTGCTTCTACATCAAGCAATGTGTCTGTTCGTTCGTCGACTTCGGCTGAGTTAAAGTAATGCTTGGCCAGCGTATCAAATAGTGAAAGATGTCGTTGTTCTGAGCGTGCGATGCCGTTGTAGAAGCGCTTTAGCGCGCCGTCCTCAAGCGCATCAGCCACTAAGCCAAATCGTTCACAGCCTCGCGCCTCAATGATTCCGGCAATGATTAAGCGGTCTAAAAAATAAATATCCTTGCCCTGTCTGATATGTTTGCGAAAGCCCACCACATAAGCGTCTTTTTGATCGGCAGCCAGCCGGCTACCCCTTCGATGTATCCAGCGCACGACTTCACGGAAGTGGCTCAGCTCTTCTACCGCAAGCTCTGACATTGCCTCAACGAGTTTAGTACGGTCAGGGTAGTGTGAAATCATCGACATGGCCATGCCCGAAGCCTTCTTTTCGGCAGCGGCATGGTCTTGCATAAACGTATCAAAATCGGCCATCACAGCATCAACCCAACGGGTCTGTGTGGCATAGCGAAGGGGTTGAATCGGTTGATCAACGATAATGGGGGAGGCGTGGTCCTTGGGTTCTGACATGATTTTCCTGAGTACGCAGTGCGCAATTTTTGTGGCTGTTATAACTGACGGAGCGCATTATAATGCACCAGCCCAACAGCATCCAATGCTCGTGGCGCCTTACTGATTGCACCTAGACGATTGCTCGTAGCCCGCATTGAGTCGATTAATCCTGGTTTTTTTGGGCAAGCGCTGCCATTGGCTGGATTTATTAAGAAGGCGTATTGATTTACGCTCCATTTTTTTCCAAGGATTTTTTGATTATGGTAATTAAGCCTAAGGTTCGCGGCTTCATGTGTGTCACCACTCATCCTGAGGGATGTCGCCAAAACGTGAAGAATCAAATTGATTATGTGAAAGAGCGCGGCCCGATTGCGGCAATGCCAAAGCGCGTTTTGATTATCGGATCTTCTACGGGCTATGGCCTTGCCTCGCGGATATCAGCAGCCTTTGCTGGCGGGGCGAGTACGCTGGGTTTGTTTTTTGAAAAGCCGGGCACTGAAAGAAAGCCGGGTACGGCTGGCTGGTATAACTCAGCAGCATTTCACGAATTTGCCGCGGCCGAAGGACTGTATGCGCGTAGCATCAATGGCGATGCATTTTCTGATGAAATAAAACAGCAGGCAATTGCTGCGATTAAGGAAGACCTGGGTCAGATTGATTTGGTTATTTACAGTCTTGCCTCGCCGCGCCGCCAGCACCCGAAAACCGGTGAGGTCTTTACCTCGACGTTAAAGCCTATTGGTAAGGATGTTACCCAGCGAGGCGTTAATACCGATAAGAAAGTTGTTCAAGATGTCACGCTTACCGCTGCTACTGAAGAAGAAATTGCAAATACTGTAGCGGTGATGGGTGGCGAAGATTGGCAAATGTGGATGGATGCATTGGCGGCGGCTGATGTCTTAGCGCCTGGCGCGAAAACAACGGCTTATACTTATCTTGGCGATAAAGTGACTTGGGATATTTATTGGCATGGCACGATTGGTCGAGCTAAGCAGGATTTAGATAATCGAGTATTGGCTATTCGGAAGCAGTTAGCGCCTCTAGGCGGTGATGCGCGCGTAGCAGTGCTCAAAGCGGTGGTGACGCAGGCTAGTTCGGCTATTCCTATCATGCCGCTCTATTTGTCATTATTGTTTAAAATAATGCAACAAGACGGCACCCATGAAGGTTGTATCGAGCAAATTTATACTCTGCTAGCCGATCGCTTGTATGCACAGGATTCGCCACTCGATGAACAGGGTCGTTTACGTGTGGATGAAAAAGAATTGCAACCTCATGTCCAGCAAGCGGTTGAAGAGCTTTGGGGACAGGTAACCTCTGAAAACTTGCTCGATATTTCGGATTTTTCTGGATACCAAAAAGAGTTTATGAACCTGTTCGGTTTTGAAATTGATGGAGTCGATTATGAAGCCGATGTTGATTCAGTCGTTGCAATCGACAATTGTAACTAGGTGCCGACTTTCAATGGTTAGGCGTGTTTTTTTGCTCAGCGTGGCAAGAGTGGCTTGTAGATGAATGATGTGCAGGTACTCACGCAAAATGTTCGACGTATTACGGCGCCCAATCCCGGGCCGATGACCGGTGCTGGAACCAATACTTACATTCTTGGGCGCGATAGATTTGTTGTGGTGGATCCAGGGCCAGCTATCGATTCACACATCGAGGCCATATTAAAACAGGTCGACGGTCGGCTTGAGGCAATCTTAGTGACTCATACTCACAGCGATCACTCGCCTGCGGCAGCTAAGCTCGCTGCACGGACCTCGGCACCTAGGTATGGTTTAGTCTCGAGTAATATTGCGTTGCAAGATGCCACCTTCACTCCTGATGTGTTACTCAAGCACAACGAGCTACTCAAGTTTAGTGACTGTAATCTTCGCGCTATTCATACGCCTGGGCATGTTGATAATCATTTTTGTTTTATGGTTGAAGGTGGCGTGGCTGAAGATAATGGCATGCTGCTTGCTGGCGATCACATTATGAATGGCTCTACCGTTGTGATTATGCCGCCGCAAGGCGATATGGCGCAATACATTGAGTCACTGCGTCGCCTAGCGACTTATCCGCTGAGCGTCATAGCTCCGGCTCACGGCGACTTGATGCCGGAACCACTGAAGGTCCTTGATTATTTGATCGCACATCGATTAGGTCGCGAGCAGAAGGTACTAGATAGCCTTGCAACGTCTGAGCAAGCCAGTGAGCGCATAAATATTAAAGACTTGGTGCAGATTGTTTATAGCGATGTTGATAGCCGGTTGTATCCTATTGCCTGTTACTCACTGCTGGCGCACCTGCTTAAATTAGAATCCGAACAAAAAGTGAGGCGGTTTGAGTTGCCGCACAATAATTCGCCGCGCGACAACCAGAGTATTGCTGCGCAAGATTATTGGCAGTTGTGCCTGCAGCCGTCGGCGAGCCGTTAATGGCGGATATAAACCAAGCGCCTACGTGGTCTTTGTATATTATTGAGTGTGCGGATGGTCGTTTTTATACAGGTATTTCAACTGACCCTGCAAGACGTCTGTTAGAGCACCGTCAGGGTGGAGCTAAGGCAGCTAAAGCGCTCAGGGGTAAGGGACCTTTAAAGATGGTTTTTTCCCAACCCATTGGCGACCGATCGGCGGCGCAAAGTGCCGAATACCAGCTCAAGCAGCTAAAGCGTTTAGAGAAAATTAAGGTGATTGATTCTGGGTGCTTTATGGCCGCTGGCTCGGATCATGCTGATCCCTAAAACTTAATGGTGACTGCAGCTTAATGGTGCCTACAGCTTAATGGGGAGCCTAAAGCACAATGTTGCCAAGACGGAGAGACTTACTAGCCGAGCTTTATTTCAATAGCAACGCGATCTAAGCAGCGCCCCGATGAAGCGCTTTCATTGATTACAAAGACGCCAGGCACATCGATCAATGACGCCTCGCGGTTGCTTTGCTGATCGCCCTCATCTAAAAAGGTATTGCTCAGTGTGAGCAGTATCGCCAGTGCTTGTTCATTGCTAATAGCTGCGCTGATAAAAATTAAGTCTGGCGCGCTTTGTGTGACGCTCTGGGCTGAGCACTGGCCTGCCTCTAAGCTGTCGCAATACCAAGCCTCTTGGCCAAGCTCTTCTATTAGAGCCGCTCTTACCCATTTATCGTTTGGCTTAGTAGTATCAAAGCCAATTAATAATGCATTGCCTCGGCGAGCAACCGGATTGGTTTGTCGAACCGGGATGGTGAGTCTTTTACGGTTTTCGGGGTCGAAGCCTTGTATCAGCTCGCTGGCCATTTTGTAGCGCGGGTGGCTATGCTGACTTGAAACATCACAACAAAGCAGCAGTGCAGGGAGGTCAAAATCCTCAATATCATCCAGCATGTTTAGTAAGTTTTTCCAGTCGGCATTAAACGCTTGCTGGTTGTTTCTGTTTAGATAACCAAATAAAAAATCATACTTTCGCTGAGTGTTTGCACCTACGAATCCCGTGGTATCTAAAATGTGAAATAGGTTATAGCTACTCTCGTCAAGGTTCTGACTCAAAGCCTCGGATTCATGCTGCTCGCTAAGCAGTAAAACATCGACCGCTGGTGCCATATACGTAGCGCTTGATTTACTGGCTTGTAGGGCTGATCCATCAGCGGCGTCACTGGTGCTCGATGCGGTTGCGGCTGATTGTGCATCGGGCGCAATTAAGCCTAGCTCTTGCTGGTTTTTTGTGGGGATGACATCCGTCTTGCGTTGCGACCTAATATTAATGGGTAAAACAACGGTGAATGTCGTGCCTGCGCCTGGCGCACTGGTTAAATCTAGCGACCCCTGCATCATTTCAACGAATTGCTTGCAGATTGAAAGGCCTAGTCCGGTGCCGCCATACTTGCGCGCCGTGTCAGAATCGGCTTGTACAAAAGCTTCAAAAATATTTTGCATCGCCTCAGGCGACATGCCAATACCCGTATCGCTAACATGGTAGATCAGCTCATCAGCTTCGGCGTTGAAGGTCACTAGTATGGTGATCTTCCCGTCATGCGTAAATTTACAGGCGTTGCTCACCAAATTGATAAATATCTGTCTGAACTTGACCGCGTCGCTATACAGCATGGGGATTGGGTTAGCCGCATCTACAACAAGTTTATTGTTGTTCTTTTTCGCCAGCGGCAACATAGTTGTGGCTAGGTTTTCAATAATTTTTACGCTGTCGAATGTTTCATTAAAAACGGTCATGTTGCCCGATTCTATTTTTGCTAAATCTAAAACATCGTTGATGAGCTGCAGTAGGTGTCTCCCTGAGCTAAGAATATGCTGCAGATCATTGATTACCTGTTGTTCGTCGAGTTGATTATCCTCACCATACACCTCAATTGTCATCTCGCTATAACCAATAATGGCGTTTAATGGTGTGCGAAGCTCATGACTCATATTGGCCAAAAAATTGGTTTTTGCACGGTTGGCTTCATCGGCATTTTCTTTTGACTGCTGCACCTGAGCCATGGCATTGCGCAGCTTGTCCGACATTTCGTTGAAGGCAATAGTCAGGTCGCCAATTTCATCATAACTCGTCACTGGGATGTGATAATCAAGGTCGCCACGGCCTATGCGAATAGTTCCTACGTTAAGATTGTTGAGCGATTTGGTCGTGTAGCGAATGAGTAGATAGCCAAGCCCTACAGTGAGCGCAATAGTAAATAAATAAATTCCCAGGGTGATCTGATCGTTAAATCGCGATACTTTCTGTAGTCGGTCAGTAAGTTGTTCGGCAGATTGAATTTCGATAGACACGAAGTTACTAAGAAGCGTGGTCGATGTGTTGTAGACCAGTTCAATGCTTGATGCTAGCGGTGTTTGATCGCTGTTATAACCGGTATAAAACTGTTGCCAGAGCATGTCGAGCTCAGCATGATTGGTGACCAGTTGCTGAAAGACCTGCAGCGAGTCTCGGTAGGCATAGGTTCCAAGACGATTGATTTCGAGGGCAATCGATTCGAGGCTTTTTATGCCATTATCAATCTCCTCTTCACTCAACGTTTCCTCACCGCTTTGCTTGAGTGCATCGAGCACTAAAATTTCTTTTTGTTGATTTTGCAAAAGTTGTCGGGTGGTGACCGATGCCAGCTGACCTTGTACAGCTTTTTGCAGGTTGTCTAGGCGTAGGTTGCGATTTTGACTGCTTATTTGATAGGTGATGTTGGTTAAAGTGAATAGAGCCACGATTGCCGTTATCGAAATGGATAGGCGTAGTCGCAATGAGAGGCGAGGAAGCTTAAATGGAAGTTTCAGCATTGTTCGTTATTGTCGCAAGAAATGGCTGTCAATTAGCTTGAGTGAGTGTTTCTATTTTTTCAAGCAGTAAGGGAAAATCTATGGGCTTAGTTGTGTAGTCATTACAGCCGGCATTCAAAGCTTTTTGTTTATCATCAGACATAGCATGGGCCGTGAGTGCGATCACCGGTAGCGTTGCGGTAGACTCGTTTTTGCGAAGTTCACTGCAGGTGCTCCAGCCATCAAGAACGGGCAGGTCCATATCCATAAGAACAATGTCTGGGCGAGTAGCGGCAATGCTATCGAGCGCTTGTTGTCCGTCGCCTACGCTACTGACTCGGTAGCCTTTGCGTTCGAGTCGACGAGTTAGCATGTCGCGATTGAGCTCATTGTCTTCAACAATTAAAATATCGATCATTGCTCGGCCTCCTTATTCTGCTGAGGTTCATCATCGCTGCGTTCGGCTGGCACAGGTTCAATGATTTGAATGATTTGACTCACGCGTACTCGTTCTGACACGCCTTTGGGTTGTAAGTCTAATTCTCGGCCGAGTTTCAGCTCGAGCTCGGTGCCTTGTAATGTTGATGCAGCAGCTAAAATCTCACCGCGGCCCGTTTGATCTTCTATGCGCGAGGTTAAATTAACGGCGTGGCCTACCACACCGTATTTAGCCCGTGTTGATGAACCGATGTTACCAGCAACCACTTCGCCGGTGTTCAAGCCAATCCCCATTTCTATGGCGGGCAGGCCCTCGGCCTCATTACGCAAGTTGACTGTATGCATGGCTTCTTGCATCGCAAGCGCGCAACGAATGGCATTTTCTCGGTCTTGCTGGCTGGTAACAGGTGCGCCAAACAGAGCGAGAATTGCATCGCCTATAAATTCGTCGACTATGCCTCCATGGGCCATAATAATATCGGCCATGCCGCCTAAATAGTTATTCAGAAGTTTAACCACACTTTGCGGCGAAAGCTGTTCACTTATGGTGGTGAAACCGCGAATATCGGCCATTAAAATAGTAACGGTTTGCAGAGTGCCGCCCATGTCGAGTCCATCGGGCTTGTCGAGTAAGTTACTTACAATTTCTGTCGATAGGTAGCGGCCAAAAGTATTTTTTATGAAGCGGTGACTTTTTTCTAGCTCGGTGCTGAGGCGTCGCTCTGTATCGACCCAGCGCTTTCTATCAAGCCCTGCTGCCAATCGGGCTTCGAGCAGCACACGATTAAAAGGTTTTTGTAAATAATCGTCGGCGCCGGCTTCAATGCAGCGTATGACTTCGGCCTGGTCGGCTAGGCCAGAAATCACGATAACCGGTATGGCCCTCCAGATTTGGGAGGCCTTTAATTTTGCCAGCACTTCATGGCCACTCATCTGAGGCATTACCAGGTCGAGCAAAATGAGGTCTATATCGTGTTTCTTCAACGTCTCAAAAGCTTCGGTGGCGGTTGCGCAAGCAAAGGCGTCTAGGCCCAGTTGTTGGATGTAGCGGCTAAGCAGGTCACGATTGGCAGGTTGGTCATCAAGAATTAATATCTTTCCGCTGTAGCTTGATGCCTCTGCTGTCAATGAATGGGGTGAGGCGTTAGCAGTAACCGACTTGCGACGGCGTGTGCTCTCTAGCGTTTGGAGGCTTTTGTTCGACCACAAGATCACTTTGTCGAGTAAATTACTCAGCGTCGCTGTGGGTGACTCTTCTGTGTCGCGAATGAGTTCGGCGTAGCCGCGAGTGATGCCTATGGTGTTACGCAGGTCATGCCTTTGGCCGGCATCTTCAATACCGTCTAGCGCCGAGCCCCTTAACTGCAAATCATCAAACTTGCTGACGTTTTGCTCAAGGGCGGTAAAAAGCTTTTCCAGGTCGCTGCGAAGTGTTTCGGTGAGTTTGCTCTTAACTAGCATCTGTCCCACCTTGATCTGCAGGCTTTGGAGCCTTGCCAGTTCACGCATCGGTAGGGGTTCAGTCATTCAGCAACCTCAAAAGCTAGAAAATTGCGATGCATTGCCAACTAAGGAGGTGCTAAGGGTTGAGTTGGCTATGTATAACGGATGCATGGCTTGGGTTAAATAGTATAACCTTATCCGCGCGGGCAATAACCCCTGAACAGCGGGTTTGCTGGCTAATTTTTGGATAAAACTGGCGTCCCCGACTGATATTGGCGGTTAGATGAAAATACATGATACTAATTGTACTTATTTGCCACTTTCGTCTTGATATGTAAGGGCAAAATCGTTGAAAATGCGCGCACGATGCGGCACTTGTTGTTAAGCTGCGCAATTCCCTGCCAGTTAGCACTTTTTGCGCTTTGTTATGCGGGCGCAGGGAAGAGTTAGGGAAGAGTACAGATGCAAGAGTTGCTGGCGCCTGTATGCGAAAAAAACGTATATATAGTAGAAAAAACGATGGGGCGCGCACAAGCAGCCGCAGGCTATATCTAATATCATTACCGAAATAATTATCCGGAGATCACAATAGTGAGCGTGTTAAAAACTGTTGAAATTTTTGCGGGTCTGTCAGATACAGAATTGACGGCTTTGGAAGAATCAAGCATTCGCAGAAGCTACCCAAAAAACACGGTTATCATCAATGAAAATGATGTGGCGGATTCGCTGTATGTCATTGAGTCGGGTAAGGTCAAAGTATACTGCAGCGACAAAAACGGCAAAGAATTTATTATGAATACGCTGGGCGGTGGTGACTACTTTGGTGAGTTGGCATTACTAGACGACGATCGCCGTTCAGCATCGGTGCGTACCATGGAAAAAGCCGATTTTTGTATCATCTACAAGCAGGATTTTAGCCGGGTTTTAGATGAGCATCCTAATATTGCTAAAACCTTAATACGAAATATTACGCGACGAGTTCGCGCGCTTACCGAAAAAGTTAAAAGCTTGGCCTTGCAAGATGTCTATGGGCGAGTAACGAAGGTGCTTAATAGCTTGGCTACCGAGCGCAATGAAGAATTTTATGTCGAAGAGAAGCTTACTCAGCAAGACATAGCCGACCGCGTTGGCGCCTCGCGTGAAATGGTGGCGCGAATTCTTAAAGACCTAACCATTGGTGGTTATATCAGCTTTGAAAACCGCCACATTGTTATTCATCGGCGCCTGCCAGCCAATTACTAAGTTTGCTGGGTGCTAGGTGTTTTAGGGCGTTCGCTGTGCGGCGCCCCAATCGTAAATCTTTTTATTATTTTCTCAGCTTTGCCTAGTTGGGTTCGTTAGAGTCTTCTAACGTATTGTTAACTACCTCATTGACCGTACAGATCAGCGTGCCATCGTACAGGTGTGCGCTAATTTGACTGCCGCTATGTACGGGTTTGGTCGACCTAATCACTGCTTCCTTTTCATCCTTCACAATGGCGTAACCTCGTTGCAGCGTTGCCAATGGGCTGACCAAGTGCAGCGCCGAAGCCAGTTGCGAGCTGCGCGCTCGCTGTACTTCGAGCTGGCGTGACGCCGAACTTAATAGCCGCCTATGGAGTTGGTTGAGTTGTGTTTTGGCGGCTACTAAGCGATTGTGTGGCGAGAGGTGGAGCAGTTCAAGTTGGCTTCGCGTGAAGGCCGTTTTAGTGATAGTTAGCCGCTGCTGCATTGCGCCCCATAGTCGCATGTCGAGATGGTCAACACGCTGAGCCTGTTGCTGAACTCGCTCGCCGGGGTGCTTGAGTCGCGCAGTTAAGTGATTAAGTCGCATGCCGGCTTGGTGAGTGCGGCGGTGGATTTCTCTGGCCAGACGAGCATGTATCGCTTGCAGTTTCTGGGTCATTTCATGACTGTTGGGGCTGAGTAGCTCAGCTGCTGCGGTAGGAGTTGCAGCGCGTGCATCAGCTACAAAGTCAGCTATGGTGAAGTCGGTTTCGTGTCCTACGGCGCTTACGATGGGCAGTTTGGAGTTGAAAACTGCATACGCTACTTCAGCTTCGTTAAAGCTCCACAGGTCTTCTAGTGAGCCGCCACCTCGCCCAATAATAATGGCTTCAGGCCGGACTGAGTTTTTAGCGGATGCCGGCATCGTGCGCTCACCGTTGGCCAGCTGGTTAGCTAGCTCAATGGCGCTGGCAATTTGATGCGCCGCCCCATTGCCTTGCACCGCTACTGGAATAACGACGAGTTCAATGCCGGCAAAGCGGCGCGCAAAGGTACTTTGTATGTCACGAATGGCAGCACCTTGCGGTGATGTGATTACGGCGACTTGGCGCGGTAGGGTAGGGAGTTCTTTTTTTATGCCAGGCTCAAATAGGCCTTCTAGAGAGAGTCTACTTTTGAGTTCATCAAAGGCCAGTTGGAGCTTGCCCAGGCCCGCTGGAGCCATCTTTTCGGCAATAAACTGGTAGCTGCCGCGCGCTTCATAAATGCTCAATCGCCCAGTGAGCACCACTTGTTGGCCATTTTTTGGATTAAAAGCAACGCGCTGATTGCTCGAGCGAAACATGGCCGAGCGCAGTTGGGCGTGATCGTCTTTGAGCGTGAAGTACCAATGTCCAGAGCGGTGCTGCAGTAAATCAGATATTTCGCCCTCAACCATCACGCCGGCAAATGTCCGCTCGAGAGCATTTTTGGCGACTTTGTTGAGCTCGGTGACTGAGTAAAGAGTTTCGGACATGCTGTCTGTACGCGGTAGCGGATTTGATTTTACTTAGTCTGTGAGGCGTTTTTCGAGCACCATCAGCCAAGCTGGTTCGTGATTGTACGGGTGAAGGGCAAGTCGTACCAGTGTGGTTGGCAAATGTCCCATTTACCCAGCATCACGCGAGACTTATAATGCACTGTTAATTAGCTAAGAAAAGCTCATGCTGAGCGCTTTTATGCTTTACACAGTGCACTCTTGTTCTGTTAAACCTCAGGTCAAAAGGACCATTTTCTATGCCTCGCATCGCCCACGAAGCCCTTACATTCGATGACGTGTTGTTGTTGCCCGATTATTCCGAAATGCTTGCCACGGGCGTTTCTATGCAAACCCGATTAACACGTAAAATCTCGCTCAATATTCCACTCCTATCCTCTGCCATGGACACCGTTACTGAGTCGCGCTTAGCGATTGCATTAGCGCAAGAAGGTGGTATTGGCATGATCCATAAAAACATGAGTGTGGAGCAGCAAGCCAAGGAAGTTCGAGCAGTCAAAAAGTTCGAGAGCGGCGTGGTTCGCGACCCTATAACGATTGATGCCGATGGCACTATTCGAGAATTATTAGATATTAAATTACAGCACAATATCTCAGGCGTTCCCGTTATGGAACAAGGTATGTTAGTTGGTATTGTTACCAGCCGAGATGTTCGTTACGAAACCAACATGAATGCGCATGTTCGCACAATTATGACACCTAAAGAAAAGCTGGTGACAGTGTTAGAGGGCACGGCGCCTGAAGATGTTAAAAATATACTGCATGAAAACCGCATTGAAAAAGTGTTAGTGATTAATGAAAGCTTTGATTTGTGCGGCATGATTACGGTTAAGGATTTAGAGTTGGCGCAGCGTTTCCCAAACTCCTGTAAAGATGAGTCTGGGCAGCTTCGTGTGGGGGCGGCTGTTGGTGTTGCTGGCGATACCGATGAGCGGATAGCAAGCTTGGTTGATGCAGGCGTTGACGTATTGTGTGTGGATACCGCGCACGGCCACTCAAAAAACGTGTTAGATCGAGTTCGCTGGATAAAGAAAAATTATCCTGGCGTGCAGGTGATCGGTGGCAATATTGCTACGGCCGAAGCTGCGCTGGCACTTGAAGAAGCGGGTGCCGATGCAGTTAAGGTGGGTATTGGCCCTGGCTCAATTTGTACTACGCGGATTGTTACGGGTGTTGGTGTGCCACAAATCACGGCTGTTTCACAAGTCACTAAGGCCCTGGCCGGGCGCGTGCCAGTTATTGCCGATGGCGGTATTCGCTTTAGTGGTGATATTGCTAAGGCTATAGTGGCTGGAGCTGATTCGGTGATGGTGGGTAGTTTGTTGGCAGGTACCGAGGAGGCTCCGGGTGAGGTGGAACTTTATCAAGGGCGAACCTACAAGGCTTATCGTGGTATGGGATCACTAGGTGCCATGGCTCAAAAGCAAGGCTCCAGCGATCGTTACTTTCAAGACGCCAGTGCCGGTACGGAAAAGCTAGTGCCTGAAGGTATTGAAGGGCGAGTACCCTATAAAGGTCCAGTCAATCGCATCATTGCTCAACTTGTCGGTGGTGTGCGTTCAGCTATGGGTTATACCGGGTGCGCAGATATTGCTGAAATGCAGGTCAAGCCCAAGTTTGTGAAAGTCACTGCTGCGGGAATGAGCGAGAGTCACGTACATGACGTGAGCATCACTAAGGAAGCGCCTAACTATCCTGTTCAGTAAGTAATTCTTGGTAGACCCCAGTGGCCTATGTAGGCTGCCTTCTGATTTTCTCATTACGCTAACGATTTAATTTTGTTAGCGTAATGAGCTTACACATTATTTAATTTATCAAAGAAGCCTTTAACTATGCCAGCTAATATTCAGTCACAACGAATTCTCATTGTCGACTTTGGTTCTCAGTATACGCAGCTCATTGCTCGGCGAATTCGTGAGTGTGGTGTTTACTCAGAAATTATTCCTTGGGATGTTGATCCCGCTATTTTTAGCGAAGCCAATGTTAAAGGCATTATTTTATCAGGCGGTCCTGAAACGGTAGTGGGTGATGAAGCCCCGTCAGCGCCGCTAGCGATCTTTTCGCTGGGCTTACCCATATTGGGCATATGCTATGGCATGCAGACGATGGCGGCGCAGCTCGGTGGAGCCGTTGAGCCGTCGGCTAAGCATGAGTTTGGCCATGCTGAAATTCTACTCGAAAATTCTTCTGAATTAACTGATGGCCTAATTGCAGAGGGCGAGTCGCTCAATGTATGGATGAGTCATGGTGACAAAGTCACTCAGTTGCCTGCAGGGTTTGCGCTAGTGGCCAGCACGAGCAGTGCACCTATTGCTGCCATGGGCGACGATAGTCGCAAGCTTTACGGCGTGCAGTTTCACCCAGAGGTTACTCATACGGCGAAAGGGCAAGAATTACTGACCCGTTTTGCGATTGATATTTGTGGTTGTGATGGCCTGTGGAGTATCGCCAATATCGCGCAAAAAGAAGTAGATAGTGTGCGCGAGGCCGTTGGCAATGATCAAGTTATATTGGGCTTGTCTGGAGGCGTCGACTCTTCTGTAGTCGCGGCGCTTTTGCACAAAGCCATTGGTCAGCAGCTCACTTGTGTATTTGTTGATAACGGCTTGCTGCGGCACAATGAAGGCGCGCAGGTAATGGAGATGTTTGCTGCCAACATGGGTGTGGTAGTTATTCGCGTTGATGCGGAAGAGGAGTTCTTAAGCAAGTTGGCCGGTGTGGCCGACCCTGAACAAAAGCGCAAAATCATTGGCAATACGTTCATCGATATTTTTGAGCGCGAAGCAGGGAAGATTGAAAATGCCAACTGGTTGGCGCAGGGCACCATTTATCCTGATGTCATAGAGTCGGCGGCATCGAAGCATGGCAAAGCCCATGTGATTAAATCCCACCACAACGTCGGTGGCTTGCCCGAGCATATGAATCTCAAATTGATTGAGCCGCTGCGCGAATTGTTTAAGGATGAAGTGCGTCGTTTAGGCGTTGAGTTAGGCTTGCCGCCCGAAATGGTTCACCGGCATCCTTTTCCAGGGCCTGGCCTTGGTGTGCGTATACTGGGCGAGGTTAAAAAAGAGTATGCGGATGTACTGCGCATGGCAGACCATATTTTTATTGAAGAGCTTCACAACTCGGGTTGGTATGCCAAAACCAGTCAAGCTTTTGCCGTTTTCTTACCAATCAAATCGGTGGGGGTAGTGGGTGACGCGCGCCGTTATGAATGGGTTATTGCGTTGCGGGCGGTTGAGACGGTTGACTTCATGACGGCGCGCTGGGCACATTTACCCTACGATCTGCTTGAGCATATTTCGCGGCGAATAATTAATGAAATTGTGCATGTGTCGCGTGTTGTTTACGATGTGTCGAGTAAGCCGCC
>CAJQKT010000067.1 GCA_905478995.1 uncultured Pseudomonadales bacterium | reverse complement strand
GTTTAAAAAAGGTGGGCCGGCCATTGAGTAGCGCTGCAATTGACATAGGTTTAGTACCGGCTAACTGCACCTGCGTAATGGCTACTATGCCGCTACCACATTGCACAACTATAGCGTGGCTCTGGACGTCGAGAATTCGTCCTGCTCGGGGGGCATTGCTGGCTGTGTCGTCATTCAAAGCGTTGATGGGTGCATTAATATGTGCACTTAGAATCTTAATCCGCTGCTCTTCTAGCATGGCATAACAAGGCATGGCTGAGGTGAAGGCACGAATGGTTCGATCGATTAATGCAGCCGACGCTTGCCAATTAATACGCGCTTCAGATTTGTCGAGTTTTTTGGCGTAGCTGGCATGTGCCTCATCCTGCACCGTGCCGCCTACTTTACCGCTGGCCATTTTTTCAAGTGTACTCATAAGTGCAGGCCGACCTAGCTCAGTTAGCTTTTGACGCAGTGAGTCACCGGTCTCATCCTCAGTAATAGTGCACCGTGATTCTAAGAGCATGTCTCCGGTGTCTAGGCCTTCATCCATCTGCATGATGGTTACGCCCGTTTCGCTATCGCCGGCTTGGATAGCTCGTTCCACAGGTGCTGCTCCGCGCCAGTGCGGTAGCAGCGAGGCGTGCACATTAATACAACCTAAGCGTGGCGCGCTGAGAATGGCTGGGGGTAATAACAAACCGTAGGCCGCAACGACCAAAACATCGGCTTGATAGCTTGCTAATTGTTGTTGTGCCGCGCTGTCCTTGAGTGAAAGGGGTTGTTCGATGATAAGGCCTGCCGATTGAGCCAGGGCTTTGACTGGCGAGATGCTCATGCGTTTGCCACGCCCAGCGCGACGGTCTGGCTGCGTGTAAACAGCTACCAGTTCGTGCGAGTCGCAATCCAATAGGGCCTGTAAATGGGCCGCTGCAAATTCGGGCGTGCCGGCGAAAAGAATGCGCACAGTTAAGTAGTTACCTTTTAGGTAGTTGAGTGGGGACTAATTTGGCCTAGCATCCGCCGCGCTAGCGACCAACTAAGTAACAACATTTACGCCAAGCGGCGTTCTTTTTGCAATTTTTGTTTAATGCGATTGCGCTTAAGCGTGGATATGTAATCGACGAACAGCTTGCCATTGAGATGATCAATTTCATGCTGAATACACACAGCAAGGACGCCATCGGGTTCGAGGATAAATTTTTCGCCCTGTGTGTCGAGCGCTGCAATTTTGATAGCGCTGGGGCGCTCCACTTTTTCATAGTACCCCGGTACCGACAAGCAGCCTTCCTGGTACTCCATAGTTGCGTCATTGAGTATTTTAATACGCGGATTGATAAAAACTTGCGGCTGGTTGCGATCCTCTGAAGTATCGATCACCACCACACGTTTGTGAACGTTCACTTGCGTTGCAGCCAGCCCTATACCTTCGGCGTGATACATGGTTTCGAGCATGTCAGCCACGAGTTGGCGAATAGATTCGTCCACTTGCTCAACGGGCCGCGCGATGGTGCGCAACAGAGGGTCAGGAAATTCGAGGATGTCGAGAATAGCCATACGTATACAGTTTAATTGAGGGCCTGCTTGATGCTGGGCAGGCTATAAAAAATGAATTGAAGAGCCTTAGCAATCAATTCTGTGATGTGTGACAAATTGTCTCGCGAATTACATCACGTTCAAATAACCGCGAGCAAAAAAACGAGTAATTACCGACATTTATGCGGAATATTTGCCGCTTGTAAGAGTGTCGCCTGCTATATTATACAGGCGGTAGAGGTAACTTCGTATCAGCTGACGAAAAAATAATCTACGGCCAAGCTGCGGTATTCACGTCAAGCCAGCACAAATTGCGCGAAAGGAAATTTACGATGAAAAAAATCTGCTCTGGGTTGCTGGTATTGCTGGCTGCATGGTTTGTCTCGTTAGTGCATGCACAGGTTGCATTACGGTCTGACTACCCCAGCACCTATACGGTTGTCCAGGGCGATACGCTGTGGGATATATCAGGCTTATATCTCAATAGCCCATGGCTGTGGCCGGAAATCTGGCAAGTTAATCCGCAAGTTGCCAACCCGCATCTGATTTATCCAGGCGATATCTTAACCATGATTTATATCGATGGCCGGCCTCGCTTAGTCGTTAATCGAGGCCCGATGAAGCTGTCGCCAAGTATTCGCACGTCACCTTTAGGTGCGGCCATTCCTGCTATTCCTGCTGATGTGCTGAGCAGTTTTCTATCGCGCAGTCGTGTTGTTGATCTTGAATTGCTTGAGGCTGCTCCCTACGTTGTAGCTGGGTCAGACCACCGTTTGGTCAGTGCCGCTGGCGATACTGTCTATGGCCGCGGTGACTTTGATCAGCAAAGCCGCTTTTTTGGGATTTATCGTGAAGGTAAGACCTACTATGACCCCGAAACAGGCGAAAAACTGGGTGTGCAGGCCATAGAAATTGGCGCAGGCCAAATTAAGGCTGAAAATGAGGATGTTGCTACAATTGGGCTGAATTACAGCAAAGAGGAGGTTCGCACTGGCGATCGTTTTTTGGCGCTGCCCAATGAAGATGTGCCATCGGTTTATTACCCTAAGTCGCCCGAAGATGACGTTAACGGCAATATCATTGCGGTTGAGTCTGGGGTTGCCAATGTTGGCCGCTACGATGTGGTGACCATTAACCGGGGTGCCCGCGAGGGAATGATGATTGGCGACGTATTAGGTGTTGATCGTGCCGGTGAGACGGTGCGTGATCCGGTCAAGCGTGGCAGCGTGAAGCTACCGAGCGAGCGAGCTGGCTTGATGATGATTTTTAAGGTGTTTGATAAGGTCAGTTATGGGATCATCCTTGAAGCTGAGCGCCCGTTGTCTGTAATGGATGAGGTGACTAACCCTTAAGTAGTTGGCTAGGCTCTTTATCAAGCTTATAATTTAGGTACGCTCGGGTTGGTTAGCTTTGATGACGGGCTGATCTACACAGTGTCAACAGCGTAGCTTAGGCGCTTACAATTTTTTTGCGATCAAGGATGATCCGATGACCCATTCACGCCCCCCCTCTTTTTTTAATTTTACCCATGCTCACCCGAGCAAACCGACCACTGGCAATGATTGTACGGGTAACTCTCGTGAGGCGCTGCTTGCACTGCTTGCGCTACAGCAAGTTGATGGGCTCGGCGCGGTAGGGCTGAACCACTTGCTAGCTTCTCAAACGACCGTATTACAGTTGCTCGAATTAGGCCCGAACGCTCGTCAACTGGAGTTTTTAAGCGCCCCAGTAAGACGTCGCTTAACCGGATTTTTACGCAGTCCGCGTAGCAGTGTGTACTGGCAGATCGCCGAGCAAACCTTGGGCTGGCTCGATACCCACGGTGGGGTGGCGTTAACTAAAGATGATTCGCGCTTTCCTCCGTTGCTGCGTGAGTTGGCTGATTGTCCGCCACTGCTTTTTGTGCATGGACAAACAGGCCTATTGGTGTCAGATAGTATATCGATAGTGGGCACTCGCAAACCTTCAATTACGGGGCGCCAATTTGCCCAGCGTTTGGCCCGCAACCTTGCTGAGGCAGGCTTGGTGGTGACGAGTGGTATGGCTTTAGGTATCGACACGGCGACTCATCAGGGCGCTCTAGACAGTTCCGGCCGAACCGTGGCTGTGATGGCCACAGGGCTTGATGTAATGTATCCGGCGAGCAACTTCCAGTTATCGCAGCGAATTAAACACAGCGGTGCGCTAGTGACCGAAATGCCACTTGGAACATCCACTCATCCGGGTTTGTTTCCTCGCCGCAATCGGATTGTGGCAGCGTTGAGTCTTGGCGTGGTGGTGGTTGAGGCTGGCTTGCCCAGCGGTTCGTTGATCACCGCGAACTGCGCTGCAGAGCAGGGTCGGGAAGTGTTTGCGGTGCCGGGCGCTGTCAATAACAGCCAGAGTAAAGGTTGCCATCAATTGATCCGTGACGGCGCACACTTGATCGAGTCGGCCGACGATGTTTTGGCGGTGCTCGGAGGCTTTCGCTCGTTGAGCCTACCTGCCGACGCGGCAGATAATTGCGCCCATGGCCCTGCGTCGGATAGCTCGGCACTTTCGCCAGAATTACGCCGCGTGTTAGCGGCCATTCAAAGCGATTCGGCTTCATTCGAAATGGTCAGTCGAGGTTGTGGCCTGCCGGCGGACCAACTCAATATGGCTTTAGTAGATTTAGAGCTATTGGGGTTCATTATTGCGGTGGGCGGGCAGTATAGTTTGAAAATATAGTCGATAATCCAACCCTAAGGATTAGGCAAAATGTAGTAAAAAGCCGTGCTAAGGTGCCGGCACCACTTGCATGCAGCCGCACTTTTCTGTAATTTGCCCCGCCTTGAGCTCAATACATGGCGAGCCCATGCTAAGGCTTATAATCAGCGATTGGCCTAGATTGAAACACGCTGTTCACACAGGCATCATCGTGTAGCGGCAATATTCGACATGTTTAATTTTTAAAGAGAATCAGTATGAGTGACAGTTTTGTAGCAGTACTTATGGGGTCCGACTCCGATCTTCCCCAAATGCAGCCAGCTATCGACACCTTGAAGAAATTTGGTCTGCGCGTTGAAGTCAAAGTAACTTCTGCGCACCGCACACCAGCGGCCACGCATGCTTATGTTACTGATGCCGACCAACGCGGTTGCGGCGTTTTTATTGCTGCTGCCGGTATGGCGGCGCATCTTGCCGGTGCCGTCGCAGCTATTACGGTTAAGCCAGTTATCGGTGTTCCTATCAACGCTTCGCTTGAGGGTCTTGACGCTTTATTATCGACCGTGCAAATGCCGGGCGGTATTCCTGTAGCGACCGTTGCTATTGGCAAGGCGGGCGCTAAAAATGCTGCATATTTGGCGGCACAAATTCTTGCTACGGCTGACCCCAGCTTGGCCGAATTGGTCAAGGCTGAGCGTGCAGAGTCAGCTAAAGCCGTGCAAGCTAAAGATGCCGCCCTGCAAGCCAAACTTAATCAAAGCGCGAGTTAATACCGGGCGTTTATTATGCCGGCCGCGCCGCTTTTGCGCAGGGCTATAGCTGTATGACGAATAGGCATTATTTGCACCAGTCATGGCGTCATCAGGCAGCTTTAGCGGCCCTGCAGCAAGGCGAGCTTATTGCCTATCCAACCGAAGCTGTTTGGGGTCTCGGTTGTGATCCTTGGAGCCGCGATGCGGTTGAGCAATTGCTCGCTTTAAAGCACCGCAGCGTCGATAAAGGGCTGATTTTGGTAGCGGCCGATTACAGCCAGCTCGGCGATTTAGTTGATGGTCTGCCTATCGAACAGCGCCGCTTGCTGGCGCAGCATAACGCCCAGCCTACTACATGGTTAATTGCTCACCGCGCTCGCGTGCCCAGCTGGATTAGTGGGTCACACAGTTCAGTGGCAGTTCGTATTTCACATCACCCCATTGTAAAAGCGTTATGTGAAGGTTTTGGTGGTATGCTGGTGTCGACCTCCGCAAACCGTGCTGGCCAATTGCCAGCCTACACTGAGCTGCGGGCCCGCGCCTATTTTGGGCCACGCGTTGCCAGCTATGTGGCCGGTTCTACCAGTGGCATGCTCAACCCCTCGCACATTATTGATCTTGCATCGGGCCAGCAATTGCGCTGAATAGCCTCTAACTGCGTTAAACTAGATCTCTAGCGCCTGACACGCAACATTTTGTCAGGATTGCGTTGCTCGACACGCGTTGTCGATTTAACGAGCGCATTGTTTTTAATGATTGCCGAAGCCAGCGAATCCATGTCCACATTCAATTCTATTAATAAGCAAGCGGTACTCGATTTCCTGCTTGATTATCAGTCACAGCTCACGGCTACTTTTACCGCCCTCGATGGCAAGGCAGATTTTCGCGAAGATGTTTGGCAGCGTGCTGAGGGGGGGGGTGGGCAAACCCGAATACTAGAAAATGGCGCAGTCTTTGAAAAAGGCGGGGCTAACTTTTCCCACGTAATGGGTAAAACGATGCCGGCATCGGCTACGGCTAATCGGCCTGAGCTTGCGGGCCGCGGTTTCGAGGCAATGGGTGTTTCGGTTGTGCTGCATCCCGATAATCCCCACATACCCACCTCGCACGCCAACTTGCGTTTTTTTCTTGCTGAAAAGCCCGATGCCGAACCTGTTTGGTGGTTTGGTGGAGGCTTTGATTTGACGCCCTATTATGGCGATGAGCAAGATTGTCGTTTGTGGCATCAATATGCTAAGCAGGCTTGTGATGCCTTCGGTTCTGATGTTTACGCTGAGTTTAAACAATGGTGCGATGACTACTTTTTTCTTCCGCATCGTCAGGAGCAGCGAGGCATCGGCGGCCTATTTTTTGACGACCTCAATCGTTGGAGCTTTGATCAGTGCTTGGCTTTTTTGCGTGCAGTGGGCGATGCTTATTTGCAGGCCTATAAGCAGATCGTCGAGCGCAAAAGAGCGCGCGCTTTTACGGCAGAGCAAAAAAAGTTTCAACGCTATCGTCGAGGCCGCTATGTTGAATTTAATTTAGTTTACGATCGTGGTACGTTATTTGGCTTGCAAACGGGCGGCCGTACCGAGTCAATTTTAATGTCGTTACCGCCTCACGCTGAGTGGGTTTACCAGTACACGCCCGCTAAGGGCTCGGCCGAAGCCGCCTTATACAGTGATTTTTTACGGCCGCGCGACTGGTTGGCCACTCCAGTGAACCATCTAACCGATAGCTAATGCCTTATGCCTGATGATAATAATAATGCTGCTCGACCCACCGCTCATAATCAACTCACGAGCTATGCGGTTTTTGGCAACCCGATAGCGCACAGCTTATCGCCGGCCATTCACGCAGCGTTTGCGCAGCAAACCCAGCAGCCTATTCGCTATGACAAAGCATGTATTGAATTACCCGCATTCGAATCGGCGGTTCATCAATTTTTTCACAGTGGTGGGGGTGGCCTAAATATTACAGTGCCTTTTAAGCAGCGGGCATTTGCTATGGCAACTGAGCTGAGTGAAGCAGCTGCTAAGGCTGGTGCGGTCAATACCCTTTATTACCAAGATGGTGTGCTCTACGGCGACAACACGGACGGCGCTGGCTTGTGCCGAGATTTGACTAACAATTTGCGCTGGCCTGTGGCCGGGAAGCGCCTGTTGGTTTTGGGCGCGGGGGGTGCGGTGCGTGGAGTGCTCGCTCCACTGATTGCCAGCAGCCCGGCAAGTCTCGTTATTGCTAATCGCACACATGCTAAAGCGGTTGTTTTACAAGAGCAATTTGCTGCGGACGCAGAGCAAGCTTCGGTCGCACTCTCAGCTAACAACTTCGCCGAGCTTGAGGGCGATTTCGATATCGTCATTAATGGCACTAGCGCAAGCTTAGCCGGCGACCTCCCTGAGGTTTCAGCAGCGATAGTGAATCATGCGCGTTGTTACGATATGGTATACGGCTCAAGCCCTACTTTGTTTTTACAGTGGGCGGCGCAGCAAGGTGCTCGTAGTATTGCTGATGGCCTAGGCATGCTTGTTGAGCAGGCGGCTGAGTCATTTACTTTGTGGCGCGGAGTGCGGCCTCAGGCGGCTCCCGTTATCGATCGAATTAGATCGAGCTTATAGTCTCCTATGGCAAATATGACGCGGCGTCTTATTATTGTAATCAAGCAGCTCACTCTGCTCATGTTGCTTGCCTTGCCATCAGCTATAGCTGTGGCATCTATGCCAACTATCGAATTGCCTGCTTCTGGTTTGTCACCGCGCCAGGTTGCCGTTGTTTTTATTGAGGGGGACCTTTTAAGCGAAAAAATAGCGCAATACTATCAATCTGCTCGTAACATACCCCTTGAAAATATCGTTAGTATTTCATTTGATCCTGAGCAGCAGGTTGTTGACCCTGGTGTTTTTGCAGTACAAAAAAAAGTAATCGATGCAAAGCTAGGCGAAAATATTCAGGCGTATGCTTTGGCATGGGCGCAGCCATATCGTGTAGGCTGTATGAGTATGTCGGCGGCTTTTACGCTTGGGTACGATGTGGCGTATTGCGCGGTAGGCTGCAAACTTACACGAACCACTGCGTATTATCATTCCGGCAGCGTCAAACCATATGCTGACTTTGGCATACGGCCCACTATGTTACTTGCAGCGGATAATTTAGACCAAGCCAAGGCGTTAATTGATCGTGGCGTGGCTGCCGACGATACTCAGCCATTTGGCCGTGCTTTTTTGTTAGCCACTAGTGATCAGGCCCGCTCTGTGCGCAAGCGCTTTTTCTCAGAAGTCCAGCAAACGTTTGGTGACCGGTTTGATGTGCAGGTCCTCGAGCAGGATACGATTGAGAATAAAAGCGATGTGCTTTTTTATTTTACGGGCGCACAGTCTGTCGAAGGCTTAGATACCCTGAAATTTTTATCTGGCGCAATGGCTGATCATTTAACCTCATACGGAGGGATGTTGACCGATTCTGGACAAATGAGTGCAATGCGCTGGCTTGAAGCGGGGGCCACCGGCTCCTATGGTACTGCTATTGAGCCTTGTGCTTTTGTGCAAAAATTTCCGAATCCGCTGTTAGCGATGTGGCACTATGCTTCGGGTAGCACTTTAATGGAAGCTTACTGGAAGAGCGTACATATGCCAGGGCAAGGTAATTTTATTGGTGAGCCGCTGGCGGCGCCTTTTAGGGGCTACAGGTTGCAGCGAGTGGGTCGTGCGCTGCGCATCCACTCGCCGGTATTACGCACTGGGCGCTATCAGGTTTACACTAACGACTTTGGCATAGAGCGAATGCGCAAAGTACATTTGGTTAACGCGATGCAACCGTATATAGAATTGTGGCCGCCCTATAGCGGCCATTATCGCTTGGAGCGAGCACGCTAACTACCGGCTGGCAGCATTAATACGCAGATACTTTAAGCCAGATGAGTTGCAACAACTCCTGCGGATTAAATTTTTTCGGCATCCAGGTACTCGTCTTTTAATGCAACATAGTTATTGGCCGATGTTTGTAGGCTTTGAATTTCAGCGTCGGTGAGTTTGCGTGCTTGTTGGCATGGCGATCCGATGTAAAGGTAGCCACTGCTGAGCGTTTTTCCTGGGGGCACGAGAGAATTGGCGCCGACTATCACATGGCTTTCAATGCACACACCATCCATCACTACCGCACCATTGCCGACTAATACGCAACAGGCAATCGAGCATCCGTGCAAAATTGCGCCATGACCGATGGTTACATCGTTCGCTATTAAGGTTGGGTGACCATCGGGTAAGCTAGATGTTGGTCGCGAAACATGGATGATGCAGCCATCTTGTATGTTGCTGCGCGCACCCACACGAATACGATTAACATCGCCCCGTATCACGCTCTGTGGCCATACCGAACTGTCTGCCCCAATTTCCACATCGCCAATGATTGTTGCGGTCGAATCAATATACACAGCACGGTCTATTTGTGGGCTGTTGTTGCGGTATTTACGTAAGTTACTCATCGTCATCTACTACGTCGTATGGTTAGGGCGTTAGAAGCGTTGTGTTTCTGCCAAGTCATGGCTGTTGCCAGTGAAGTTGATTTTAAGCGTATCAGCTAATGAACGATCTTGCTAACATGACTGCGCTCTGGGATTTTATTGGCCTGCTAGTTTTCTTCGTTCGGCTAGGCTGTAGCTATTAATTTGATTAAGAGAGTAGAAAAATTAAGATGACGAACCCGCTGTTAACTGCCCGCCCGCTCAATGCTCTACCATTATTTGATACGGTAAAGCCCGAGCATTTCTTGCCTGCCGTTGAGGAAATTATTCGCCAGAGTGAGGCTTCTATTGAAGCGACAGTCACGGCAGTGAATGATTCTGCTTCGGGTGTTTCCGTTGGCTGGGATACGTTGATGGCACCCATCGAGCAGGCGCTTGATCGGCTTGAGCAGGTATGGGCTGTGATCAGCCACTTGAATGGGGTGAGCAACACGGACGAAATTCGTCAAGCACATAGTGATTGTTTACCGCTTCTCACACAGTTCAATACCTATATGGGCCAACATAAGGGTTTGTTTAAGGCGACGCGCAATTTGCGTAACAGCGTCATTTTTCCTCAGTTGGATACTGCGCAGCAGAAAGTCATCAATAATAGTTTGCGTGACTTTAAGTTAGCGGGCGTCGATTTAAATTCGGTTGAGCAGAGGCGCTATGCTGAGATTAAAAATCGCTTGGCGAAGCTTACTACTACATTTTCTAATAACGTGCTCGATGCGACGCGCGCCTACACTAAGCAAGTTGACGATGCCCATCAATTACAGGGTCTGCCTGAAAGTGCAATGCAAGCGGCGCAAGAGCGTGCGCGGGCAAATGATTTACAGGGATACTTGTTTACTCTCGATATACCCGATTATCTACCGCTCATGCAATATTGTGACAATCGTCAGTTGCGCGAAGAAATGTACGCCGCTTATGTCACTCGCGCTTCAGACTTAGGCCCCAACGCAGGCGAATATGATAACAGTCAGCCGATGGAAGAGATTCTTGCTTTGCGCCATGAGCTTGCTACTTTGCTTGGTTACAACAACTACGCGGAGCTTTCTATAACGACAAAAATGGCTGGATCAACTGAGCAAGTGTTGGATTTCCTTAACAATCTTGCAAATAAAAGCGTCACTTTTGCGCGGCGTGAATATACCGAGCTTGAGGCATTTGCACGTACCGAGCTCGGGTTGACGCAGCTTCAGGCGTGGGATGTCCCTTATGCTTCCGAAAAACTTCGCGTTGCGCGCTATAACGTTTCGCAAGAGGAGCTGAAACCTTATTTTCCTATAGATAGCGTTATAAGCGGTATGTTCGAGGTGGTTAAGCGGCTTTATGGCTTAGAAATTCGCACTCAAGTGCCATCGGGTAGCTGGCATAGCGACGTACGATTTTATGAGGTGTTTGATTCTAATGAGCAGCTCCAGGCAAAATTTTATCTCGACTTATATGCTCGAGCAGGTAAGCGAGGCGGCGCCTGGATGGCTGATTGTAAATCGCGCCGTTTGTCATTGGGCGGTGAGCTGCAGCTGCCGGTAGCTTTTTTAGTTTGCAACTTCACACCCCCTGCCACCGACAAGCCGGCGCTGCTAACGCACAACGAAGTGACCACGCTGTTCCATGAGTTTGGCCATGGCTTGCATCATATGTTGACAAAGATTGATTATGCTGCAGTCTCCGGCATTAATGGCGTGGCGTGGGATGCTGTTGAGCTGCCTAGCCAGTTTATGGAAAATTGGTGTTGGCAGGAGCCTGCCTTGGCATTAATTACACGGCATTTCTCCACGGGTGATACGCTGCCAAAGGCTTTACTCGATAAAATGTTGGCAGCAAAGAATTTTCAGTCGGCAATGCAGATGGTTAGGCAAATTGAATTTTCTTTGTTTGATTTTTTGATACATCAGAATTTTGGCCATTCAGATTGGCAGGGTATCACTAACACATTATCTGAGGTGCGCAAGAGAGTTGCCGCCTATGCCATACCAGACATCAACCGCTTTCAGCATGGTTTTGCACATATTTTTGCTGGCGGCTATGCGGCTGGCTACTACAGTTATAAGTGGGCTGAGGTCCTCTCGGCAGATGCGTTTTCTTTGTTTGAGGAGCGCGGCATCTTCGATTGTGAGACAGGCCATAAATTTTACACAGATATTCTTTCACTGGGCGGTAGCTGCGAGCCAGCTGAGTTGTTTGAGCATTTTAGAGGGCGCCCAGCAACAAATGACGCGCTCCTCAGGCACAGCGGTATAGCCAGTTAGCAGCACACGTAACCAGTAAATTTTTCAAGTTAAGGCGGTGAAGGCGTCAGCTATGCAAAATAAACGTTTTATAGCCGGAGCTTTGTGTCCAGCATGCAAGCAGTTGGATAAAATTTTTACTTATTCTAAGCTCGATGAAAAATGGCGTGCTTGCGTTCACTGTGATTTTAACGAGCTGTTTGAAGAAAAAGTACGGCGCTCAGCAGATGAGTTGCCAACACGAGTCAATCAGCATCGTGTCGGTGAGCAGGCGCTACAGCATGAAACACCGACAGAGCCAGTTGTCTTGGTTGATATAAAAAAAACCTAACACTGCCTATGGCGTTGTTTTACTCGACCATTGAAGGGCGTGCACTGCCTAGGCGTAGGCCTTGCCAATAAGCTGCTAGCGTGAGCCCTCGGGCTACCGTGAACATAGCAAAGGCCAGCCACAGCCCGTGATTTCCCCACGCCCTG
>CAJQKT010000066.1 GCA_905478995.1 uncultured Pseudomonadales bacterium | reverse complement strand
GATGATGAAGACTGGGCTTATTATTATCACGACACCTGTTTAAATGACTGCCAAAGCTATAAATGTGAGGAGCTTGCCGAGTGCGAGGCGCAGTGCGATCGGGATCTGGCCAATAATCCCAACGTGCCCTTTCAAATAAAGATTTTATTTCGCCATTTAGTTCAACATACGAGGTAGTGATGAAAGGCATCATTGTTTTTTACGTGCTGTTTTTAACAGCAGCGTGCAATTACGAAAAAAAAATCGATGCGCCGTTTGCATTTACAGAGCTGGCCATGCAGCCGGGTATGGAAATTACTGCGACCAACAAAAATGGTGTTGTGAGAGTAGTGTATGTTGATGCATTAACGCGGCTTTATCAATGGGATGATTATGAAGAGCGACGCACACTCATTCCTCGCCAAAAGCGCTGGTTTGGGAAGCTTGGCGCTTATGACCCTGCGAGTGCATACCTATGGCAAATGTTTGGGCCAAGAATTGTTGCCGAAGACAGTCAGTTGCATTTTCAGACGAGGGAGGCACTTAATAAATGGTTAAAACAAAGTAGTCAGTTTTTCGACTGGGTGTACAACAATGAAGGATTGGTTGTTGGATTTGCGAAGAGCCCAGATAGACAGCAAGTTAATATAGAAGTCTATCAGCTCTACCTCAATGGTAGAAAACCCACTGTCTTGATGGGAAGCAGACCCGATAATCTGCATGTGACAATCACCAACTAGTATTCAATATTCAGCAACAAATAATGGAGTATTTGTTCATGGAAAAAGTAGGCAAAAGGAATTGCTCGTATTTTTTAATTTGCTGTGACGTTCTTCAACTGAAGAGACACTGCACAGTATTAATGGTGTTGGTGCTTTGCTCGGGTTTTGTGTCGACAGCCTATTCAGCTCGCTACCCCGTGTGGGGGTACTACATGTACATTGCCGATGGACACTCGAAGTTTTTTGCCAGTGCTGAGGCCGCAGGGAATTATTCATGCAGTCAGATAAATAATGCTACTAATAGAAAGCTTGAGAGACTCACTCAAAATGGTGTGGCGCTGTCTATTACCTGCCGTTTTGATACAGTCAGAGGTGACACGTATACGGGGTCGGGTCGGTCTGCCACGTGGGGCAGAGTTTGTCGACAGGGTGTGCTTAGCGCCGGTGATGTCTGCCTGGGTGTGGACAATAGTAAAAAGAGATCCTGCCCTGACCCTAGTGCTGGCAATCCCATCAATATTCTTACCGGTCAAAAAATACAACACGAACAAGATATTGATGATGTCGGGCACAGTACTTTAGATTTTATTCGTACTTATGATAGCCAGTCTTCAAAGCGCACAAGTTCGTCGCTGGGTACTCAATGGCGTCATAATTTTGAAACGCGGCTAGTATTTGGTTTCGCCGCAGAGCCTTTGGACGGCGAGCCATTTGAGCTTGAGGGCTGTACGGCTAGTGCTGACATTATTGGTGGTGTTTGGCATGATTTTTCGGGGTGCTCGTCGGCAGCCATTGAAAAAAATGACTATGCCAATTTAAAGTATATCTATGTACAAAATCCAAATTCAGGGTCAATTTATTTTGAAAAAATAGGTGCGGACTGGGTGGGCGATAGCGATAACGATACACGCTTGGAATCCATCGTACAGGTGGGTGAAATTATAGGTTGGCGATTTTTTCAAAGTAACGTTTCGGTTGAGAGATTTAATAACCAGGGTAGACTCGTGCGCAGAATGGACTCCAAGCAGAGTGTTATCGATTTGTATTATGAGCTCACTGACGAGCAAGGTGGTGATGGAGATTCAACAACACTTGACCGTGTTATCGATCAATCGGATAGAGAGCTTACGTTTTTTTACCAAGATGGCTTTTTATCACAAGTAATAGATTTCAATGGAGGCATTTATCGCTATGGGTATGAGCAATATGATATTGATCAAAAGCATAAGCGTTTAAAGTTTGCATCCTACCCAGATAGCACGCCAACTGCAGAAGGTAATAACCCTTTTTTAGAGGATAATCCCTACACCACTTATCATTATGAAGATGACGAATTTCCGCAAGGTCTGACCGGCATCACTGATTCTCGGGGTTTGCGCTACGTCACTTGGGCTTACGATGCAGCTCATCGCGCAGTGATGTCAAAGCGCGAAGCACCGCAGGCAACCGCGGGCGTTGAGCTAGTAACATTAGATTATTCTCACTTCACCGCACCGGCTGCGCCCTATGTTTCTGAGATCAATGCCCGAGGCAAGCAGACACGCTATTATTTCGCCGAGGTTGCGAATACTCGAAAGATTACGCGCGTCGCTGGCCAGCCCCATAGTAACGCTAATGATCCGACTATTAGCTGTGAAGCAGTCGATCAATTTTATAGCTACGATAGTCAAGGCTTGCTAGATCGAGTGACCGATTGGGCAGGAAATGTGACCGACTACGATCATGATACCCGTGGCCGTGAAATTAAGCGCACCGATGGGTTACGGTGGGCTCAAGATCGAGTTGGAACAGATGTGATTAGCACTGGGGCTACTCGAACCACTCTTACCCAGTGGCATCCTGTTTTTTCTAAGCCCACTCGCATTACAGATGCTTATAGCGTTGTCGATAAGCACTATGACTGTTCTACTGGAAGATTGCTGGCAAGCACGCAATGGGCATTGTCTGCAGCGCCTGATTATGTGACACCTAATTGCAGCGGCCATGTAGTAAGTGGTGAAGGGTTATAGCCTCCTTTACCGGTAGCTTCTTATTAATCGTGTTGCTAATGCTTATACAAAGGCTATGCGAGCCATTAATACGGCTAATTCTTTTCGGCATCTATAAACCGCATTGAGAAGTCGATGGCCTGCACGTGTTTAGTCAGCGCGCCAATCGATATGTAGTCAACGCCGGTTTTGGCCACGTCAGCTATGAGGTCGAGGGTCATGTTACCTGATGCTTCAAGTTTGGCCTGCCCGCCGTTGAGTTGAACCGCCTGTTGCATCGCCTCTAGCGAAAAATTATCCAACATAATAATGTCAGCGCCTACATCTAGCGCTTCATGGAGTTGTTCTATGTTTTCAACCTCAATTTCAACCGTTTTGCCCGGCTGTTGTTTTTTGGCTTCAGTGATGGCGGTGGCAATAGAGCCGCAAGCTGCAATATGATTTTCTTTGATTAAAAAGGCATCGTACAAGCCCACGCGATGATTAACGCAGCCTCCGCATAGCGCAGCATATTTTTGTGCAAGGCGTAGCCCCGGAATGGTTTTGCGTGTGTCGAGTATTTTTGTTTTGTAATTCGAAATGGCTTGGGCGTAGTGGCTGCAGGTAGTTGCTGTTCCCGATAGCAGTTGTAAGAAATTTAAGGCCGTACGCTCGGCGGTCAGTATCGATTGCGCCTTACCTATAGCGATAAAGATGGTTTGATTGGATGCTACAGAATCACCATCGGATACATGCCATTCAATGGCTACGTTTGGATCAACTTGTAAAAAGGCTTCATTAACCCAGGCAGCGCCGCAAATGGTGGCGGCTTCTCTGGCAATGACCTTGACCGAGTATTGTTTTTTTTCATCGATAAGCATGGCAGTGATATCGCCGCTACCAATATCTTCAGCTAGTGCAGTAGTGACCGATTGGATAATTGATGCTTGAAGCGCGATGTCATTTTTCATGGATGGTTGTTCGTGATTTGATGGTCAATACTTTAAGTTGAGGCGATGCAAAAAATTTTTTAAAAAAAAACCTTTGCGGATGATTTTCTGTTACCTATTTATTGGCGCATAATTCATTGGCTCAATTCGCATGCTTGTACTGTGCTTGGGTCATTGCGATATGAGCAGCATACCATCGCGTTGTGAAAATTCCACTTGTGAAAGGGCACTCATGCCTAAAAGTATTTGATTGCTTGCATTCATGCCAGGGTTTAGGTCGGCAGGCACATCGTATAATACAATCTCGCCAAGCTGCAGTTTGGCAATGCGTGTGCTGTACACGGTGACCGGACCATTGGCGGTCATTGCAATGCCTGGTTTACCTTGGGCAAGCTGTAACCGAGAAGCCATGATGGCAGGGATGGCCACATTAGTGGCGCCCGTATCTAAAACTAGGGTGGTGTCTTTTCCATTGATCTTTCCGGACATGACAAAATGATTTTGCCGGTTGGCTTTCAGTAGTAAGGTGCGTTTGCCTTGTACGTCAATCAAGGTGGGTGTTTCATTAGGGTTAAATTGCCGGCGCTCTTCTCCAGTAAAGTAGTAAATCAGCATGGCCAGCAATATTATCCAGGTCAATATAAACATCCCCCCACCCATTCTCTTGGCAGGTCTCTCTTCTAGCGTATTCTGTGCTAATTGACGCGGCTGTGGGTCTTCTGCTTCAGACATAGGAATCGGGCTCTGCACATGAGTCTTTGGGTGGGTCTTTCTAATGAAGAGTAACGGTGGATTTTTCTAGCGAGCAGGCAAGTAAAACACCGATCATTTTTAAATAAAATCTACGTCACGTACAGTGAGTCGACTTGTTCACAGCCTGCTCACCCATAGGCAGCAAACTGTGAATCTGATCGCGGCTTAGATTGCTATAGCTCGTCACTCAAACAGAGCTGATTATACTATAACCAGATATTTTCCTATATCCCCGATTCTCAGTGCAAGCCAGTTATAGTACCTAGGCTTGTCGGGTCCATCCTTCTGGATTTTAAGGTAGTCGTATAACATGGTCGCTAAAGATAACATTGTACCTCTCGAGGCTGCTCAGTCTAATAGAACAGCACTCTCAGATGGCTTCCCTCAAAGAGCCGCCGCAAAAGCGTCTAATACTCGACGGATGTCTGCTCCAGCAGTGCAGTTAAAAGCGTTTTTGCACAGGCAACTCTCAAATTATTTACAAGCCTTGTTCGACAAGGTTGACGATGCCTTGTTCGATCTTGCCGAGCATGCACCGAACAACCAGCAACAGAATATGTTTTTCGAATCGATGCGTGAAGTGCGCTTTAAGCGAGTTGAGATTGAGCAAGAATTCCTAAACGCTTTACAAAGCGGGTTTGTTGATATATTTGACGTCGATGAAAAGCCAGAGCAATTGGACGCTAGCTTGAACTCGGCAGGTTTTAGTGACGCTAGTGACGCGTTAGCGCTTCTTGAAGAAGACTTAGTCGAAGAGATGGTCGCTATCGATAGTATGGTGCTTAAGTTTCAAAAGCTATTATCCGAGCCTTTGCGCGCATTAAATGCAAGATTGGCCCATTTGGCGGATTATCAAGCTTTAGGAGTAGATGCTAGCCTGCTTATAAATCCAATATCGCCGAAGAATTTGTGCCACTATTTTTCGGATGCATGCCGTATGCTAGGTATTGATATTAAATCACGCATTGTGTTGTTTAAACTCTTTGAAAAAATCGTTCTCAGCGACCTCGATCAGGTTTATAAGCAATCAAATGAGAAATTAATTCAAGCGAACATATTGCCGCAGCTACCGATCCAGGTTAGGCGTACATCGTCACCTGCGCTGCACCGCCAAGATCAGATAGGCTCATCCAAAAATACTAAAACTGCTCACCCTGCGCAAGATACGCAACAGGCTCAAGAACTTGCGCAGTTAATGTCGTATGTACCGGAATATGGAAGCAGCCTGCCTTGCAACGCGGCTGACCCACTGGCCGATGCGTTGCAATCGCTGAAAACCAGTAATTACCCGGCGATAGGTAGCGAAGTATTGTTGCAATTGCTGCATAGCTTACAGCAGGGGCAAGCCGTGCCGACGGCAGTGTCTGCCCACTGCGCCACACCGCCTGGGAATATACAGCGACCCGACGAGCTATTAATCAACCTAGCCAATAAATTGGCTGCCTGCTCAGATAATCAAGGTCATTCAATTGGGCAGGGCGAGCGTGATGTGATTGGATTGGTTTCGATGTTGTTCCAGTTGGTTATAGAAGATCGCGTTGTCTCGGGGCCTATGAAAGCGGCAATTAGCCGGTTACAAATTCCCATCATTAAGGTGGCACTAAACGAATCCAATTTTTTCTGCACCCCTAGCCATCCAGCGCGCCGATTATTGAATGAAATGACGCAAGCAGTAGTTGGCTGGGAGGCAGCAGATAATTACCATACAGATCCTCTGTACCAAATTATTTGCAGTACGGTTGAACGGGTAACTCAAGATTATACAAACGACAGTACGATATTTTTTGATGTGATGGCCGATTTAAAATCTTGGATTGATGACGAGAATAAACGAATCGAATTGCGCAAAAAGCGATTGATAGACGCGGAGTCGGGTCGTGATGAGTCGGCGAGTGCCAGGGCCGCCGTTAAGCGAATTATTGAGCAGAACCTAACAAACGATACGCCTGAATTTATTGTTGTAATGCTTGAAAGTAGTTGGAGCAATCTATTGTTTTTAGCTTACCTACAGCAAGGGCAGGAGAGCGAGCAGTGGCATGACGCACTGATTACGATGCAGCAGCTGTTGTGGACGGTGGCACCGCAGCGTACGCGGGACGATCGAGCCGAACTTCTCGCGCAATTGCCCAATTTATTAGAGTCATTACGCCAAGGTATCGATTCAATTAATCATGATAAATGTGCGGTAGGAGACTTTTTTGAAAAGCTCGAAAAAGTACATATGCAGGTCATGCAGCGCCCCTCTCCAGCGGGTGACACTCAATTGTCAAATGACCGGCCTCACCATCGCCGCGAGGAGCAAAAGATGGGTTTGGGCGAACAAGCGAGAGCAGTTACTAAAAATGGGTTGTTAGTCGCAGCGGTAAGTCAGGCCAATACTCATAGTGAGTTCGAATCTCACCAGCCTTTAGGGCCGTATCAAAAATCAGCTAGCGAACTAGCGGTTGGTCAATGGGTTGAACTAATCGAAGACAATAAAAAGAAACGTTGCCGACTGGTGGCGGTTTTACGTAATAGCGGCAAGCGTATTTTTGTTAACCGCACCGGTTCTAAGGCGGCTGAATTGGATGTCAATGAGATCGCTCAGATGCTTGAATCAGGTGAAATGCTGCTGTTAGAAAACGCACAGTTATTTGATAAGGCCCTTACATCAATCATTGATGGTTTGCGTAAGCAGCAGCATGTCGCTGAAAGCGCTTGAGGATGCTGAGCCTAATCAAGTTTTGTTGGTGGGGCTATTTAAAATTGCAGTAGCTCCTTTCCTTTAGTTAAGGGGCGGTTCGCTCTGGATACGAGCCTTCTTTGATCAAGCATTGGGCGGGTAGTTGCTGCGATGGTTTTCTCTCGTTGTGCCGCTTCGTTGTAAGATCACTTTGCGTCATTGCTTCTCTGCGCTATGATAAGCGTCCACTCTATCTTCAAGATGTAAACTTATGACGTATTCTGTGCATCAGGGCTTGTTGAGAGACGCTGGCTTCTGTGCTTCGCCTAATTGTGATGCTCGCCCAGAGGGAATGTCCGTTGATTTATTAGTTATACATTGTATTTCTTTACCGCCTGGTCAGTATGGTGGCAATGAAATTGAGGCGTTTTTCACAAACCAGTTAGATATCAATGCTCATGCCTATTTTGCTGAAATTTGTCATCTGCAAGTTTCATCTCATGTGCTTATTCGTCGCTGCGGAGGCGTCCTGCAGTTTGTCAATTTTAATGATCGAGCTTGGCATGCCGGTGAATCGATTTTTGAGGGGCGTCCACGGTGCAATGACTTTAGCATTGGTATAGAGTTAGAAGGTACTGACTCGACGACTTTTACCGACGCACAGTACCGTGGCCTTGTTGAGGTCACTACAGCTATACAGCGTGCTTATCCAGCAATTACTGATTCGCGTATTACAGGTCATGCGCAAATAGCTCCGGGGCGTAAAACCGATCCAGGTTCTGGCTTTGATTGGAAGCACTATCGCACCACACTGAAACAGGCAAATGTTTTTCCGCAGGATACCCTATGATTTTTTTACCGACTCTACTCAGCTGGCTTGCAATACAATACCAATTTTCATTAAAAGAGCTGCAGCGTGATCAATGGTTGTGGCTTTGGTCTAACTGGGTTGGGCAAAAGTTGGCGCCGCTGTTGGGCCCTCAGGCGACTATTTTAATGACCTTAATTTTTCCAGCGATGTTTTTGGCTGCAATACTTGCCATGCTGGGCGGTTGGTTTTTTGGCTTTATAGGTTGGCTAATTACTTTGGTTGTGGTGCTTTATTCTTTGGGCCGAGATGACTATTGTGCCGCTTGTAAAGAGGTTGTTGAATCTTTGCATAATCATGATCTCGCGTTGGCCGATTCTGCCATCAAACCTGATGATTATCCGCAGGTGCGCGAAAGGCTTGCATACTGCGCTTACGGGAGTTGGTTTCCGGTTATTTTTTGGTTTTTAATATTGGGCGCTCCAGGCGCATTATTTTATAGAATGCTCTCAATCTTTGCACAAAGGGTTGCCCCCATCGTCAGTCAAAATAGCGTTTCCGAAAGCTCTGATGAGCCTGAGGCTTGCGCGCAGTCGCTTATTCAGCAAGATGCGAATTCACTGCTCGGGTGGTTTGACTGGTTGCCAGTCCGACTTTGGGCTTTAGCCTGTGCATTAGCAGGAAGTTTTTCTTCGGGGTTTGCCATCATCCGCAGGAGTTTGCTGACGATTGAAACAACCGCCGATTTCCTTGATAGTGTTGTGGTTGCTTCTGCCGAAAAAAATGAGTCGGCTCAAAGCAGCGACTATATCGACGATTGGCAGACAATAGCTGCTGACAATATAGATAGTTATCGTGATTTGAACACTCGAGTAATGACGATTTTATTAGTAGCCGTTTTGCTACTGGTTGTTTTTATTTAAGCTATTTATGCTGTTTTTTACATGCTTGACCTGACATTGACACACCAGATTGGACCAGAGAGTGTTATATGGAAAATTTATTCAAACTGCTTTTTTATTTGTTTATTGCTGTGGCATTAATGGTTGTTGTACTTGAGCGGTTCGGTTCGCCCATGGATCCGGAGGTTCAGTACAAATGGTCTCGATGGATCTTACCGTTGTGCGGGTTACTACTCGTGATTCAATTATTCCGCCATTTTTTTTAGCATGGAGTCATGCAGCTTGCCTGTTTTATCGAGCCTAGATGCTCTAAAGGAGTGTTCGGTCCAGATATCGTCTTGGTTCAAGTCTAACGAGTTGCTAGCCGAACGCCGCCGTCGATGATAGAGCGCTATGCAAATTTGATAGCAAAAAGTCATGTAATAAACGCTATTGTCACTGTTGTTCGTTGAGCCATATGATTAAACATCATGTAGAAAATGATTCAGTTTGGGTGGGCTTGAGTCGTTGTTCATCAATTACGCATAAGCAATCAGAGAGTTACAGCCGTATGCTAAGTTCTGCCGAGCTTGCTAGAAATCAGCGTTATCGCTTTGCACGAGATCGCCATCGTGATTTAGTGGCTAGGGCGTTGTTGCGATCCTCACTGGGTGGGCTATTGGATACCCGCCCGGAAGATGTTGAATTTGAAATGGGCGCTAAAGGAAAGCCACATTTAAAGCCTAAGTCCGAATCTCAGTGCGCAGCAGATCAGCCAGTATT
Source organism: uncultured Pseudomonadales bacterium (assembly GCA_905478995.1). GTDB lineage: Bacteria > Pseudomonadota > Gammaproteobacteria > Pseudomonadales > UBA7434 > UBA7434. Next base: position 13,504 of record CAJQKT010000066.1, on the reverse strand, counting down.
GCCTTTTTTCAACTTGTCGCATTCTGCTGATTGGGTCATTCTCGTCGTTGCAAACTTTCCAGTTGGCATTGATGTTGAATTTACGAAACGGAAAAACAATGTTTTAGCCATAGCGCGCAACTATTTTTTTGGAGCGGAGGTCGAGCAACTTTTTGCATTGCCTTTTGACCAGCAGCGGGAGCGTTTTTTCGATTATTGGACATTGAAAGAAGCTTACATGAAGGCGCGTGGTGAGGGCATTGCTTTGGGCTTATCTAATTTTGGGTTTCAATTGTGCGAGTCAGGGCAAATTGATTTGTACTTGAGTTCGAGTATTGATGACACTCCTGCAGATTGGAAGTTTAGCTGCTTTACGCCAGAGTTAGATTATCGTTTATCGATTGCCGCAAAAACACCAGCTGATTTGCAGCCAATTTTTCAAGAGGTTATTCCGCTGGTTAGTCATATAGATTTGAATTGGTAGTATGATGAATTTTGTGCAATGTTAAATGTCTCTTCAATTGAGCCAGCGCAGCGGTCTTCAGCTGTGGCTATACAGTTTTTAACGCACACGTTTTCTTATACGAATATATGAAAATTAACTGATGAGATAAGCCATGTTAGGGTATTTTAATAAGCAAAAAATGGTCGCAGAGGTTGATGCGCTGCCTGGGCGGAGCATGGCGATTAACGTGCCCCACAAACATTTTGTTAATCAGCATGTCATGCTTGGCTATGATGGGCATTTAGACGTGCCTGAGGGCTTTGAGCGGGCGATGTTTGGTATGGGGTGTTTTTGGGGCGCAGAGCGAAAATTCTGGGAGTTAGACGGCGTTTATTTAACTGCTGTGGGCTATGCCGCAGGTTTTACGCCCCACCCGTCTTATGACGAAGTCTGCAGCGCTCAAACAGGTCATAACGAGGTTGTTGCAGTGGTTTTTGATCCTAGCAGCATTAGCTATGTGCAGTTGCTGCAGGTCTTTTGGGGTAGTCACAATCCTACGCAAGGAATGCAGCAGGGCAACGATACCGGCACTCAGTATCGATCAGGTATTTATAGTTATGATGCAGTTCAAAAAATGGAGGCTCAGCAGTCGGCTAATCATTACGAGCAAGCACTAAAGCAAGCTGGGTTTGGTGCGGTTACGACTGAAATAATTGACGCGCCTATTTTTTATTTTGCTGAAGACTATCACCAGCAGTATTTGGCAAAAAATCCGGGTGGCTACTGTGGGCTAGGCGGTACTGGAGTGCGGGCATGTTAGTGTGGGTGGTAGTGCACGGTACAACAGTGCAGTGAATGTTTTATGCCCTTGTGACCATGAAATGAAGCAAGTGCTTTTAGCTTTAACGAAGCAGGACATTAGTACGTGTTTTTAGTTATTCATATTGCCATTATCGCGATGGCTGTATTAATTCATTATGAGTTTTTACAGCGAATTTCTGCGCTGCTGCCTAAAATGACAATTAATCATCGTTTGCGCATAGTTATAGGCGTTTTTGGGGCATTAGTTGCGCATAGTATAGAAATCGTATTGTTTGCATTCGCGTATTACTTGGTGCCGCAGTTCCCTGCCTGGGGGGCACTACAGGGTAATTTTCATGGCGAATTGGCAGACTGTATTTATTTTTCGTATACAACGTTTACCACGCTAGGCTTCGGTGACATTCATCCTCATGGTGCTATTAGACAATTGGTGGGGTTTGAATCGCTAACCGGACTGTTGCTGATTACGTGGACTGCCTCGTTTTTGTATTATGAAATGCAAAGGTACTGGGGCCGCGTTTAACCGATCTATTAAGCAAGCGGGCTATTTGTTGTGCGCGTCACGCGTTCTGATTGATCTAGCACTCTGCGAGGCTTTTCAGCTTGCCCAATAATAATGCGGTGGCGGTTTCTGTTCGGTATATTCTCTCCCCGAGGCCTATCTTTTTGCCGTTGCAGGCCATTAACTTATCTAGCTCATAAGGAATGAATCCACCTTCTGGCCCCAGCATAATATTCAGCGGGAGGCCGCTTTGAGATTGGCTCATAAACTCTTTTTTGGTCAAGGCGTTGGCGGCTGGGTGGGCGATGAGTAGCGCTTGTTCAGCCAAAATTACAGGCAGCCGATCCTCTACAAATGGTTTGAAACGTTGGTGTAATTGAACTTTCATCAGGCGAGTATCAACCGATTGCTGCAAGCCAATAACAATGTGTTCTTCAAGCTTCAGTGGGTGCAGTAGCGGGCTTGACCAGTAGCTTTTTTCTACTTTAAAGCAATGAAAGAAGTGTAATTCTTTGACGCCGCATTCCGAGGCTAGTTGAACGATGCGTCTTGCCGCTTTAGGTCTTGGCAGGGCGATAAACAGACGCACCGGAGCGGGGCAAGGCGGGGGCAGGCTGATGTCTTCCGGTTTTATTTTAAGTGTAACCTCAGAACTTTGCTGGCTAAGCGATGTGATGTGAGCAATGCCAAGCTTGCCATTGAAAATGCCAATTTTTACTGAGTCACCAATTTGTGCGCGCAATATCTCGATAATATGCTTGGCGCGCCAATCACTTAAATAAACGGTGGTATGGGCAGGCACTACTTTCTGATCTTCGCGATCCTGCGCCGCCGAATGCCCATTCAACTCGTCGGGCTTTATAAGAATAATATTCATCAGGCGCGCTTTACCTGTAAGAAGCCTATCGACTTATAAAAATGAAGCATGTGTCTTTTACTGAGTTTGGTTAGCGGTAATGATCTTGCCATACAGGTCATATTCGTCGGCAGAAGTGATTTCTACTTCTATAAAATCACCCGCACTAAAGTCACCATCGGCTTCAACATAAACGACACCGTCAATTTCAGGTGCATCGGCCTTGCTGCGAGCTATCAAACAGTCGCGTTCTTCGTCTATGCCATCGATGATGACGGTTTGTCGACTGCCGACTTTGCGCTTTAAACGAGCTGCACTAATCGCTTGCTGCCTTTCCATAAATCGAGACCAGCGCTCTTCTTTTACCGATTCATCTACATGGTCAGCCAGTTCGTTGGCGGTAGCGCCTTCGACAGCCGAGTATTTAAAGCAACCTACGCGATCGAGCTGCGCTTCATCTAAAAACTCTAGCAGTTCATTAAAATCACTTTCTGTTTCACCAGGGAAGCCCACAATAAAGGTACTGCGAATGGTTAGGTCTGGGCAAATGGCACGCCACTTTTTAATGCGTTCAAGTGTGTTTTCGCTAGCTGCAGGGCGCTTCATCGCTTTAAGGATTTTATAGCTGGCGTGTTGGAATGGAATATCGAGGTAAGGCAATATTTTCCCCTCAGCCATCAGTGGAATGACCTTATCAACATGAGGGTAGGGGTAGACATAATGTAATCTTACCCAAATGCCTAACTCGCCTAAGGCTTCGCACAGCGCCTGCATTTTAGTTTTGAGTGGGCGACCATTCCAAAAATCGGTTTGGTACTTTTTGTCAACGCCATAAGCGCTAGTGTCTTGTGATATGACAAGTAGTTCGCGCACGCCGGCAGCGGCGAGGCGCTCGGCTTCCTCCATGACTTGGCCTATCGGTCGGCTGACTAAGTCGCCTCGCATAGATGGAATAATGCAAAAACTGCAGCGATGGTTACACCCCTCAGATATCTTTAGGTAGGCATAATGTCGCGGTGTAAGCTTAATGCCTTGCGGAGGTACAAGATCTACATAGGGATCATGCACGAAGTTATTGGGCGCGAATTCGTGCACAGTCTTCACCACTTCCTCATAGGCGTGGGGGCCACTTACGGCGATGACGTCGGGGTGTGTATCGGTAATTTGCTCGGCATTTGCGCCCATGCAACCGGTCACAATAACCTTGCCATTTTCTTTGATGGCCTCGCCAATAGCATCTAAAGATTCTTGTTTGGCGCTGTCAATGAAGCCGCAGGTATTAACCACCACCAAATCAGCATCGTGATAATCGCCTACGAGCTCGTAGCCATCGGTTTTGAGTTGAGTCAGTATGCGCTCTGAATCCACTAATGCTTTAGGGCAGCCAAGGCTTATCATGCCTATGCGTTTGGCTTCATTTTTTTCCATAACAATCGGTTATCAAGTGGATGGTCTATTAAACGGAGATGAATCTCTTTATCAATGAGAATCGCTGTGTCTATGTCGCTACGTTTTTTTGTATAAGATATGCTGACTGACAAGAGTCGCAACTTCCGCAACATCTTGGGGGCTAAGAAAAGTGCCTATATTGAGGCTAGTTGGCGGGTTATGCAGAGTCAGCTTGATAGCTTCCCAGTCATGTGCGGCTGGTGTGCTTTGCAAGTGCGTGCTTTGCTTGGGCCATATCCACCGGCCCCGAGGACGGTAGACGCCTTTTTCTATAACAACGCTGTCGCGCGTAAATGTCAGTACATGGCGATAGCTGAGCTTCCAAGACGCGTAGTAGAGCCCGGCGGTTAGTGCCGCAATTTCGAGCCCCGCAAAAGGTAACATAACCCACGCGCCGACAAGAATGGTAAAGCCCATTGCAATGCCACCACACACGCCGCCCAATGCCCAAATAACTTTTTTGTTTTGGTTCCAGTCTAGCGAGCGATTGGGTGCCATAACAATGCGCAGTTCATAGTCTGAATCGGGGTCGCTGTTGTGGGTTATTTCAATCACTGGGTTTCTAACTTAGCTCTTCTTAAAGTTTACGACTAAAATATCGCCGTCAGCGGGTGTCGGCTCAGGAAGCTCCCAATCCCACACCTCATGAGTGAAATGATCATCCAGGCGCGCGCATAGGTCGATAAACGGTTGGCGTTGAGGGTCGGCAATCACTGCTTTTTTTACACCGGCTTTCTTGGCTCGTTTAAACAGTTTGAACAAGGTATCGTTGAGCGAGTCCCAAAAGCAAATATCCCCACCAATGATTAGGTCATAATTGGATAGGGTATCAACATCTAATTTTTCGAACTTTCGATGCAGTGTGCCAATGGTGACATCGTTTAACTCAGCATGTGCATCGAGGTAGGGAAATACATCTTTGTCCGCATCAACGCCTGTTACCGTGCAGCCAAAGGTTTTAGTGCAGTAAATAGAGGTTAAGCCCCAGCCACAGCCAAGGTCGAGTATGCGCGTTTTCTTTTTGGGTGGATTGTCATTGAGGTAGTCCATCAGCAAATAGCTGGAGCTCCAAAATTTATTTCCATGGATCGAGGTGGGGTACTGGCGTTTCAGTTTGCGAATAGTTGGGTGCTTGGTAGTCATGCGTGTCACCCCCATTTCCTTGATCAGTTCAGGCTTGGTCGATTTAGCATTTTTTGTAGGCTTGCTTTTTTTGGCTTGGGCTTTGGTTTTTACATTGTCTTTGGATTTGGCAATATTGGTCATGGTAGATTCTTTTTTTTAAGCGGTAGTGGCTTTCGTTGTGGTCGATGCGATATCAATCGCGTTCAGTTAGTCGGCCCCAGCAGCATTGATCGAGGATTTCTAGCCGGTATTATAGAGCTATGTCTACCGACTGTGTTGAGGTAATCTCAGATTCTCGCGCCGCTTGTAAAAAAAGTTACGCTTTCAAGCCAAAATAACTCCACAGAGGTCTGTCTCGGGCGCTTTCAGTCGGTGCTTAGCCCCTCGGTGGGAATCTGCATGGCCTTGATGATTGACCCTGCATGTTACTATTCAATCTCGCAATTTGGTCTGGGCTATACGACCATAGCCTCTTGTTAAATAGGCTGATCTCAGGTTTTTGACAATCGCCTTCGCATTCATTCACTTTCTATTTTCTATTGTGGTTACCGTGTATAAAGCTATTCGACCCCTGTTATTTGCGCTCAACCCTGAGCATTCACACAATATAACTCTCGCGGCAACTGCGCTGGCGGGTAATCTTGGCGTTATGGATTGTGTTTTACCCTCTCGCGTTGAAGATACTGTCGAGTTGATGGGCCTGCAGTTTGCTAATCGGGTAGGACTGGCGGCAGGTCTTGATAAGGACGCCCGCTGTATGCAAGGTATGCAGGCACTCGGATTTGGGTTTCTCGAAGTAGGTACAGTAACACCATTGGCGCAGCCGGGTAATCCAGAGCCGCGCATGTTTCGGCTGACCGAGCAGCAAGCCATCATCAACCGCATGGGCTTTAACAATGATGGCTTAGAGAGCATGCTCGAGCGCCTCGAGAAACTGCGTCGAAATCCACTTCAAGTTCCGCTAGGAATCAACTTAGGAAAAAATAAATCAACGCCTGCTGATCGTGCAATTGATGATTATTTGCAGGGGCTTGACGCTGCTTTTGAATTGGCTGATTACATTACTATTAATCTTTCCTCGCCCAACACTCCTGGGCTGCGCGATATGCAATTTGGTGAGCCACTTGATGCCTTGCTGCTGGCATTGTCTGAACGACGTGCCCGGTTGATTGATCAATATGGCGACTATACACCGCTGTTAGTTAAGTTGGCCCCTGATATGTCTACCGAAGATCTCTTACGTGTCAGTGATCGGCTAGTACATTTTGGTATGGACGGTGTGATTGCAACCAATACAACAATCGACCGCTCATTGGTGAGCGATAGTCCGCACGCCAATGAGGCCGGTGGCTTGAGTGGCAGTGTTTTGTATGAACGAAGCACCGCAGTGGTTGCATCATTGGCGCAGCACTTGAAAGGTGCCCTGGTGATAGTGGGTGTGGGTGGTATTAGCTCAGGCGATGATGCTGTGGGTAAGATGGCCGCGGGTGCTGATTTAGTGCAGATCTATAGTGGGTTAATTTATCAAGGTCCTGGGTTGGTGCGTGAGTGTGCTCAGGCCATTAAAGAAGGCAGCCCTTGGTAATGTCTCGCGTCGAAAAAAAAGGGACCGACTTAAACGATCCTCTTACCGATCATCGCTTCATGGTGACCTGCCCCAAAGGCTTGGAAAATGTGCTGGCTAAAGAGATGGTGTCGCTAGGTGCGCAGGGCGTGCAGGAATCAATAGCCGCGTGCTATTTTTCGTCAAATATTCAAACAGCTTACGGTATCTGTCTTTGGTCGCGTTTGGCCAACCGAGTGATTTTATTGTTGTTGCGTGATCGAGTTGAAACAACCGAGCAGCTCCATGATTTATCAGCGGCGCTGCCCTATTCAACATGGTTTGATTCAGATAAGACGGTAGCGATTGATTTTAATGGCACCAATGCGTTTATTCGTGATGCTAGATTTGGCAGTCAGTTAATTAAAGACACGCTTAATGAGCATTTTATGCAAGTCGGTCAATCGAGACTTAACGTTGAGCTTGATGCACCTGATATTAGTATTTATGTTCGCCTTTTTAAGTCACGCGTGTCGATTGGTATTGATTTAGTTGGCGAGAGTTTGCATCGGCGTGGCTACCGCCAACCTGGCGCGAGCGCGCCACTGAAAGAGAATCTAGCCGCGGCTTTGCTATTGCTGTGTGATTGGCCAGGGCATGTTGCTAAAGGCGGAGCCTTTGTCGATCCAATGAGTGGTTCGGGTACATTGCTGATTGAGGCGGCATTGATGGCCGCAAAAATTGCGCCGTCCTATTTACGCGGACATTGGCCGCTTGAAAATTTGAACAATTTCGACGCTGAATTGTGGTCACCCCTGCGGCAGGCCGCCCGAGACAGTATTGAGAACTTAGCAACTTTAAGCACTCGCTTGCTCGGTTATGATAACGACCCTCGAGCAGTGGCCATGGCTCGAGATAATATTGCCGCTGCCGGACTTGAGGCTTGTGTTGAGGTTGCCGGCGCTGGCGTTGCGAGCTTGAATCTTCCTGAAATTGCTGATGGCCTACTCGTCACTAATCCACCGTATGGTAAGCGTTTAGGTGACGTCGAGCAGCTTGATGGGCTATATGCTGAGCTGGGCGACATGCTCAAGCGTGAATGCAATGGATGGCAAGCCGCTATTTTTACTGGCAATCCAACTCTGGGCTGGAGTACAGGCCTGCGCAGTTGGAGGCAACACAAGCTGTTTAATGGCAGTATTGAGTGTCAGCTCCAGCGAATTAAGGTTGAGCCTGATTCATATCGGCGTCCATCAGTTCCGCATCAGGGTGTTGTTAGTGAGGCCTCATTAAGCGAACAAGCAATAATGTTAGCCAACCGACTGCGTAAAAATCAGCGTCGTCTGAAGGCATGGTTGGCTGCCAATCCCAATGTCTGTTATCGGGTATACGATGCGGAGTTGCCAGAGTATGCCGTTGCCATTGACTGCTACAGGGGTGTTAAAACCGGCGTTTGGGGTGAGACTACGTCGGCTGAGCCGGTGAGTTATTTTCATATTCAGGAGTATGCCGCGCCAGCCTCCATTGATAGTAAAGTGGCTACTCGAAGATTATCCGAAGCTGTGGCCGCTGTGTCGCAGGTTTTTAATGTGGATTTACAGAATATTGTGCAAAAGCGGCGAGCTAAGCAAAAAGGTACGCAGCAGTATCAAAAACTCAATGAGTCGGCGCCAGACTTTTTAGTAGAAGAAGGTGGGCATCGATTTAAAGTGAATTTAGGGCGTTATCTCGATACGGGGCTATTTCTAGATCACCGACCGGTGCGCGCTTTAGTTGCCGACAGCACTCGCGGCGGCCGTTTTTTGAATCTGTTTGCCTATACTTCTTCGGCGACAGTTTACGCGGCACGGGGCGGGGCTCGCTCCAGTGTGAGTGTCGATATGTCGCGTACTTATATTGAATGGTCGGGGGCTAATTTTAAACTCAATGCTATCGAGTCCCCTCAGCATCAGCTTATCCAAGCCGATTGTTTAGAATGGTTGAAGGATAACGAGCAGTTATTCGATTGTATTTTACTCGATCCTCCCAGCTTTTCGAATTCTAGTCGCATGTCGAGTACACTGGATATACAGCGAGATCATGAAATGTTGATTGCGTTATGTATGCCACGACTTGCTGAACACGGAGATTTGTACTTCTCTAATAATAAGCGCGGGTTTAAATTGGCTCCTGCAGTGGCTGAGCAATACAGAGTTGAAGATTTAACCCATGCCACCCATGACCCCGATTTTAATCGGCCAAGGCCCGTGCACTATTGTTGGAGAATTAAGCATCGTGAACAGTGAATATCATGGGGCCTTTTAGGCAGCGCCTGAATAATATTTTTCTTACATGAGGATTGGTTTTGAAGCACAGCTACCGTCTAGTTATTCATTGCCCTGACCGCGTGGGTATTGTCGCCACAGTCAGCCAGTTTATTGCCGATAATGGTGGGTCACTGTTAGAGGCAAGCTACCATGCTGATCCGGCCACGCAGCGCTTCTTTATGCGCACCGAAATCGAAGTCAGTTCATTGAGTATTGATTTACCTGAATTTGAGTCCCGTTTTAAACCGGTGGCCGACACATTCAACATGACCTGGCAAATTCGAGACTCGCTCCAAAAACGTAAGGTGGCTATGCTGGCGAGTCAATCTACGCATTGCTTGGCCGATCTATTGCACCGCTGGCAAAGTGGCGATTTGTTTTGCGATGTGCCTTGCGTGATATCCAATCATGAGACGGTGCGTGATATGGTTGAGTGGTACGGGATGCCGTTTTATCATGTGCCTATGCTAGGCGATGCTGCAGCTAAGCATGCAAGCTTTGAAAAAATCGCAGAGCTCATTGATCATCACAGCGCCGATACCATTGTTTTGGCGAGGTTCATGCAAATTCTTCCGGCTGATTTTTGTAGTCGCTATGCGCGCCAAATCATCAATATTCATCACAGTTTTTTACCTTCATTCATTGGAGCCAACCCGTATAAAAAAGCTTATGAACGAGGTGTTAAGCTGATCGGCGCCACTTGTCACTATGTGACTGACGACTTAGATGAAGGGCCAATTATTGAGCAAGATGTTGTTCGAGTGGGGCACAAGCAAGATCATGATGACTTAGTCCGTTTGGGTAAGGACGTTGAGGCCAGGGTGCTAGCGCAGGGTTTGCGATATCATTTGGAAGATAGAGCTATGGTGCAAGGCAATAAAACCGTTATTTTTGATTAGCAAGAGCGGTAACTCAGGCCAGTTTGTTTGCTGATTAGTGCTTAACTCTAGTATGATGTCAGCCGTTGTGACGATTGATCAATCGTATGAAGGGTGCTTTTTTGGATGAGGTAAAGCGCCAGATTCTAGGCCTTCGATCAACGCTTGCCATTTGGCACCGGCTGATCGCTGGCGTTGACAACAATAAAATGTGAAATAGATAAAGACCAAGCAAAAAATAGCTCGTACATCGCCGCGATATAAAAACGCCATTACTGTTCTTAGGGGAATCTTCATGTTGCAAACCGTCAGCTTAAGCTATGCAAGCCTTTTGCTTCTCGTCTCGTTAGCTTTTCCGGTAGGGGCGCTTGCGCAAACGCAGGAAGAGTTAGAGGCCTTTGAGGCCGAGCTCCTAGAGTACCAAATCGAGCTTGATGAGCGTGCCGAACAGCTCGATCAGCTAGAAGCTGAGTTAGGTGCAATGGAAGAGAGCATACTGAACGATACTGCAAGCGCTAAGCCAGATGAAGTGCTTGCAGAAGCTGAGGCGGTTGAGGTGGTAGAAAGTACGACGTTAAATGCTGAGATCGACAGTCCGGCTGGCGAATTTTTTCTCGCTCCGCAGAGCACCGCTGTAACGACCAAGGTCTATGATTCGCGACAACTAGCCCTGACAGGTATTAGTGGGCTTGGTGATATGGTGGCCGGCAATACGGCGGGCTTGTTAATTCAGCCATCAGACTTTGACGCAACAGCGCTCGATTTGAGTTTGCGTGGCTTAAGCGGCACGACGGTGCATCAAGCTACCGGTGATACAGCTGTTGGTGTGTTTATTGACGGTGTGTATGTCGCTCGATCGCAGGGTTTGACGCTGGATTTTGTCGATTTGGAGCGTGTAGAAGTGCAGCGTGGGCCACAGGGTGTATTAAGCGGTCGCAATACAACTGGCGGCGCCGTGCATTTTACCTCGCGCAAACCTTCGGGTGAATTTGGCGTTGAGCAACAACTGATTTTTGGCGGCGAATATGATGAAGTTAAATCAGTAACCCATATCAACCTGCCGCGTTTTGCCGATTTAATAAACGCCAAAGTGTCCTACATGATTGATGATCATAAAGGCTGGGTGAGCAACCCTGGTCAGGGGGCGCAGGAAAACGATTTTTGGTCGCGTGATAATAAGGCTTTACGTCTTGCAATAAATATTGATAACGGCGGCCCGTTTAGCTACAGCTACGCTTTTGATGATGCCGAAATTACCTCGACAGCGCCGTATTTCCAGGCCGTTGACAACGGCGAACGGGAACGTGCAGAGACCGCGCGAAGCGGTTTAGTGATACCTGAATCGCATGTTGATATCCAAAATCATAATCAAACGATCGTGTTGAGTGGCGCAAGTGCCTCGCTGACATCAATAGTCGGTTATCGCGAAGTCGATTCAAAAGCGTTCACTAACTTTGATGGTCTGTTCGGCACCGATTTAACGCCAACTACTAGTGTGGGTGATCAACTTAAGCAGGATCAATTTTCTATTGATGTGCGTGTTGATACGAGCTTGCGTGATGACACGCTTGACCTAGTGTTAGGTGTGGTTAGTCAGCGCGAAAATGTTGAAATTATTGAGCTGGGTAATAGCGGCACATCTGATGTAGAGTCTTACTCGGTTTATGCGCAAGCTATTCTAGCTATGAGCGAACGGCTCAATCTTACCCTTGGGTGGCGCGAAACAGCCGATGAGAAAGTGGTGCAAAGCCTTTTACGTGATGGTGCCACTAGCGGTGAGCAAACACGAATTGAAGACGACAACACCTCCTACAATGCGGCGCTTTCGTTTCAGGTGAATGATAGCTTGCGCTCTTGGATAAGTATCTCTAGTGCGTTTAAAGCGGCAGGAGCTTCGTTGATGTCTGATGCGGTGAGTCCTTATGACGCTGAGGTTGCCGAAACGATAGAGGTCGGTGTCGATGGGTCTGCATGGCAAGGCAAACTCGATTATTCGCTGGTGGCTTACAGTACGGACCTTGATGACCGACAAGTAGCCTATCAAAACCCAGAGAACATTCGCTTTACCGAAATCATTAACGACCCCAATGCAACCACGATTGAGGGTCTCGAGCTTGCATTGGCGGTGCGGCCTATCGAGTCGCTGCAGCTGTCAGCTTTTTATAGCTACATAGACAGTGAGGCCAACGAGATGCTGAACCCCTTTAATGCGATAGCTGGAACGGTTCGGTTTGAGCGTGCCCCCGAAGAAATGGCCTCTCTGGCGCTTGACTATGATGTGGCGCAATTTGAGGCGGGTGATTTAGCGTTGCATGTTGAATATATTGCTACGGGTGTTTACTATTTTGAGGGTCTTAATCCAGAGCAGTCGGCACGCGAGATCGTGAACGTGCGGTTGAATATGTCTGGCCTGCAGCTAGAAGATGAGTCGGGTACTTTAGAAGTGGGTTTGTGGATTGATAATATGTTGGACGAAGACTATCCAATTGCTAGCCAATATATTAGAGCCGATGCCAGTGACGCCATTGTGTCAACCTATGGCGAGCCACGGACTTATGGGGTGGATATTCGCTACGCGTTTTGATTACCTGCTACGAGCAAAAAAACCGCCTTTACTGGCGGTTTTTTTTGCTTGATGAATAGGCCTCTATACCATTTGGCAGGGCTAAATCGACCTGTGTCAGAGCTAAAGAGTCGAGGCTGAGAACTTGTATCTTGCGACTCGCTTCGTTTTAGCAAACTTGGCTTGTTAAATGCATATAGCAAGGTGGTGAGGTAAAACACACGGAGACTTGTCAAATCTCCGTCAACATTGCCCCGCTAATTCAGTTGGGGTACGGTGCTTGCCTAGCCCTTGCCAAATATTTGACAGTTCGCTTTGCAGCGCATGTTCGTTACCTGCAGCGAGATAGTTAACCCAACAACGAACGCCTAGCGAGGCTTGACATGAGTAATACCGGACCCATTACCCGACCCGATATCACACAAGTGTTGACTGAAATGCGCGCGCTGAAAACGCGGGCGCAATTTGAACCCGCGCAGATGGCCGGCGACATCGCGGGCGTGGCTACACCAGCGCGAGGGGTGGAGTTTCAAGCGCTACTCTCTCAAGCGGTTGATCAGGTCAATAGTGTGCAAAAAGAATCCGGGCAGCTTGCGGCATCTTTTCAGTCAGGAGACCCCAACGTCACATTATCGCAAGTGGTGATAGCTTCCGAAAAAGCGGGTATTGCTTTTGAAGCTATGACAGAGGTACGTAACCGCCTAGTCAATGCGTACGAAGACATAATGAACATGCCTATTTGATGAGAAGTTGATCTGGCTTACGTTATTGGCCACTGATGCTTGCCGTTTTTATAATGAGCAAGATTTGTAACGCTAACAAGATTTCCACAGGTTAAAACCGCTATGGCAGAAAACACAGCACCAGCAATTGCTGAGGCTCCCAGGCCTTTCGAAAGCTACCTCAATCTAGAATTTGGCCGCCAACTAGGGCTTATGCTAGGGCTTGCAGCGAGTATTGCTGTAGGTGTTGGTGTGGCACTTTGGTTGGTGGTAGAAAAAGATTACAAGCCCCTCTACGCCAATCTTGATCGAAT
>CAJQKT010000065.1 GCA_905478995.1 uncultured Pseudomonadales bacterium | reverse complement strand
TCAGACACCGCTGGCATTGCATCGAAACGCGACCTTCGATTTTTGCCTCGACCGTTCTTTTACGACCTTCGTTGATATCAAAGCGTAAACTGACCGAAAGCGGCCCTTCAATTTCAAGCACTGCAGCAGCGACGCGACCAATATCCTTGCCCTGCACCACTCCAGAATAGGTGATACCTGCGATTGCCGCTTTGCGCGCCGAAATTAGGGGCGGAATATTTTGGCTAGTCATAGTCGAATGCTGCAGGTCATAATCGGACGAACCCAGTATTAAGCGGGGCGTATTATAGGCTTATACTCTACAGGGTCAACGATGTTCTAGCCCTATTTGCAGGCACTCTTAACTATTTTATCGCTCATAATCAGCACTCTAACCCTACACAAAGCGTCTATCCCTACCAAAATTTGCTTCACAGTGAACAAATACACAGTGATTCTGAGGTTTAAACACCATGAAAATCGTTTTAGGATCAAGCTCGATCTACCGGGCTCAATTATTAGCTCGCATCCTCACCCACTTCAATATCGACTCGCCTTCAATTGATGAAACACCGCGTGCCGGCGAGTCTCCTGAACGGTTAGCGATCCGGTTAGCACGGGAAAAAGCCCAAGCTGTTGGTGATCGGCATCCGGAAAGTCTAGTCATTGGTAGCGATCAGGTAGCTATTTTACGCGAAAATGGCAGTAAAGCACATATTCTGGGTAAGCCTGGAAATTTCGAGGTCGCTAAGGCACAGCTTGCCCGCTGCAGCGGCCAGTGTGTCGACTTCGCAGTGGCGTGCTGCCTGCTTAATACCATCAGCGGAAAACTCATCGAATTTCAAGACACCTATTCAGTGCGCTATAAAACGCTATCAGCTGACACAATTGCCCGGTATTTGCAGCGCGACAAGCCATACGACTGTGCCGGCAGCATTAAGACTGAAGGCCTAGGAGTTGCGCTGCTAGCCTCTCAATCAGGCAGCGACCCTAGCACGCTGATCGGATTGCCTCTGATGGCATTAAGCAATGCATTAGAGAGCCAAGGGGTGAGAATAATTTAGCATATTAAACAATAAGTTAAACAGAAAATAACGGTGCGCACCCAAGGTAATCCCATACAGATAGCTTTGCTTTACAGAGCTTTACATTGCACCCAACCAAATTAACATCCAGTTATGGATAATAATGTTCAGGGGATCACAGTTACTACCGAAGCGACAGATGACCCACTCCAGCATCCGTCGCTTCACACTTTTTCTTTATTTGTTTTTTCATACTCCTAGACATCGCCCGCTTCTTGCGGGCTTTTTTTTGCCCCATTCACAACCCCGCCTCAACGACTATCCCAAGCCAATCTTATGGGTAGCCAAGACTGCCGACCACTTAACACACCACAACAGGTACAATAGTGAACCAATGCCCAAGGCAGACCTATAATCAACCCACTTAAACCTTCTGGCTCACATGAGGTGTAATTTCTCAGCATGACTTACCGCGTACTTTTGGTCGATGACGACACAGAACTGTGTGAACTACTGACCCAATACTTACAAAATGAAGGCATCGAAATAACGCTCATACATGACGGCCTGCAGGCAGTCGAGCATTTGCAAGCCCAGTCTGCAGCACAGCAAGACTACGACGCCATCGTGCTTGATTTTATGCTGCCCGGCATGCAAGGCCTCGACATACTCCAAAGATTAAGAGGCTTTTCTGGCACTCCTGTTTTAATGCTCACGGCCAGAGGCGATGACATAGACCGCATTGTTGGACTCGAGGCTGGTGCCGATGACTACCTACCCAAACCCTGTAACCCTCGAGAATTACTAGCGAGATTGCGAGCCATTTTAAGACGCACCGAAAATCAGGCCGTTACAACACAAAAATCATCGCATGACTGCCATGGAATCCACCTAGATACCGGCAACAGGACGTCAAATGCCAATGGAAAAGCACTCGACCTAACGAGTGCAGAATTTAATACGCTAGCGGCACTAATGTCGCAGCAAGGAAAAATCGTTAGCAAAGAAGACCTCACAAGCAAAGCCTTAAATAGGCAATATACTCGTTACGATAGAAGTATTGACGTGCATATAAGCAGCATAAGAAAAAAACTGGCTGAACATATACCCGATGCTGAAGTCATTAAAACTGTACGTGGTAGCGGCTATATTTTTGTCAATGAACTCGATGCTTAATTTATACTGGAAAATATTTCTTGGCTTTTGGCTCACCGGCTTAGTACTTGGTGGCGGCGCAATTCTTGTCAGCCAACAACTGCACCCTAAAGCCCCATTAGAAATTCGCGGCTTATCACCCTCTGAATTGGTTAATCGAACCTCATTTATTATTCGTCGGATACCCGAAGAACTGAATGATTGGCAGACCCGTCTTGGCGAAAATGATATTTTTTTATACATCGACACATCATCATCTAACTCGTTAGCCTCAACCACCCCGCCTGCCGAAATTACCAAACTTTTTGCCGCTCTCGACCCTCAAGCTACCGTTGAGAGATCTTCATTCATGCGACTAAGTATTGGCAAGCTAGAAAAATCTCCAAGCGGAGGCACAATCAAGTACGCCATAGACATGCCGAGTATCACGCTGTTCAGGCTTAGGCAATTATCAGAGCAATTGATTGTGCAAATTCTCCTTGCGCTAG
>CAJQKT010000064.1 GCA_905478995.1 uncultured Pseudomonadales bacterium | reverse complement strand
GCACCTTCAACTGATTGCCCCTCGACAAGCGTAGCTGAAAATTCCACTTCGTTAGCAAATTCGGGAAAATGCAGCAGGGTCGACAGCGCCCAAATAACCGGTGTTTGCGTCTCGTTAGCTTTGCTGCGGTTTGCTTCGCTGGGTGTGGCTGCCGGTTTCGAGTCCGCTGCACTTGGCTCGCTTTGTTTGGTGCCTAAGCCGCTAAGCTTGGCCTGCGCGGTTGTTGCGGCAGAACTTGAGCTTGATGTGTTGGGGGTAGCTTGCGATGGATGCTGTTTTGCCGCTTTTAGTTGCGCTAGTTGCTGAGCAATGAAATCAGCGGTGACCTCTACCCGATCGGCTAACTGGTTGAGCATGCGCTGCTTAAATACACCGTCGGGCAGTTGTTTAAGTAGTGGCAGCGCTTGGCTGACAAAGCGTGCCTTGCCTGCCTCACTGTCTAACGATATACCTTGTTCGGCCATATTAAATAATTCTTGCTCTAGCGGTACGGCCTTTTCTACAGCATAAAGAAAAGCGGCCTTGCCTTGCTGTTGAATAAAACTATCGGGGTCTTCGCCGGCGGGTAAGTACAAAAATAATATTTCTCGGCCATCGCGCATGGCCGGCAGCGCTGTTTCTAAAAGGCGTTGCGCAGCTTTTTTACCAGCCTCGTCGCCATCAAAACAGACCACTAGTTTGCCGGTATGACGAAATATTTTTTCTAGGTGAAGAATATTGCTAGCCGTGCCCAGCGTAGCTAATGAGTTGCTCACGCCGTGCTGGAAAAGAGCAAGCACATCCATGTAGCCCTCTACCAAAATTAAATATTCTAATTGAGCGTTATTTTTTCGCGCTTCATATAAGCCGTAAAGTTCTCGTTGCTTATGAAATACATCAGTTTCGGGCGAGTTGAGATATTTAGGATTGTCATCACCTAAAACGCGACCACCAAAAGCAATAATGCGCCCCCGATTGTCACGAATGGGAAAAATAATTCTGTCTCGAAAGCGGTCGTAATACTGGCCGTTTTCTTTTTTGACTAGCATACCGCCGGCTTCAAGCTGTTGGATTTGAAATGTCGAAAATCCTGCTTTTTTCGCAGCATTTATTAGATTATCCCAGCCGGGTGGAGCAAAGCCTAAGGCAAAATCGCGAGCAATTTCTCCGCTTAGTCCCCTATTTTTAATATAAGAAACTGCAATATCTTTATTGGGATGCTTGCGCAATTGTGTTTGAAAAAAGTGGCTGGCAAAATTCAACACATCGAAAATAGATTGCGATTTTTTTTGCCGCTGCTGTTGCTGGTCGCTAATGGCTTCACGCGGTACTTCAATGCCGACTTGTGCGGCTAGAGCTTCGACAGCAGCAGGGAAATCAACGTTTTCGTAGTCCATTAAAAACCCGACGGCATTACCGCCTGCGCCACAGCCGAAGCAATGGTAAAACTGTTTGTCGGGGTTTACATTAAATGAAGGAGTTTTTTCGTTGTGAAAAGGGCAGCAGGCTTTGTAGCTTCGTCCAGCTTTTTTCAGCGTGACGCGGCGATCGATAACTTCAACAATATCGACGCGATCAAGCAGATCGTCAATAAAGCTTTGTGGAATTAAACCTGCCATTGCGCTCTGATAGTAGTTGTACGTTTAAAGTATTTTGCGCGTTATGCTCAACGTGATGCGCCCTCTAATATTTTGGGTGCGCGCAATGTTGAGAGGGGCGATTAAGACCCTGTAGGACTTGCGCAGTGCGTGGTGATTACACACGACATTTTACGCAAGCCGTTTTTTGATATCGCCGCTTACCTGGCCAATGTTGGCGCGACCTTGTAGTTGGGGTTTAAGCAAGCCCATCACTTTGCCCATGTCCTGCATGCCTTGTGCGCCACTCTGCGCTATGGCGTCATCAATTAGCTGGCTGATTTCTGTATCACTAAGTTGAGCGGGCAGAAAGGATTGGATAACTTCAATTTCGCTGGCTTCTTTGTTGGCTAGATCATCGCGGCCAGCTTGTTCAAACTGAGAGATTGAATCTCTGCGCTGCTTAAGCATCTTGTCTAGCAATACAATAATGGCCGGACCATCTAAATCTATGCGCTCGTCCACTTCTATTCGTTTAATCTCTGCCAAGATGAGCCTGATGGTGCCTAAGCGTTCTTTGTCTTTGGCGCGCATCGCGGTTTTCATGGCTTGCTCGATAATAATTTTACTTTCTGATTTGCTCACGGTGTGGCTCCATTATTGTCCTATCAGGTTCAGTATACCCTGTTGATGGAATCTCCTTAACCTTTGCAAGGAAGTAGCGCGAGATTATCTTCAGCTGTCCACTCACGCTGGGGAGTCGAGTGGGCATGGTTCATCATTATTTCAATGGTGGCTTGTGTAAAACGAAAAAGCCCGGCTAGTAAGCCGGGCTTTTTATTAAGCGGTGTTACTAGCTACCTAGTAAAGGCGCACGCGCGAGCGTATGTCGCGGCCTACTTTCTTCTGGTGACGCTTTACAGCGGCAGCAGCTTTACGCTTTCGCACAGACGTGGGTTTTTCATAAAATTCACGACGTCTAACTTCGGCAATTACGCCTGATTTTTCGCAAGAGCGCTTGAAGCGTCTTAGGGCTATATCGAAGGGCTCGTTATCTTTGACTTTAACTTGTGGCATCGTATCGTTTTGACCGTAGTAATTTTTTGTGAAAAATATATATTATTCAGTAGCTTAGCACTTCTGAATACATGTGCTTAATTTCGTTCCTACGCATCGTGACTGAGGTTTAATAAACAGCCTACTCGCGTGGGGGCGCAATTCTAAACACCTTGCCGCCTAAATGCAAAGCCGGTTTGCCCTAAGTCTTGGCGTTTTTGCACAAAGCTGGCTCCAAATGGCATTTAGCCGCCCTGAAGTAGCCTTGAGCTGCCCTTAAGAAGGTTTGAGCTGGGATTAAACTGCCTTGAGTCGGATGACTTTAGCCTTGGGCTGGATGGGCAGTCTTGACCTACCCAGAATCAGCCTTGAGCGGTCGTAGCAAACGCTGAATCACCATTACAGGGCTTGGTAAATGTTTGCCCAGTGTTCTTGCGCTCGTTGAGTGTGCATTGTAACGATCTTAACAAATGCCGGTGCCAATTAGCGCGGCGGCGCCCCGATTTTGCAATAATGGCCGCTACAATTAATGGTATGTCCTAGCTGGCTTTTGATGTTGGGCTGTTTATTTTTAAGCGTTTAAAAAATAGGAGAGTTCTATGTTCGTGAGTTCTGTAAATCGACTGCTTGGGGCGGTACTGGTCTTCACTCTGTTGGGTTGCGTTCCGGCTACGCAAACCGGCACTAGTTATTCGCGCGGTGAGGCCCGCACGGTGCAGCAAGTTCAAATTGGAAAAGTGATAGAGGTAACTGAAATAACTATAGAAGGTACCAAAAGTGGCGCTGGCGGACTTGTTGGTGGTGCTGTTGGCGGTATAGCCGGTGGTAGTACAGGCAGCGGCGCAGGCGGAGAGATTGCTGCAGTGCTGGCGGGCGCGGTGGGCGCTGTTGTTGGTGCAAAATTAGAGGAAGCTGCAACGCGTGCTAACGGTCGCGAATATACTATCCGGCTGGACAAAGGCGATGTGATCTCGGTCGTGCAGGCATTTGACCCTAAGGCGGCTCCGATTGTTGCGGGCGATGAGGTCAAGTTATTGTCGCAAGGCGGTACTTATCGCGTGACCCGACTCAACACCGCAGGCGCGCCTTAATTGAGTTTTTAACGCGCACTAAATCGCTTAACGATGTCACATCGTGATATGTAATTTAAACCAATAGTCACTATGGTTACGATCCAATGTTAGTTCTCGGTATTGAAACGTCTTGTGATGAAACAGGCATTGCTTTGTACGACACAAAGCGAGGCTTGTTAGCCGACGCGCTGCATAGCCAAATTGAATTGCATGTTGAGTACGGTGGCGTCGTGCCCGAGCTGGCTTCGCGTGATCATATTGTGAAAACTTTGCCTATGATTGAAGCGCTGATGCAGCAGGCCGGTATTACTGCCAAGCAGATAGATGGTGTTGCTTACACCGCTGGGCCGGGCTTGATTGGTGCTTTATTAGTGGGGGCTTCACTGGGGCGCTCGCTAGCTATGGGCTGGGGTGTTCCTGCGGTGGGCGTTCATCACATGGAAGGCCACCTGCTGGCACCTATGCTTGAGGATAATCCACCAGAGTTTCCTTTTGTTGCCTTGCTGGTGTCGGGTGGTCATACCCAATTGGTCGATGTGCAAGCCATTGGTCACTATGCTTTGCTCGGTGAATCGGTTGATGATGCGGCCGGTGAGGCCTTCGATAAAACCGCCAAGTTGCTCGGTTTGCCTTATCCGGGTGGGCCGCAAATTGCGCAATTGGCCAAGCAGGGTAATCCGGGTCGTTTTACATTCCCGCGACCTATGGTCAATCGGCCAGGCTTGGACTTTAGTTTTAGCGGGCTTAAAACGTTTGCTAAAAATGTTATTCGAGCCGAGTCCAATGCAGCGGGCGAGTTGGATCCGCAAACGTGTGCCGATATTGCTCATGCCTTTGAGCAGGCGGTTGTGAGCACGTTGTCGATTAAATGTAAGCGAGCACTGCAGCAAACGAATCGCTCGCGGCTCGTGATTGCTGGCGGCGTAAGCGCCAATACCATTTTGCGTGTAGAGCTGGAAACAATGGCCAAAAAAAATAATGCCCAATTGTTTTATGCGCGGCCTGAATACTGCACCGACAATGGAGCAATGATCGCCTTAGCTGGCGCAAGGCGATTAGACGCTGGGCAATGCGAATCGCTCGCCATTGATGTTCACCCGCGCTGGCCGCTTACTGATTTAGCACCGCTCTAAGTCGAGCTTGCTGTTCACATTATTCTTTATAGAGGTTGTTACTTCGTACTATGGCTACTATTTTTATCGAACGTTTACAGGTTGAAACCGTCATTGGTATTTGTGATTGGGAACGCGAAGTTGAACAGCTACTTATTTTTGATGTAGTGATGGATGTTGATGTTGCTGCCGTTGCAACATCGGATGAAATTGTCGATGCGCTTGATTACGCAGCGGTAGCGGTTTGCATTGAATCGTTTGTGAAAGAGTCGACCTCCTTACTCTTAGAGTCGCTATTGCATTGTTTGGGCGAATATCTAATTCAACAATTCCCTCCTATTGGTAAGCTAATGCTCACCGTTAGAAAGCCACAAGCCATAGCCAATGCAAGTTGTGCAGGGATTACATGCGAATTTCTTCGTAATTGATGCAAGCTTTATCGGTTGCGCTTTAGGTGGTGTTCGGTGGGATATCTTGCCGGTCGATTATTAGTGATTAAATTGTTTTTTTAAGTCGGCCACGATTATTTTGCGTGCGTTAGCAATGGCAGCCCCTACTGCTTCTCCTTGTAAGCCGTTGTTTACAAACTCCCGCGCATTAATTTTTTGGCAGGCGCTGAGCGACTGACGTAAAAATGTAATAGACGCGGCGCCATTTTTTGCTTGATCTGAGTGTGTCGCCAGCAGGCTCTCGGCCACTTGTAGTAGCAGCCCAAATTGCTCGGGTTTGCGCCATGCATCGCAGGCATCTAGCAGCTGCACGATCGCATCCGGCCTCGCTGTCTTGGCTTGCATAATTAACATGATGTACTTGGCACTAAGCGTGGCGATGCGTGCGTGTTCGTTGGGGGTGTGCATTTTTTTGCATATTCGCTCTACTTCAAGGCCCACATTTTTTGCATCGTGTACTTTTTGTGAGGCAATGTTTTTAGGTTGTAGATCTTGGGCTAAGCCATGACAGCAAATCGCCCAGCGCACCACGCCAGAGGCGTTTGTTTTGGCTGCATACGATAATCCCGCTAGTGTTCGCTCACCAATCTTTTCTATTACTTCACGCATGTTATCGGCATGATGCCAGCGTCGATCCAGTGATGGTATTAAGACTTCAAGGGCATTGCAGCGATAGAGTGTTTCAATAAACTTATGTGGCGACTGTTCTTTCAGGCCTTTTTCAAATTCACGCCAAATTCGCTCGCCCGGTAAAGTTTCGAGTTCACCTGAGCCGCTGATGGCTTTCATGATTTCAAACGTTTCATCGGCAATGGTAAAGTTTAAATGATGCAGCTTGGCATGAAACCGAGCCACACGTAAAACGCGAAGAGGGTCTTCGACAAATGCGTGCGAAACATGCTTTAGTAAGCCTTGGTTGAGATCGTCGATGCCCCCATAGGGGTCGATTAAGCGGCCACCGGCGTCGCGAGCAATAGCATTGATGGTGAGGTCACGGCGCGACAAATCTTCTTCGAGGGTGACGTTAGGGTTCGCATCAATGCTAAAACCAGTGTGGCCTGAGGCAATTTTTTTCTCGGTGCGAGCAAGTGCATATTCTTCTTTCGTCTCAGGATGTAAAAAGACTGGAAAGTTTTTGCCAACCTGTTGATAGCCCAGCTCAAGCATTTGCTTAGGTGTGGCGCCTACCACCACCCAGTCTATCTCAACGACTTTAAGTCCAAGTAATTCATCGCGGACAGCGCCGCCAACTTTATAAATTTGCATAAGCTTAACTTTGGGCCTGCGCCAAAAAAAGATCGTGAGACTCGAGCTGCATCAGTGTTAGTGACCGACCCCATGCACAGCCGGTGTCTAGGCCGAATAAATTATGGTTGTTGACGTACCCGTCTAGCGCGGCCCAATGACCAAAGATAATCCTCTGCTCGGTGGCGGCGCGCTGTGGGTGTAAAAACCAGGGGTAGTAGCCATCAGGCACTTGCGCTAAATCATTGGCGTAGTCTAGATTGAGTGCACCACTGCCATCAACTAAGCGCATGCGGGTAAAGTAATTGGTGATGCAACGTAACCGAGCTTCATCTTTAAGGTCGTCGCTCCAAGCGTTGGGCTCGTTGCCATACATATGCTGCAGAAATTCAGAGGCGTGCTGACTCTGTAAGACAGCCTGAACTTCAGCTGAGTAGCGAAGGGCATCTTGTAGTGTCCACTGGGGTGCGATGCCTGCATGCACCATGGTGTAGTTGAGCGTTTCATCATGCCAGCATAGCGGCTGCTGTTGCAGCCAGTTTATCCACTCATCGCAATGTGATGCAGCTAGTAATTTTTCAAAGGTGTCGTTACGTCGGGCTTTTCTTTCGCCATGATAAACAGCCAGAAAATGCAAGTCATGGTTGCCTAATACGCAGCGCACGGCCTGTTTGTTGTCATATAAAAAGCGTAATACGGCCTTGGAGTCGGGGCCTCGATTTATAAGGTCGCCTACTGCCCACAGTTGATCGTGCGAGGGGTTGAAAGCGACTTGATCTAACACTTCCATTAATTCTCGGTAGCAACCTTGGATGTCACCGACTGCATATACAGACATAAATTCTCTGAATATTGGTCATTAATATTTAGCTATTTGTTGTTGGTTTGGATTTTATACAGCTGCAAAACCCCTTCATTGCCTCGGACTCTTAATGCAGGGCGCTTGGGTGTATTAGGCCGAAGGGGTGAATGATGGCGTCAAATACTAATCCTGATTCAGCGCGCATGGTGTAGCCGCCCTCCATAGTCCCAGTGTTCGTGGCCAATATGGCACCGCTACTATAGCGATAAGTTGTGCCTGGCGGTATATGGGGTTGCTCGCCAACGACACCTTCGCCCTCAACTTCGCGCACATGGTTATTGCCATCGGTGATGATCCAGTGGCGCGAGAGCAATTGAACGGGCTCGCTGCCAAGGTTGCTCACCTCAACGGTGTAGGCAAATACATATTCGGCTTGTTCGGGACTAGATTGCTCGGCGAGATAACGCGG
Source organism: uncultured Pseudomonadales bacterium (assembly GCA_905478995.1). Lineage (GTDB taxonomy): Bacteria > Pseudomonadota > Gammaproteobacteria > Pseudomonadales > UBA7434 > UBA7434. Next base: position 43,547 of record CAJQKT010000064.1, on the reverse strand, counting down.
AGCAACCGCGATCTCAATATTTTTTTGCCATTCGCTGCTTTCAGTTGTTTCAGTGTTCATAAGATTTAATTATGCCGTACTAGTGATAAGGTTTCGGGTTAGCTTGCATCAATTGCATTACTAATGGCCACAAAGTCAGCCAATGGCAGTGTTTCAGCGCGTGCGCCGGGATCAATGTCTAAATCGCGCAGTGCAGAGTCGACAATTAACGCACGTAAATTATTTTTTAATGTTTTTCGTCGTTGCGCGAAAGCTGTTTTTACTACGGCTGCAAAAGTCTTGTTGTTGTGTGCAACATGGGGCTGTTGCTGGTGGGGCATTAAACGCACGATTGCCGAGAGCACCTTGGGTTGGGGTGAGAAAGCGCTGGGTGGTACAGTAAAAAGCGATTCAGTTTGGCAAAAATATTGAGTCATGACGCTGAGACGGCCATACTGTTTGCTGCCAGGTTCCGCGCAAATACGCTGTACGACTTCTTGCTGCAGCATAAAATGCATATCGCTAAATAAGGGTGCGGCACCCTGTGCCGAATCGCTTCGCGCCGCACTGCTATCACCAACTATTTGTCCTGCCTGCTGGTGGTCTAAATTCTGTTGCAAAAGATGGAACAGCAGCGGGGTTGAAATATTGTAGGGCAAGTTACCAACAATGCGCAGTGGTTGTTTGTTAGTGGCCAAGGGTAAAAAATCAAACGATAAGGCGTCGGCTTGTATTAGCTTGACGTTAGTTGTTCGCGCAAACGTTTTTTCTAGAATGGACACCAAGTCACGATCGATCTCAATTAAGCTTAGTTGCCCGGCCTCTCCGAGAGCTTCAAGCAAGGGTTGGGTGAGTGCCCCTTGCCCTGGACCTATTTCAACCAGATGTTCACCTGCTCGTGGAGTCACTGCTCGTACGATACGCGCAATGATATTTTCATCGTGTAAAAAATTTTGCCCAAAGCGCTTGCGCGCGCGATGCGAGTTGACTGACACAGGTTTAGTGTTCATATCGCTTGGCGCTCAGGTTAATGGCGCAGGCAATGGCGGCTTGTAAGCTGCCAATATTAGCGCGTCCAGTACCAGCTAAATCGAATGCAGTGCCATGGTCAACCGAAGTGCGAATAAATGGCAGGCCCAGTGTAATGTTGACAGACTCGCCAAAGCCATGGGATTTGAGTACGGGTAGTCCTTGATCATGATACATAGCGAGTACAGCATCGGCCTGATTTAAGTGGTGCGAAGTAAAAAGCGTGTCGGCTGGCATAGCATCGGAAAGATCGAAACCCTGGGTTCGTAGTGCTTCTATACATGGCTGAATAACGTCTATTTCCTCGCTACCTAAATCCCCTTGCTCGCCGGCATGAGGGTTGAGCCCACAAATTAATATACGGGGTTGCGCGATACTAAATTGTTCAATAAGTGCTTGATGCAAAATAATAAGTGTTTGCTCAATGGTCTCGTAGGTGATGGCAGCAGGAACGTCACGCAGAGGCAGGTGCGTGGTCGCCAGTGCAACGCGCAATGGCTGCGGTAAATGCGGCGGATTTTCGGCGGCTAGCATCATCACAACACGCGGCGTTGCCGTTTGCTGTGCAAGATACTCGGTGTGACCAGTAAAGTGCTGCGTAGTTGATGTGCCTGTATTGATTAAATGTTTGTTGATCGGCCCCGTGACTAACGCATCGACTTGTTGCCGCTTGGCGTGCTCGATAGCTTGATCAAGTGTATTGATGACATAGGATGCGCTAGCCGCAGTGCCTTGCCCTGGTTGTGGAATGACAGCAAGATCACTTTCAACAATAGATAACTTTCCCTGCCCCGTGCTAGCTTGTCGGCAATCAGTATTAAAAGAGGTTAATTCAAGGGGTAGGCTCAGTCGCTTGGCTCGGTCAGCGAGCAGGTCGGCATTAGCAAAAGCAACTAATTGGGCGTGATGCGGCAGTTGCGCTAACTGCACCAAAAGATCTGGGCCAATACCGGCAGGCTCTCCCGGTGTGATGGCAATGGTTGGCAGTGCTGTACTCATGGATCGTAAGCTCGGTAAGGGGCAGACTCTATTTGGTTCAGCAGGCGGCTAAATAAATCACGCAAAAGTTTGAATGATTATTTGATTTCGACAAACGAGTCGTCACGCAATTGCTGGAGCCAGTTGTTGAGTTCGTCGTCATATTTATTTTCGGCAATTGCCATGCGAGCACGCTGCTGGGCGCGTTCGGTAGAAAAATCTTTTTCTCTACGGTCGATAACTTCCACAATATGCCAGCCAAAAAGTGACTCGAACGGTTGGCTGGTTTCGCCAATGGGTGTGATATCCATCATGGCCTCAAAGGCGGGTACAAGTTTGCCTGGCTGGTTCCAGCCGAGTTCACCGCCGGCTAGTGCGGAGCCCGGATCGTCAGAATATTGTTTGGCCAGCGCCGCAAATGACTCGCCTTCATCGAGCTGGCGTCTAATTTCTAGAATTAAATCGCTGGCTTCGTCTTCATTGCGGATTTCATTGGGTTTGATCAAAATATGCCGCACAAGTGTTTCGATGTTAGATTGTTGTACCCCGCCGCGTTGAGAGATGATTTTTATCAGATGCAAGCCGCTATCACTGCTGATGGGGTCGCTGACGACCTCCGCGGTAAGTTCGCTTACGGTAGTTTCAAATAGTGATGGCACGGCTTCCAGTGTTCGCCAACCTAATGGCGCATGCTGGGCGCCGGCAGCAGTAATTTGCTGCTTGATATCAATGAATTTCCCATCTGCGGCGAGCGCTTGCAGCTCAGTGATATTTTGCAAAGCGCTTTGTTTTTCGGCTGCACTAGCGCCAGCGGCAATCGGAAGTAAAATATGGTCAATATTATATTCTGGCTCTAGTAGTGTGCGGCCTTGCTCTGAATTGAGAAAGTTTTCAACTTCACTTTCAGTAATGTTAATTTTGCGCATGACACTGCGCTGTTGAATATTGCGAAGCAGCATCTCTTTTCGAGTTTGTTCGCGGGCGGCTACGTAAGACTGTCCTTGTTGCTCGAGCAGCAGCCTGAATTGTTGTAACGACACACGATTTTGCGCGGCAATGCGCTCCATGGCTTCGTTGAGCTCTTGGTCAGATATGCGCATGCCGCTTTTATAGGCGCGTTGTAGTTGCAATGAATCGATAATGGCGCGCTCGAGTACCTGCTCATACAAAATGTTGTCGGGCGGTAAGGTGGCGCCACGCTGGGCAAGCGTATTTTTAATTTGCTGCATTTTGCTTCGTACGTCGCTTGCCAATACAGCGTCATCTTCAGCGATTGCGACGATTTGATCTAGTAGTTGGTATTCGGCATAGCTAATATTGCAAAATATAAGTGCCGACACCAAACAAAAAAGCCGGCTGCGGTTTTGCAAGGCACGCAAGCTGCGTGAAATTTTATGGGGCACGGTAGCCAAAAATAGATTCCTCAAGTACGTTTTCGAGTGCGCGACCTACACCAGCTAGGCCTTTAAACTCGATTTGAAAATAAATGCTGCGGTCTCGTTCCGGATTGGTCAAGCTGTCACTGAGTGTTGCGTTAGGCTCATATATTACCCCATCGCGGTAAACCAATCGCAACTGTATGCAGCAGTCATTAAATTGTAAGCCCGCCAACGTTTCAATACTGCGGTGATTGGCAAGATCATACTGATAGCGACCTAGCATCCCCCACTGACTATTGATAGCAGAGACCACACTTGCATCAACTTGTTCAATATCGCGAGTGAGTTGAGGCTGATTGATGTTGTTTTTACGGTACCGATAGCCAAGGTTGGCCACGCTGATGCCCCGTTGAACGTTGCCACCGGCAGGTGAGCGATAGCGCAAGCTCCAAGCGCCATACTCGACCTGGTTTTGTTCGCTATCCCATTGTAACGAGCCGATGCTGTATAAGCCGCTGCGACTGGGGCCTGCAACTTCAATTTCAGCGATGAGTGCCGAGTGCCTGCTCGAGCTATTGGACGCTGGGGGCTCATTGGCAAAAGAGTTCGTCAGGTCGCTGCCATTGCTGAGCATATCTTGAAAATAAAATAATTGGCCAATGGTAAGTGCCGTGCGTTGCAAGCCTTGACTGTTATAGCTTTTACGCGTGATAGAAGCTGCTAGTTGGTTACTGTCTTCCAACACGTCATAGCCGCTATAGCGCGAATCTCGGTGTAACAGGTTCTTGTCGACGGTTAACCAATCGCTATCAAGCAGTGGTGTATTTTGTTGCTCGGTCTTATTGCTAGTGATACCGCGATAAAAGTAACGTAAGCGCGGTTCTATGGTATTGATTTTTGTCAGAGTGTTGCCGCGATAGATTGGTTTTTCAAAAACCGTTTGCATATCTAGGGAGCCGTAGCTGGCAGTAAAAGAAGGGTTGTTATTTTGAGTATTATCGGTGGTGCTGTCGGCAGACAGGCGGTAATCGAGATGTTGTATGCCCAACGTCGGTGTTAGTGTTAATCCAGCCCAGCGCATAGGGAGCTCAAATTCTATATTGCCATAGCCGCGGTCTCCATCGACTAAATCAACGTGTTCATAAGACGCAAGGCGCAGTTCGGCTTTGGCCCCAATGGTAAAGGGCTGCGGTAGCGTTTGATAGTTAACCCAAAGTTCAGGCCGGGTTTCATAGGGGCGCTGCTCATTATCAAGATTGATATCAATAGTTTGATATTGCTGAACACTGGCGCCAACTGACCAGCGCGTATTGTCATAAGCAAGGCGTGCTTGCTGGCTCAGATGGGTGGCTCGGTTGACAGAGAGACTGGTGGTGTCGAGATCGCGCAGGTAGTCAATGTCACTGATTTTGGTGAAATTAATTGCGGAGCTAAAACCGCTATCAGTTGCGCCAATTTCCTTAATATCAACGAGCCATCGACTGTCGTTAAGTTGCTCATCGCGATCTAAATAGGCTGTATTGAGCTCCCATTCATCAAAAGGATTGAGCCAGCGCAGTGTCGCTTCCGTGAGGTAACCACTGTTTTCTTTGTAACGGGGTATGAGGGTGGCGTCAATATTGGTGGCCAAGTTGAGGTAGTAGGGCACTGCAAAATCAACGCCTGAGTTGGTATCTGCCAGGCGTGGAAACAATAAGCCCGATTGCCTTTGATCGCCAATGGGAAAGCGCGCATAGGGGAGGTAAAAAACGGGCACATCATAAATCTTTAATTGGGCATTAGTAGCAACGCCTTGGCCACTTTGCGGATCTAGATTGAGGGTTTTGGCTTGCACTTGCCAGACTTTGTTGCTGGCTGGGCAACGCGTGTAAGAGCCCTGCTCGATTTTGACGCGTTTGCTGGGATCAATGCTTACGCTATTGGCGGAGCCCCGCATGCCATCGGCATTGAGTTGATAAGTGGCTTCTTCAATATAACTGGAGTTGTCGAGTAAATTGATCTCGGCGCGACTCCCATACACCATTGCAAACGGCGTGCTAGCCACGACGTCGCCGCGCAGTTCAATAAACTGTGATTCGCGGTTATAAATGGCTTGGTTGGCCAGTAGCGTTGCGTCGCCGCGCACAAATTCTACATTGCCATCAAACTGTGCGACCGTATCTTGAATAGCGACTTCTTCAGCGCTGGCCGCAACAGGTAAAGTACTGCTGAGATCCAGTGAATTTTGCGTTGTCCGCGCGGTGGCCGGTGCCGAGCCTTGGCTGCAAGGGTTTGCCGGTATAGCCGCCGCTTGGGCTGATGGGCCATCAACGGGCAGGGTCGGCTTAGCTGAGTCGCTGGACGCAGGAACGATTAACTCCACTGTGGTGATTGGCGCATCGTTCGACGGATAGCTTGCAGGGGAGTCTGGCGTCGCAACGGGTACTGGGGCGGCTGGCTCGGTCTTTGGTGCGGCAGTTTCTGGTTGGCAAATACGCGTAAGCGCCGTGCCATCAGACTCATCAGTGCAATGCCAAACGGTTTGGGCGTGCTGCGATTTTGTTTGCGCAATAACAGATTTAGCGAGCACATCCATAGGTGTAACGCCCATCAGCCCTGCGCACGCCAAGCTTGCCGCGGTGCAAGATAGAGCTTTGCTTGGCGCGCGGCGAATAAGCAAAGCGAAGGTTGTTATTTGTAGCGGCAATTTTTTGACCCTTGATGGCGAGATTCAGTACCATGCTTGGTGTGGTTTGCGCGGTGATAATGGTTGTTATCTGGCGGCGCGAGACTCGTAAAGCCCTGCGACCCTATGCTTGAACTTTTGATGATAAAGCATAATGCGACGCTAATCTAAGCTAACGGTTGTGTTTTTGCCCCATACTCAATGTCACGGGGTCTGCACGGGCGGGGCGAAAGGGCTGCAATTAAGTGTCAGGGGTAAATTGGGGGCTGGGTGGAGAGCAAAACACTGTCTTATAAAAATAGAATGCCATTGCTGAAGGAGTGGGCTGTCGCGCAGGTGGCCATACTCGAGCGCCAAGTTGCGCTGGCCGATATTGCATCAAGCTGGGTCATGATAGCGGGCGATGCGAGTTTTCGACGTTACTTCCGGCTAACCGCCGACAAACACAGTTATATTGTCATGGACGCTCCGCCTGAGCATGAGGACGCCGCTACTTTTGTTGCGGTTGCCCATAAAATACGGGCCGCGAATCTCCGTGTTCCCAGCATTTATGCCCAAGACCTCGAGGCTGGCTTTTTGTTAATTGAGGATTTTGGTGACTGCATGCTGAAGCAGCATTTATCGAATACCCCGGGGCAATCTTTATTTGAACAAATCTTGCCGCTGTTGGAAGGTATGTCGCGCGTGGGCACTCAGGGCTTGCCTGTGTTGGATGGGGCTAGCCTGCGTAGCGAGTTGGACCTGTTTACCGATTGGTTTCTTCAGCGGCATTGCCGACATACTTTAGCGGTTGATGAGCGGGTGCTGTGGGATAGCCTTTGTGATCTACTTGTTGAGGTGGCGAGTAGTCAGCCGCAATGCTTTGTGCACCGCGATTTTCATAGCTGTAATTTGCAAGTGCTCAATAACGGCGAGCTAGGCATCATTGATTTTCAAGACGCCGTGCTCGGCCCGGCCAGTTATGATTTGGCTTCGTGGTTGTGGGATCGTTATGTGAGTTGGTCGCGTGAAGAGATTGAGCAATGGGTCGAGCAGGCTCGGCCTAGCTTGGCGCCTCAGTTGCAGTCTGAGCAATGGCTGCGTTATTGCGATTTGATGGGTTTGCAGCGTAATTTAAAGATTATTGGGATTTTTTCAAGGTTGTATTATCGTGATGAAAAGTCAGGCTACCTAGAGCTGCTGCCGCAGTTTTCAGGCTACGTGCGAGATGTAATGTCACGCTATGCTGAACTGCAGCCGCAGAGAGCCCAAGTGATAAAGTGGTTGGAGCTATGTCCCAAGTGATGAAGGGCCCTTCGTTTAAAAAAATACGCAAGGCTATTTTGTTGGCCGCAGGGCGTGGCGAGCGTATGCGACCACTCACTGACCATATACCAAAACCGTTAGTTAAAGTGGCTGGAAAAGCGCTTATCGAGCATCATTTGTCTAGTTTGGTTGAGGCCGGTGTTGAAGAGGTTGTTATTAATTATGCGCACCTAGGTGAGCAAATTATTGCTGCGCTGGGTGATGGGTCGCGCTATGGCTTATCGATCCATTACTCTTCTGAGGCCGGTGGTGCTTTGGAAACAGCGGGGGGGATTCTTCAAGCGCTGCCATTGCTATGCTCAGATTGCGATGATTTTATTGTGGTGAATACCGATGTGTGGACTGACTATCATTTAAAGGCGCTCGTAAATAAAGAGCTAGGTGATAATCTGGCACATTTAGTGATGATCGATACGCCGGACTTTAAATCGCACGGTGACTTTTATTTGCCGCATTCAAGCACCAGCCACGGGCAAGTTGCCCTGCAAGCGCCGGGCGAGTTGCTGACATTTTCTGGGTTATCTGTTTTGTCTAAGCATTTGTTTGCAGGCTTAGAGCCGGGTCGCTTGCCGCTGCTGCCCTTGCTGCAAAAAGCCATTGAGGCCGGTCGTGTGATTGGTGAGTACTATGCCGGTGACTGGGAAGATGTCGGCACTATTGAGCGATTTGAATTGTTGAATAGCCGCCTTGGCTAACTAGAATTTTTTAAACTCTGTATTGAGCCAGTGTCGAATTCTTTTGCTGGTATGAGTATAGGTAATGTCTACATCGCCTGCGGGCACAATAATATACCGGTAGTCGTTGGTGAAGCCTGCGCGTGCAAAAGTTTGTTTGCGCTCGAGCAATTCGCGCGGTTTAGATTGCTCACTTATTACATCGAGAATAGAGACGCGACTTTCCCGCAGAGCAGTTAAGGCTCCGGCATTGAGTTCATCCAGAGCCAATTTCCAAAGAACCAGGCCACTTGTTGTAGCGGTATTGGCAATGCTCGCGTCAATGGCCCACTGCAGAGTGTTTTCGTCAGCAATAATCGTAAGTGAGCCAGCCCCTTTATCTAGTAACCATTGGTTACCGGCTTGAATGCGCTGTGCGGCTATATCAGTTGCGCTAGGTGGCGCTATATTGGTGGTTGCTGCGTCACCTTCGCTGGGCGGCGCTGCAGCCGTCGATTCGGATGCCTTATCGGGCGTTTCCGCTTCATTGTTTGCGCTTGTGGGCATTAAACCACCTGGCCCAATCACTCGCTCGGGTAACTCCGGCGTTAAGAGCGTGGCTGGCAGCAATATGTTAAGCGTTGACCAGCCGTATAAAGGTAGGTCGAGATAGAGTTGGCGAAAGATGTTGGTTTGCGTTAACTTCGACGGCTTGCTGCTGAGCAGCAGCACACTCATTTGATAGGGCGTTGCAGCAGGATTAAATAGCCCAATAAAAGCTTCGTTGCCCTCTCCCAGCCACATAGCGCCGGCGTCTTTGTTGCTAATTATGTTGTTGGAGGCGTTGTTGCTGTTTTCATCGCCCATGTAGGCCTGCATCCACTCTTGTTCTGGCGCGGGCACAGTTCTTTGAATCACACGGGTATCGTTGGCGACGCTATCATCGGCGGATGTTTGTGCCTCGCCTTCATCGGGTTGGCTGTAACAATTTGCGGCAGTAAGCAGTGTCAGGAGCAATAAACTAGCGCTATGAAAGGTGGGCGAAAATGGTTTGATGGCGTGAATTAATCGCCTGTAGAGGAGCGCGATTTGTGCGTAAAATTGCAGGTGAGTATGGCTATAGGTGAGGTTATAACGCTGAACCCAAGGGCGCGCCCACTCCTGTTGCTGTTGGGGTGAATGTGGTGCGGCTGGTGTTTGGGTTGTAAGGCACATAAATGAGCGATGCTCTAGAGGTTGAGTTAGATATATCATTAGGATGATTTGCCGAAGTCTATTGAACAGCGTTATCCAAAAACTTTATTAGGTTGCCTACTTATGCTTGATTATAAAATTGCCCCATCGATATTGTCAGCCGATTTTGCACGTTTAGGGCAGGAAGTGGACGATGTGCTCGCTGCTGGAGCAGATATTATTCATTTTGATGTTATGGACAATCACTATGTCCCCAATCTGACAATTGGCCCAATGGTTTGCAAGGCATTGCGACAATATGGCGTGACTGCCCCCATTGATGTGCACCTTATGGTGAGTCCGGTCGACCGCATTATCGGTGATTTTGCTGATGCGGGTGCAACTTATATTACTTTTCACCCTGAGGCCAGTCAGCATGTGGACCGATCGCTGCAATTAATTCGTGATGCAGGCTGTAAAGCGGGCCTCGTATTTAATCCAGCCACCACGCTTGATGCGGCGAGCTACGTGATGGATAAAATCGATATGCTGCTATTGATGTCGGTCAATCCAGGTTTTGGTGGTCAATCATTCATTCCGTCTACCTTATCCAAGCTGGCTGAAGCGCGTGAGCTTATCGATTCGGTTGATCGCGAAATACGTCTTGAGGTTGATGGGGGTGTTGGGATCAACAATATTGCTGCAATTGCGGCGGCTGGAGCTGACACTTTCGTGGCAGGCTCAGCCATTTTTAATAGTGACGATTACGCCAGCGCCATTGCGCAAATGCGATTAGAGTTGGGTAAGGCTTAATAAGCGTTGAAGGCAGTGTTAGGGAGATAAAGGAGCGGCTCGGGGGAGAGCCTGGCTACGATCTTAGTTGCGGCTCCTCCAGGACATACAATTAGACAACACTAGGCTGTGTAATTCACCGAACTACTCGTAGTTGATAAGTAAACTACACGAGACTTGTCTGTTTTTCAAGCAAAAATGTCATTTGGGGTGGGTTTTTTGTTCTCGCATGACTTGAAACTTGCGTCTTTATCTTTGGCGCATCAGCCTTATTCTTGGAATTTAGCTGTTAATAACAGATTCAGCGACATGCTGCTAAAACCTTTCACTCCTTCATTCTATGATCTGATAAGCGCTTGCAGGTCTTCAGGCGATCGCTCAGGGCAGCGCTTTGTCTGCTGGCTGTGCTGGGCTACAATAGACTACTCGCTCGTTAATGAGCGCTGTCTCAAACGGTAAATTCAACCTCCCTGGCTAGAGAGCAATGGCTTGTAAACAAAAATTGGGTAACAAATGCCATGCGCTTATCAGTGTGCACTGCGTGTGGCAGGTCGGCAGCTGGCGATGGCCAATCCGCAGTTAGCTTGCCGCTGGGCTGTGTGCGTGGCTGAAACACTGTCTATGCTAAGCCCCGACCGTTTCATCGATATTCTTCGGAAGTACTATGCAATTTCAACAATTTTATGCGTTGGCGCAAGAAGGCTATAACCGCATTCCGCTTACGCAAGTAGTGATGGCTGACTTAGATACGCCAGTTAGCGCTTACGCTAAACTCGCTACTGGGCCTTATTCATTTTTGTTTGAGTCGGTTCAGGGTGGCGAAAAATGGGGCCGTTACTCGATTATTGGGCTGCCCTGCAAGGTTGTGCTCAAGGTCTTTGGTGAGGAGATATCTGTCGAATCGGCTGGTCGTGAGTTAGAGCACACGAAAATGGCCGACCCTCTGGATTTTGTAGAGCAGTTTCAGCAGCGTTACTCTGTACCAGATTTGCCAGATTTGCCGGCTTTTTTTGGAGGCTTTGTCGGCTATTTTGCCTACGACACAGTGCGCTATGTTGAGCCTCGACTCAAAATGTCCACTCCGCCTGATGAGTTAAACACACCCGACATTTTATTAATGCTGACTGATGATGTGTTGGTGTTTGATAATTTAGCCAGCAAAATCCATATTGTTACTCATATTGACGTTGATGTGGCGCAGTCCGAAGCTGAATTGCAGCAACGTTACGCGCAGGGCCAGCAACGCTTAATAGCTATTGCGCAGGAATTACAGCATGCTCATCCTATATTGGACCAGCTGGCAACGACTGCTAACGATGGCGTGGCTGCGGGTGCATTGCAAGAGAGTGATTTTTCATCGGGTTTTACACAGGCTGACTACCATGTGGTGGTTGAAAAAATTAAAGATTACACACTAGCTGGCGACGTTATGCAGGTGGTGCCTTCGCAGCGAATGAGTGCGCCTTTTTCCGCTCCCCCGATTAATTTATACCGTGCGTTACGCAGTCTTAATCCCTCGCCTTATATGTATTTTTTAGATTTGGGCGACTTTCATATAGTGGGATCCTCGCCAGAGATATTGGCGCGAGTAGAGGGCGGTGAAGTGACGGTGAGGCCAATTGCCGGTACGCGTAGGCGTGGCAGTTCCGAAGCCGAGGATTTGGCGCTTGAGCGTGACTTGCTGGCAGACCCCAAAGAAATTGCCGAACACCTCATGCTGATTGATTTAGGTCGAAATGATGCAGGTCGAGTGGCTGAAATTGGCTCAGTGGTGTTGACTGATAAAATGGTTGTAGAGCGCTACTCTCATGTAATGCATATTGTTTCTAACGTTATAGGAAAGCTGCGTAGCGGATTAAGTTCTATCGATGTTTTGCGCGCAACGTTGCCGGCGGGTACATTAAGTGGTGCACCTAAAATTAGAGCTATGGAAATTATTGATGAAGTAGAGCCAGTTAAGCGCGGTATTTACGGGGGTGCTGTTGGTTATTTAAGCTGGCAGGGCAATATGGATACCGCTATTGCAATTCGTACCGCGGTGATAAAGGACGAGACGCTTTATGTACAAGCAGGCGGTGGTGTTGTTGCTGACTCGGTTCCGGAGCTTGAGTGGGAGGAAACCATGAATAAAGCACGCGCAATGTTTAGGGCTGCAGCGATTGCTAGTCAGCAAGTTAACGTAAACAAGAATATAGGTTAGGGAGGTGCTCTGACATGCTATTGATGATCGATAATTATGATTCCTTTACCTATAACGTGGTGCAATATTTGGGTGAATTGGGTGCTGAAGTTCAAGTGTTACGTAATGATGAAATTCGGTGTGATGATGTTGCGGTCCTAGCGCCCAAGCACATTGTTATTTCGCCTGGACCTTGCACACCTAATGAGGCTGGCATATCACTTGAAGTTATTGAGAAGTTTTCCGGCGTGATTCCATTGTTAGGTATTTGCCTTGGCCACCAAAGTATTGGCCAGGCCTTTGGCGGTAAAGTTGTCCGTGCGCGCGAAGTTATGCATGGTAAAACATCCTTGGTTTACCACAATGGAACGGGCGTTTTTTCTGGTATTGAATCTCCTTTTTCAGCCACCCGTTATCATTCCTTAGTGGTAGAAAGAGAGTCGTTGCCCGAGTGTTTTGAAATTACCGCGTGGACGCAGCATGAGGATGGTTCGTTTGATGAAATTATGGGCTTGCGGCATAAAGAGTTGGCAGTCGAAGGTGTGCAGTTTCATCCCGAATCGATTCTAACGAATTACGGCCATGAGTTGCTTGATAATTTTTTAAAAGGTTGTTGATCCACGTGTGTTTTTTGTAATGCGGCGATGCCCTGCAGAGAACAATTCAAGAGAGGTTTATTTTTAAATGAGTCAAACCATCACAATACAGCAAGCTATTAATGCAGTGATTGAGCGTCGAGATTTGTCGGGTGTTGAAATGCAATCGGTTATGCAGCAAATCATGACAGGTGCAGCTACCCCAGCACAAATTGCTGGTTTTTTAGTGGCGCTGCGTATGAAGGGCGAGACAGTCGTTGAAATTGCTGCAGCTACCCGGGTGATGCGTGAGTTAGCTACGCCTGTGCAGGTGGTTGCCGATAATATGGTGGATATTGTCGGTACCGGGGGGGATGGCGCCAGTTTGTTGAATGTTTCTACCGCCAGCGCTTTGGTTGCGGCAGTGGCCGGTTGCCATGTGGCTAAGCACGGCAACCGTTCGGTAAGCAGTTCTAGCGGTTCGGCAGATTTACTTGAAGCCGCTGGAGTTGATTTGTCATTGAGCCCCGCGCAGGTGGCACGTTGTATTGAGCAAGTCGGTGTGGGCTTTATGTTTGCCGTTCAGCATCACAGTGCTATGAAGCATGCCATTGGTCCGCGCAAGGAGCTGGCCACTCGCACTATATTTAATATGTTAGGTCCTATGACAAATCCTGCAGGCGTCAAGAATCAGGTCTTAGGTGTTTATAGTCTCGATTTGCTGCGACCTATTGCTGAGGTGCTTCAGTCTTTGGGTAGTCATCATGTTATGGTTGTTCACTCTGCTGATGGATTAGACGAAATAAGTATTGCAGGAGTTACTCATGTTGCGGAGCTGCGTGATGGCGAAATTACCGAATATGATCTGGTGCCAACCGAAGTTGGTATCAACGTTGGAGACCTGAAACAACTTGTTGTCGATGACGCTCAGGCTAGCCTTAAATTAATCCGTGCGGCTTTGTCTGCCGGCGAGAAAACAGCGAGCGCACATGCGGCGGGCGATATTATCGCGCTTAACGCAGGAGCGGCAATTTATGTCGCTGGTGTGGCTGATGATCTTTCACAAGGCGTTGCAATAGCTCAGGATATTATTGCTTCAGGGCGTGCAGGTGAAAAGCTTAAGGAATTGGCTAGTGTAAGTGTTGCTATGGCCTCGGCAGGAGAGTAGTGGAAAATATAATGCAAACACCAACTATTTTAAGAAAAATTCTTGATCGTAAGCTGCAAGAAGTCGCCGCGTGTAAATCTCAGCGTGGCATGGAAGCTTTGATGGATGATATTGCTTTGCAAACTGAGCCGCGTGGTTTTGTGACAGCTATCCAACGGAAGCTCGCTGCCTCACAGTCAGCAGTCATTGCTGAAGTGAAAAAAGCATCGCCTAGTAAAGGTGTTATCCGTGAGGATTTCGATCCGGCCCAGATTGCCGTGAGTTACGAAAGTGGGGGTGCTGCGTGTCTCTCAGTACTGACCGACATTGATTTTTTCCAAGGAGCGAATGCCTATCTTCAGCAAGCTCGAGCTGCCTGTTCGCTGCCGGTTATTCGTAAAGATTTTATTATTGATGAATACCAAGTTTATGAAGCTCGTGCTATGGGTGCTGATTGCATTTTACTCATCGTTGCGGCGCTGGATGATGCGCAAATGCAAACACTGGATCAATGTGCAAGACGGTTAGGTCTAGATGTATTGGTTGAGGTTCATGACCACGGCGAGTTGCTGCGTGCATTGCGCCTTGATAATACGTTGCTGGGCATTAACAACCGTGACTTGAATACCTTTTCCACCAGCTTGGCAACCACTTACGATTTGCTGGCTCATATCCCGGATGATCGAATTGTTGTGACTGAAAGCGGTATTCATACAGTCGATGATGTGAATGCCATGCGCAAGCATGAGGTGAATACCTTTTTGGTGGGCGAGGCTTTTATGCGCGCCGAAGAGCCGGGCCAAGAGCTTCGGCGTTTGTTTAGTTCGTAGATGATTAGATAGTTAGGCAAATAATTTATATCAATAAATACGAAAATTTTCGTAAGGTTATCTTTAGGTTGTAAATGATATCTGAATGTCCAACAGCACTATTGAATTATAAAAACATCTTTGAAAAAGATGTTGAATGGGGCGATATGGATGCTATGCAACATGTTAATAACAAGCGTTATTTTTATTATGCCGAAAGTGCGAGGCTGCGGTGGTTTAATGAAATTTACTCGCAATTGGGTGTTGAGTATGGCGGCGAGCTCAAGGAGAGTTTTGCGTTGGCAGAAACTAGCTGTAAGTTTAAAGTTCCGCTAACCTTTCCCGACACCCTGCTGGTTGCGACGGGCGTGCTTGTTATTGAAGCCAATCAATTCATTTTGCGGCACTTGATCTACAGTAATCAATTAGCGTGCGTGGCTGCTGAGGCTGAGGCACGCATGGTGCGATATGACTTCATTAACAATTGCCGTGCTGATATTCCGGATAATGAAATTTCAGTGCTTAAAAAATATCAAGTTCCACAGGATTGATTTTGCATAACCTTGTTCGACTCACATAAATCGTGAAAAAAATAAAATTGGACGGAATAAATGAATACGCAATCATTCAAGAATGTCACCGTATTAATTACTGGGGCTTCGGCTGGCGTTGGCGCTGCGTGCGCTAGAGAATTTGCCCGCTTAGGTGCGCGTCTGGCGTTAGTTGCTCGAGGTGAAGAGGCGTTGAGTGCAATTGCTGGTGAATTGAGTCAGCAAACGGAAGTGTTGACTGTGTGTGCTGATGTTGCAGATTTGCAAGCCTGCGATGCGATGCTCGCGAGTGTTGTTGAGCGATTTGGTCCTGTACAGGTTCTTATTAACAATGCTGGCCTCCATCATCGAGGCGATGTTCGCGTTCGATCCGCTGAAGATATTGCGACCATGGTGGATGTGAATTTGCGGGCGCCGCTTTACCTCACTGCTAAAGTGTTAGCTGGTATGCAGCAGCTAGGTACCGGTGCAGTGGTTAATGTGGGGTCATTGGCTGGCAGGGCGCCGCTGCAGGGCGCGGCAACGTATGCGGCGACCAAGGCGGGTCTACGTAGTTTTACTTACGGTGTTGCTGATGAGGTGCGTGAATTGGGGATTGCGGTTGGCGTGGTGTCGCCTGGACCAATAGATACAGGCTTTATTATGGATCATATTGATGAGGTTGAAGATATTGTGTATTCGCAACCTATGAGTAGTGCTGAGGAGGTCGCGGTTAATATTGTGCGCCTTGCGCGCGGTGAGCGGCTTGAAATTTCGATGCCTTGGCTGGGTGGTAAATTGACAACGCTTAGTTATCTTATGCCGAGCTTGCGACGTGGTTTGCGTGATAGATTGTACGCCATTGGCCGGCGCAACAAAAATAAATATCGCAAAGCATGATGGCGAAAACAAAAAAGGCCCAGTGTTAACTGGGCCTTTTTATTACTGACTTATTACTTCAACGCTCTAGCGGGTTCCGTACACTACCATCGTTTTGCCTTTGACATGAACCAGGCCCTGCTCTTGCAGGTCTTTCAGTACTCGACCCACCATTTCGCGCGAACATCCAACGATGCGGCCGATTTCTTGTCGTGTGATTTTGATTTGCATACCATCGGGGTGCGTCATGGCATCAGGCTCTTTACACAGCTCTAGCAATGTTCCGGCGACTCGCCCCGTCACATCTAAAAAAGCCAGATCGCCAACTTTACGCGTGGTTTTACGTAGGCGTGTAGCCATTTGCTTGCCGACTGAATAAAGTAGGTCGGGGTACTGCTGCGATAACTCATGAAATTTTGCAAAGCTAATTTCCGCAACTTCACATTCCGTTTTGGCACGCACCCAGGCACTGCGCGAGTCTTCTTGTTCAAACAAACCCATTTCACCGAAAAAGCCGCCCTCATTAAGGTAGGCAACAATCATTTCTTTACCTTCATCATCTTCAATCGCAACAGTGACTGAGCCTTTAATGATGTAATAAAGCGTGTCCGAGGTATCGCCGGCGTAAATAATAGTACTTTTGCTGGGATAGCGACGCCGATGGCTGTTACTGATAAGTTCTTCGGCGTGCTGAATATGAGGTGTTAGTGGGGCGAGAGCCACAATTCCATTTCCTTTTGAAGCAATTGATGTTGAGGCGTTTAACGTGTGAGCATGCATAATACAACAACCATTATCAAATAGTGATAAAAGAAACCGTCGATTCCTACATTGAGTATTGTCTATTTTGGCTGTGATACAAGTCACGCTTATGAAAAATGTGACATGCAACGCAATTGGTCAATAACTATCAGCTTTACGCAGCTTAAAGAGCGACTACTCGACTGTCGAGAATCGATTACAATACAATATAATTCAATTGGTTGGAGTATAAGTGGGTAAGTATTTATGAAGGCGACTATCAACTGGACAGGGGCCGCAAGTTTTGCGGCGACATCGGGATCGGGGCATGAGGTGCAAATGGATGGCCCGCCAGATCATGGTGGTGAAAATCGTGGGCCACGGCCTATGGAAATGTTACTGATGGGTATGGGGGGCTGCGCGTCTTTTGACGTCATGTCGATGCTTAGTAAAGGGCGCCAAGACGTCGTCGCGTGCCGTGCCGAGTTGGTGGCAGAGCGTGCCGATACCGTCCCAGCAGTGTTTACGCGGATTCATATGCGGTTTGTGGTTAGTGGGAACAATCTGAAAGATACGCATGTACGTAGAGCTATTAAATTGTCAGTCGAAAAATATTGTTCAGCATCGATATTGATGGAGCAAGCTGGCGTTGAGGTAACGCACGAATATGTTGTTGAGCCTGTTGCTTAAGAGGCAGATGAACCTTTCAACGCATGATCATTAATAAACAATAAGTTGGAAAAAATAGTATGAACGATACGGCTTCTCTTGTGCGTCCCGGCACTACTGCGGGTATGCGGCATATCGCATTGTTTGTGCCGGATCTCGATAGCGCGCGGCATTTTTATATTGATCTTTTAGGGATGGAAATAGAGTGGCAACCAGATTCGAGCAACGTTTATCTGACGTCAGGCAGTGATAACCTCGCTTTGCACCATAGTCCCGACTTGAAGGTTGGTGGTGTTGGGATCAATCAGCGCTTGGATCACATTGGTTTTATTATCGATCACTCAGCGTCAGTTGATGAATGGTATGCCTATTTACAGCAGGAGGGCGTGCAAATGAAATCGGCGCCGCGGACGCATCGAGATGGCGCGCGAAGTTTTTACTGTTTAGATCCTGCTGGTACATTAGTTCAGTTAATTTATCATCCGCCGCTGTCTAAGGGCGTTTAACCGAGGCTTGATCGCGCCGTTACAAATTATTAATCATAATCTATAAGTTGTACGCGTCATTAGTTTTGAGGCGGCCGTCATGAATTGTTTAGGTAGTGGCGAAAAGTTTACTCCTCCCGCGTCTAGTGCCTTCTGGCCATGATGTTCTTCATCCTCAAGCATCTGTCCAAGTATGGCGCGAGTTTTTACATCATGCTCCGGAACCTGTTCTAAGTGCTCGCGCAGGTGCTGGCACACTTGCTCTTCAGTTGCGGCTATAAACCCTAAACTCCATTTGTCACCGGCGGCACCGGCGAGCGCACCGATGCCAAAAGATAGTGCATAAAAAAGCGGATTGAGGTAGCTGGTGCGACTGTCGAGTTGTTGCAATCGCTGTTCGCACCACGCGAGATGATCACCTTCTTCGTCAGCAGACTCTTGCATCGATAGGCGAGTTGTTAAATTTCTAGCGGTAATGGCTTGGCCTTGGTAGAGGGCTTGAGCACAGACCTCACCAGTATGGTTAATGCGCATTAACCCACTAATATGCTGCTGAAGCTCGGGCTTATATTCCATGTCAGGCGCACCGTTTATGGCTGCAGGATATGATTCAGCTGGAGATGGGCGTTGCGGTTTAGTACTGCCCGAGCTAAGTGTTTTCACCGCGCGGTCGACTCCCAAGATAAGCCGGTCAAGGCTCGATAGGGCAGCAGTTTGGTCGTTTTTTTGTGTGCTCATTGACAGCGTCTCACGAATTTTATGAGGCAAAGGGGATCGTTATTCCCAATTATGCAGGGTATTAACACTATACGCGAGGTGAGACGTTTTTTCTTTCTGACTTGGCTTTATTGAGCTTAGTAGTGGCTTTTATGCCTGCTAAAAATTAGAGACAGTATTCTTAGGGTCCAGTAATTTTGCATCGTTATAGTCGGCTAATCGAATATCAAAACTGCCGTCAGGATGCAGTGCACGTATCATATAGGGGCGCCCAGTATCTGCGCGCTTATCGATGCTTATATCAATATAATGCGGACTACATTCGCTTTTGTTTGCATCGCGCAAGACAAGAATAATAGGTTGTAAATTATTTTCGCTATCAGACGGAAGCACTATGCCAATCTCACCGCTGTTGAGTTCGGCGATGCTGCCAATTGGATAAACTCCGATGCAACTGATAAATTTATTTAATAGCTCGCCATCATGATGCGAATCTTTGCTTTTTAAAAGTAATTTGAGTGCCTCTGCAGCCGGTTTGGCTACGCTATAGACGCGTCCGCTTGTCATTGCATCATAGGCATCAGCTATAGCGACAATTTTAACTAGGTAAGGGATTTCGTGTTCGCTTAGTCCGCGAGGATAGCCGGTGCCATCCATTTTTTCATGATGCGACAGGGCAATATCAACGGCCGCATCGGGCAAACCTTTTTTGCCTAGCAATAGTTTTTTACCATGCACCGTATGCATTTTCATTACGGCAAACTGAGCATCGTTAAGTTGGCCTTCTTTGTTAAGGATTTCATCGGGTATTTTTACTTTACCCACATCATGTAGCATGGCGCATAGGCCCAAGTCTTGAAGGTCTTGTTCTTGCAATCCTTCTGCGCGCCCTAGCGTGATACTGAGTAACGCTACATTCAAACTATGCTCGGCTGTATATTCATCTTTATCTTTTATCATGCTCAGCCACAGCATAGAGTCGGGGTTGGCAATGATGTTGTCTACACATTCTCCTACGGCATCGCGCATAGCGTCGACTTGAAATATATTGCCAGCGCGAAAATCGTTGAACATATCATTGACGACTGCTTTAGCTTTGCTGTGTATGTTTTTGGCATCATCTAGGTTGGCACTGAAGCTTTTGGAGGCGCTGTGATCGATTGTTTGGTTGGGTTTGGCGCCATGGCTTAACCGATTAGCCGAGCTATCGCGTGTGATATCAACATAGACATAGTTACAAAGAGATTGTAGTTGTTGCAGCTGATGTTCATTGCGAATGATGAACCCTTGAATTGTAAACGGCGAATCTACCCAGGGGCGATCGAGCTCTTTAACAAACATGCCTAGCTTGAGGTCACTACTGTGCATGCGGGTTTTTTCTATACCGTTTGTGGCTAAGGCCGTTATTTTATGTAACATACAAAAATGTTTTACACTCTCAGCTAATTCATTTGGGGGCTTGCGCCGAAGCCATATATTGCTTGGCTTTGGTCGTCTTGCAATGAGTCCTATGAATGTCCATGTTTAATCAGTCAAAGCCCAGCGTTTAAATGTGGCTTGTGCTCTAATTTAAATGGTATTCAGAGCGGTCTGTTGTCGGTGGTTCATGTTTCTTTGCAATCAGTGGCGTTTTATTGGGGCGTGGGATGATGGCCGCCCTAACCCTATATACGGAATTAAGCATAGTATAAGTTGTGTCTATCCGCACACATTAAGCACCGAAACAGCATGTCTTATTAAGCGGTAAAAGCCTCATAGGAGGTAGGGTGGAGTTGGGTAGCTAACCCACGAGCTAGCCTAGCTACCAAGCCGAAAACATTCAATGGGTGCTGTGCCGCTTGGGTCACATTTTGTAGACGTTTTCGACGAGTGCGGAGCCTGTGGAGTCAATATAAACTAAAGTTGAGGCCCGGCTGCAATAATGTTCTGGCTTACATCGTAAGTGCTAAAGTTTTTTATGAATTGCTGGGCAAGCTTGCGGGCTTGTAAGTCGTAGGCGGCATGGTCCGACCAGGTATTGCGGGGGTTGAGTAACATGGGGTCTACACCCGGAACATCGATGGGTATGGCTAGATTTAACATATCAAGCTGTTCGGTTTTTGCGCCTAGTAAATCGCCTTTTTGAATGGCGGCTATTATGGCTCGTGTAACCGGTATGCTAAAGCGCTTGCCCTCACCACCAGGCCCGCCTGAGCCGCCTGTCCAACCTGTATTAACTAAGTAAACCTGACTGCTAAACTCTTCTACTCGTTTCATTAACAGTTCGGCGTAGTCACCCGCTGGGCGCGGCATAAACGGAGCGCCAAAGCAGGTAGAAAAAGCCGGTTGTATTCCGTCATCACCGCCTAGCTCGGTTGATCCGACTCTAGCGGTGTAGCCGCTTAAAAAGTGGTAGGCGGCCGCCTCTTTGCTAAGCACAGATACCGGAGGTAGCACACCTGCTACGTCGCAGGTTAAAAAAATCACTACCTTGGGCTCACCGGCTTGGTTTTCGATAACTCGTTTTGCAACATGCTCTAGTGGATAGCAGCAGCGTCCGTTTTCAGAGAGCGAGGTCTCATCATAATCGGGGGTGTTGTTTTCATCGACCGCGACGTTCTCTAAAATAGCGCCTCGCTTAATGGCATCCCAAATAACGGGCTCATTTTTTTGACTTAGATTGATGGTTTTTGCATAGCAGCCACCCTCAAGATTGAATACCGTCCCTTTGCCCCAGCCATGTTCATCATCGCCAATTAGGTAGCGCTCAGGGTCTGCCGACAATGTGGTTTTCCCCGTGCCAGAGAGCCCAAAAAATAATGCTGTCTGGCCTTTCTCGCCAACGTTAGCCGAGCAATGCATCGGTAAAACGTCTTTTTCAGGAAGCAGGAAGTTTTGTACGGAAAACATGGCTTTTTTCATTTCGCCGGCGTAGCGCAT
The DNA here is from genome assembly GCA_905478995.1 of uncultured Pseudomonadales bacterium. GTDB lineage: Bacteria > Pseudomonadota > Gammaproteobacteria > Pseudomonadales > UBA7434 > UBA7434. The sequence goes on along the minus strand of CAJQKT010000064.1, from coordinate 21,944 downwards.
ACCGGCTAATAAAACTTTACGCTTGGCAAAATTAATAATGACTACGCCATCACTATTGGTGCCATCGCGCTCAGGCACGCAAACAAAGCTGGCTACATTTAATATTGACCACTCTTCTTTACTTTTTGGATTGTAGCTCTCTTCATCAACGCGAATGAACATATTGCGCCCAAATAGGCTTTGCCATGCGGTTTCTGTTTGAACGTTGACGGGTATGTAATATTCTTTATCGGCGCCAACATGCAGTCGAGCTTTGTATTGGTTGCGCAGTGCTAAATAATCGGCGACTCTCAGCCACAGTGCGTCAAATTGGTTTGCGTCAAATGGGCGATTAACCGCCCCCCAGTCGATGGAGTCCTGAGTGGATGGCTCTTGGACAATGAAGCGGTCGGCGGGTGAGCGGCCTGTTCGAATACCTGTGGTGACTAGAAGCCCGCCGTTGCTTGCGATGGTGCCTTCACCGTGTTCAATTGCATGCTTAATCAGCTCTTCTGCGCTAAGGTTTTCGTGGATAGTAGGTTGCTCTGACTTCGGGGAATTCATTGTTTGGGGCCTATATGGGTAGGTATTACTGCTTAATTTCTTTGAGGTGTTGGGAAGGTTGCTAAGGATCTACTTAGCGAGGGCGATAGTCTGACAGAAAAAAGCGGAGAGTAGTATGCGTCGAAGCGTTACTTTTTCGCGTTAAACTGGCTTTTAGTGGCGGGTGTCATCTTGGTCGGTGTTGAGTTTGTCTATGGCATTGCGGTCGAAGCGATAGCGTGCGCTGCAAAATTCGCAGTCCATTACAATCTCCCCATCCGCCGCTAAAATATCTTCAATTTCTCGAGAGTCGATGTGCATGAGTGCGGCTCCGGTGCGGTTAGCCGAGCAGCTGCAGGCAAACGCTACGGCTTGAGGTGGAGACGTATGGTAATCATGCTGATGGTAGAGCCGGTGCAGAATTTCGTTTGCAGGCAATCCGATAAGTTCTTCATTTTTAAGCGAGCTGGCCAAGATGGTTACTTCCTGCCAACTGTCATTGTCTACTGGCTGAAGACCTGCGGCGCTTGCACTTGTTGGGATTTTTTGTATAAGAATACCGGCGGCTTGGTCACCCTGCGCATAGAGCTTCAAAAATGTAGGGAGCTGTTCCGAACGCAAAAAATAGTTTTCTAAACAGGTATCTAAGTCGGGATCATCAAGGCTAACAATTCCCTGATAACGCTCGTGTCGCCTTCCTGCATGCGCTTGATTTTGAGTGGAGTCCTCAGAGGCGGTAGCGTTGGGCGATTGATTTTCAAGATGGCGCTCGCCTGCCAATGGCTCCATCGTAATAGCTAGTTGCGCTTTGCCCAATAAGCTTTGTAAGTCGGCATCTTGTTCTTCTAAAGCGTCCGCCTCAGCGTGTTCGGTGTCGATTCTTGCCAGTGCTCTTAGTGTTTGGTGCAAAGTGTCGGGCTGCTCAGCGGTTAGTGATGTTGATTTGGATAGGCTTGTCTCGGCCATTAGCAAGCCTAGTGGACCCGCCCCGCGCGCTTGAAGTGACAGGCGCGCAGAGGTTTTTAAGTTGGCCGCCATTAACAAAGTGGCGGCCAGGCACTCGCCCAACAAGGTTTGCGCAACTGCCGGGTAGTCTCGACCGTTCAACGCCTCTACATAGCTGTTGTTGAGTTTGACGACAGCGCCGCGTATTGCTAAGTGCTGAAAGTGAAAGCGCATCAAGTAATCGGTTTTGCTAAGCTCCGATTTCGCTTCTGCATGAGGGGCTGGTTTTGCAGGCGGTTTTTCGTCAATCATCGGGCGTTCCGGTTTGTTTAAAGCGATGAATCTGGCGGCGCTGTTTTTTGCTAGGCCGATTCGAAAATTCGGGTGCTGAACCGCGGATGGCCTTGCGTTCGGCGGCATGTGCCTCGCGACTAGCGATGCTGGCGCTTGTTTCGTTGTAAAGTTTACTGGCTTCTGTAGCGTTGCGGCGCTGGTCTGAGAGTGCCAGCACTAACACTATTTTATCGTCCCAGCCGCAGCGCACCTTTATTTCTGCGCCAAGTTCGACCGCTTTACTCGTTTTCACTCGCTGACCATTATAATGAACCTTGCCGCCTTCAATAGCCTGCTTGGCTAAGCTGCGCGTTTTAAAAAATCGCGCAGCCCACAGCCATTTATCAATTCTTATGGGCTTGTCGTCGTTAGGTATTGACGTGCTCATTGGCTCGTGCCGTGCAGCAGTTCATGCAGTGAGCCGACTTCGAGTGTGCCGGGAATTTGTAAAGATGAGCGGATTGGTTTTTTTGAGTCAGGCTGCAAGGGCATGATGCAATGAGCAATCGAATATTGACTGGCCATGGCCAAAACAGCCGGATTATCGTCAACGAACACCGTTGTAGCAGGGTCAAATGAGAAGGCATTAGCAAAAGCCGGCCAAAACCTTGTATGTTCCTTGGGAAGTCCGAAATCATGTGAGGCAAACGAGGCATCAACATAGCTACATATAGAAGTGGCGCGATTTTTTAGGTCGAGTGTTTTGCGATGTGCGTTAGTAACCAGCACTTTGGTAAGTGGCAGAGTGTCGAGATAGTGAAGGAGAGCTTTGGCGCCAGGTAAAAATTGTATTCGATTCTCTATTTCAGTTTTGATAGGCATTAACTCAAAGCCCAGTTGTTCGCTCCAGTAGTCAATGCAATAAAATTCAAGCTCGCCGCTTCTGGCCATAACTTTGTCGTGCAATAGTTGCTGTGCAACCATCAGCTCTACATTGTGCAGGCGAGCATAGTGGGCAGGCAGGTGCTCTTGCCAAAAATAATTATCGTAGTGCGAGTCGAGCAAGGTGCCGTCCATATCGAACAGCACCGTTTCCACTTCGTTCCAGTTGATTATATTTTTCAATGACTTACTCATCAGGAGGCAGTATGAAACCTAATCATAACAGTGATGGTTGCTGGGCACTTAGAGAATTATTTTTTCTGGGGACTTTGAGTAATAATTATTGTCAGCTAAAGATCGCTAGCCGGGTAATAAGTGGCTTTGATGATGTTGCGGGGTGAAAAACCACATGAGTTATATGAACGGCTCAAAGCTTCGGCTAAAGATAGTTTCGGTCAGCGAATGTAAGCTGGTTTTGTTGAATCCTTTAGAAATATAGGGCAAGGATTGGCGAGACATTTGAGCCTGTGTGGCGGAGAGCCTTGTGTGAAGCGCTTATTTTCCGTTGCGAGCGAACTCGCGTAACTGTTTCTCACTGGGCCACAGTGTTCTTGCGCTGTAATAGAGCATAGCCATCTGGGCGTCTGCTTTGTCTGCAAACGGGCCAGCTGAATTTTTTTCGCTGTGCTGCACAAACCACCCGCTTTTGCGCTTGTGAAAGCAGCGTTGCAATATCTGACTAAGTGGCTCACGTGTGGTGTTGGATACAGCGTTTGATAACAGCTCGGAACTCATGGAAACCTCTAATGCAATCTGGGTGTCGAGGCCAATGGTCTGTTGCATGCCCCGATAATTTAGAGTCTAGAACATTCCCGATTACTTCGTAGATTTGTTGGAGCGATTCTGTAAAGAATTGACGAAACTGAGAGCCATTTCACCAAAGCATTATTGGAAAGGCTGCACAAAAGAATATAAAGAGGGTTAGATTACGTTTTTTCACTAACCATTCTTATTTGAATGGCCGCTCTATAATAAATTCACTGGCGTTTGATATAGGATGAAAAGTGGCTCCTAATGGTTTGCACTAAGGCTAATTTTTCTTAGGCGGTGTTCTCTATGTTCGGTGAGTTTTCGTTCTGCACCTGTGAGGTAATTACGTCAATAAAACTTACGCGGTAAGGCGAATCGTAGTCCAGCATGGCTCATCTTGGGTCAGGTGTTGGCGAGTATTGCCGTTGCTGGCGAGTTGACGAATAGCGGTATGGGGATTACTAGCCCATGTAGGCCATGCAGCGGACTGACGCAGGGCAACACATTTTCGCATTAGCGCGCGCGAGCTACGTAGCAGTTGAGTTAATTTAAGCGACAATTGGGCATATGCTGGCAGTTTGCAAGCGGTTACTGGCAAAAAGTAGCGCACTTCATGTACCTCGCCGTGACGATCAACGTGAGGCTGACTCATCTTTGCTAGCACGCTGTTATCACTAGCGGCTATTAAAATTTCTTTTTGTTGCTGTAATACGTGCTGTTGGGTGCTACTGTGGCGCTTGTTGCTTGGGTGGTCAATGGCGTGCCTAAAGGCGGCGTAATCCACTTGCTTGTAATTAACAGTTAAAGGCTGAGCGGTCATTGGACTACGCGTGTTTGTGCGCGTTGCGCTTACGAAGGTGGCTTGAGCGGTTGAGTACATGAGCTTATCTCGCGGGTAATGGTGGGCCGTATTAATCGATGATACGCAAGCATGCAAAAATAAGTTTACAGGCTGCGCTCAATTACTGTATTTAAATACAGTGTATATCCATACAGTGATTTTGCAAGAAATTGAGTAAATAAATTTTTATGTTAAAAAGCCAAGTGGCTTACATCGCTCTGCTGCATTAGTTCAGCGCTTATTTGTGCAGTCCTTTTCTATATTCAGGTTGTAATAATGAGTATGCTAATTAATGTTTAAAAACAAACGTCGAGCAGATCCATTGTATTTATTTTGACCTGCCGGTTTGGTTGCCATTTCTGGAGATACCATCATGAAAAAAATTTATCCTTTGTTAATCTGCGCCGCCATGACTGGCTGCGCCACACAATCTACCGGCACTAATGGCCAGGCCGATCGTAATAACACTGCTCTTGGCGCCGTGATGGGCGCGGTTGCTGGAGCGGTTATTGGTGGTCAGCTCGATGATGACGGTAATCGCGATCGCGGTGTGATTGCCGGTGCCGTGATAGGTGCTGCTGCTGGTGCCGGCATTGGCAACCATATGGACAAGCAGGAGGAAGCTTTTCGTGCGGCTCTTGAGGCCGAGCAACGCAATTCGGATATTGAAATTCAGCGCGTCAAAGACGACCTGCTCAAGTTGACGTTCGATAATGAAGTGACCTTCGGTTTTAATGAGGCGAGTGTGAAGCCATCGTTTACTCGCAGCTTAAATAAAGTGGCTGGGGTGCTAGAGAAATACGACTCTACGGCTCGCATCATCGGCCACACTGATTCAACGGGTTCTGAGTCATATAATCAGGCACTGTCGGAGCGCCGCGCGCGTGCAGTGAAGGAATATTTAGTAGGCGAGGGCGTGGCTGATTACCGCTTGAGTGTCGAGGGGCGAGGTGAGTATGAGCCACGCGAGTCGAATGCAACCGAAGCAGGTAGGGCGTTGAATAGGCGGGTTGAGGTTTTTGTTAGTTCGAGCCAGTCGTCTCGTTCGCGTTAGTAAAGCAGCCTTTGCGCACTATTTTTGCTAGCGGCAACGGCATTCGATTTGGTCGGCCGTTGTTGATTATTAACGGCCCATAAAAATAGTGGTGAATCAAGACTATATTCTGTAGCCTGAGCTGCTGTGGTATGAAGCGTTTAATCAATCGAGTCCAAAGGCCAATATTCGCGTTGACCACATTGTCAAAAATGAAGCGCTCGATCTCGCTTCTTGGGATTGTTGCTTGGCAATTTTGGAGAAAATTATGCCTGTAAAACGAATACTGTGTTCGGTGCTTTTTTTAGTAAGTGCTTATGGTTGCGATAAGTCGAGTTCGGTAGGGGATGATGGTACTGATGCTGGTGATGGCGAAGCTGCCGGTGGTGGCAGCTTAGTAAATACTGAGTTATTGGCGCTTAGTATCGACAATGTTCGCGCGAGCGCAGAGCAACTGGCATCGCTGAATATGGTAACTGCTGAAATATATCGTACTTTAAAACCGTTCCTTTATTCCACGCCTCCGGCTGCCGATCTCACTTTGCCTGCTGCACTGGCAAGTTTGATACCGGTAAACCTTGATGAGCAATTTGCTGAATCTAATCAGGCTGGTTTACCTCTTGATCCTTACGACAATTTTTCGTGCAGCGTGATCGACTCGGTGCAACCTCCATTTGATCCGTTGCTCCCCGAAGCAGGTGTTGAATTTAGAGATCTTGACAGTAATGATGCACTGTCGGATGGCGATCAAATAGTGTTTTCTTACGTTGTTGATGGAAGTTGTAGAACGGAGACTGTTGCCGCGAATGTACCAACGAGTTTAAGTGGCATTATCGAGTTTACCTTTACGGGGGAGTCCGATATTAGTTCTATTCCACGGCGGCTAGTTGGACTTGCCACCTTTTATAATTACCAGGTTGATGCAGGTATTTCTAGTGATACCGTGCAAAGCGGTACAGTTGGCTTTGATCTTGAATTTACTAATGACACAATAAATCGAGCAACATTTGAAAGTGGTAGCGTTACTCTGGCAGGCTTAGACGCTATAATATTGACGGCGCCTTTAGATCTTACTTTTGATTTAGTTGAGCGTGAACTCAATCCGGCCAGCGGCGTTTTTGTCGAAGGCAATTACAATACCGTATTGAATGGCGTGATCTTTTCTAGTGCTGCTGATGCAGCGCGTTTAGAGTTTCAAACTATAGGCTACCCTGATCCCGCAAGTGCAGATCAAACGCTCTTTGGTCGAGCTAATAGCTACCCCCAAACGGGCGCGATTGCTATTGTGGGGGGCAATGGGACCGCTGGTTTAGTTCGGGCGCAACCCGGCGGCGAGGTTGTCACTGATGCTGTGGTTGATACCAGCGGCATTGGTCTTCTTGCGCCTGGAGGTTTATTTGAGCCCACTAGTTGGAGTCAAGTGCTGGGTGGTTTTTTAATACCTAGCCCATAGAAAATTGTTTTGGTAGTTCCGCCGGCTACATTAGAAGCCATAACCTCTTAGGTATAAATCTGATCACGTTGCCGATGTGGTAACAGGTGGATGCAGCTGCGCAAAAATCACTCTTCGCGCCTCGACCAACCCCTCGTCACTCGTGGCCGAGAAAAGTTGAACCGTTGTGAGTGGGTGTTTGTTGATTGATTTCTCTACTGCAAATAGTGCTTGTTTGCCTGCGCTGCGTGACAGTTTGTCGGCCTTGGTCAGTAATATGTGGCAGCGCATTTCGTAGGTCTTGGCCCAGTCGAGCATCATCTGATCGAAGTCTTGCAGTGGATGGCGGCTATCAATGAGAAGTATGAGCGCCACAAGCGAGTCACGATGCTCCAAATACTTTTGCATTTGCTTTTGCCATTCAAGTTTTTTCGCAATACTCACTTTGGCAAAGCCATAGCCCGGTAAATCTACCAGTCTTTGACCATCGTTTAGCCCAAAGAAATTTAACAGCTGTGTTCTGCCTGGTGTTTTACTGGTGCGTGCGAGCTTTTTTTGGCTGCTGACGCGATTAATGGCGCTAGATTTTCCTGCATTAGAGCGGCCCGCAAAAGCCACTTCTAATCCCGTGTCGGCAGGCGATTGCGAGACCTTGGCGGCACTGGTTATGTAAGTGGCCGATTGGAAATAACCCTGTAGTTTCGCGGCGCTCGGGTTTGTGCCAAGTGCGTCTAGAGATTTATGTATAGGCGGCTGGTCTTCAGAGCCTGCGGCTTTGTCTTTTGTGTCCGGCTTATTCATATTCATAACGAGCAGTTTTCGGTCGAGTGATGGTGTTCTAATAATGGCTTTGAGAGCGGTAAGGCGGCTCGATGAGGTATAACAATGCGGGGGCCAACTTACCACACTCGTGAGTTGCAAGCCTGTAATTACTACTTTTTAGTGGCGCGATGAACTTTTGGAGCTCGAGCTCAGCTGGTTGTTCGGCGCTGCCGGTTAAAGTGGCTTGGTTTGTCTAGCCGGTTGATTTTGCGTGATGATGTAAGCTGCGCTAATCTATCGCAGCATGCGTATGTATTTCAGTCCGACGCAAAATGTACAGCAATATCACTGGACTTCCAATTCGGTGAAGATGTTAAAATCCGCGGTTCACGATTGCTCTCTTGGCCTAGGGCTGCGAGTAGCGCTCATCTGGTTATAAAACTTGACGTTAACAGTAATGGATCGACCTATGAATCTTTTTCGCATAATTTTAATCGCACTTTGTACAGCGGCAGGCGGTATCTCGGTGGCGCAGGCAGGTGGTGACGCGCAAGCTGGACAGCAGCTCATTGCTAGTTGCTCAGCCTGTCATGGTAAAGATGGTAACAGTGCCTCGCCAGCCAACCCTAAATTGGCCGGCCAAAGCGAAAAATATTTGCTCAAGCAGCTAAAAGATATCAAAAGTGGCGCGCGCGATATAGCCATCATGACGGGGCAGTTGGACAATCTGACGGTTACCGATATGTCTAACATCGCAGCCTATTTTGCAGGTCAAACCCAAACTGCCGGAACAGCTAAGCCTGAATTGGCCGAGTTAGGGCGAGAAATATACCGCAACGGTAACCATGAGCGAGGCATCGCTGCTTGTACCGGTTGCCACGGCCCAGCTGGAGCAGGTAATGGTCCTGCCGGCTACCCCATGATTGCCGGCCAGCACGCGGACTATATTGCCCAGCAACTGCGCCACTTTGCCGAAGGTCGACGCATGAATGATGGCGGTGGCCGAGTGATGCGAGGCATTGCGGAACGAATGAACGAAAATGAAATCAAAGCCGTAGCCAGCTATATTGAAGGTTTGCGCCGCTAATTTGGCGGATTTTTTCATTCTCAAGATAATTAACAACAACACCTAGGGTTTTTTGTTTATGACATTATTGCTTTCATCGCTGCAAAGGTTGGCTCGGTCATTGGCTGTTTTAATGGTCGCTTGCTTGGTCGTCGTAGGTGCTCAGGCACAGCCTATGGCCATTCCCAAGTATATTGCGGGTGAGCATTATCAAGTGCTGCCAGAGCCAATAAAGGTTGTGGCTGATGACAAAATTGAGGTGATGGAGATTTTTTGGTATGGCTGCGGCCACTGTAAAGATTTTGAGCCTTTGATTGTGGCCTGGCAAAAAAGCATGCCCGATGATGTGGCCTTTGCCCGCACGCCAGCGGTGTGGCGTAAACAAATGCGTCCCCATGCGGCCTTGTACTATGTTGCCGAGGCATTAGACCTGCCGCACGAAGTGCATATCGACTTGTTTAACTTATTAATTAAAAATCGCAGTCTGAATGATCAGAAAAAATTTGCTGCGGTATTCGCTCGCTACGGGGTGAGTTCTGAGGATTTTGACAAGCTCTATAAATCGTTTGGCACCACGAGCAAGGTCAATAAGGCCGAGAAGCGTCTGCGCAAAAATTACTTGTCGCAAGGTACGCCAGAGGTAGTGGTTAATGGTAAATATCGGGTTTCTTCCGGCAAGGGCGTTAGCCAAGCGGGCATGCTGGAAGTGGTCAACTTTCTTATCGAGCTTGAACGCAGCGCTAAGCCAGTGGCCGCGCTTTCAGCGGGTGCCGCCGGTTAGCGGCGACAGCTCATTTGGCTAGGCCAGCTAGTCACGTGTTTTTAGGGTCTATTTTGCGCGGGAGCGGGGCGAAACCTTTAGCAGGGGCGCGAACTTGCCATGTCTAAGGGCTTTGATTAGCTGATGAATTGATTGGTTAATGGGCCTAGGCTGCGCTGGCAATATTGTGTGCGTGGGCTAAGCTTAATGAGCTTTACATATTCAAATAAAATTGTTCTTTGTTCAGTGGTTTAATTAGCTGTGCAGAGAAGCACTACTAGGCGGGGCGTTTCACATGGTTATGTCAATAGTTGCAGGAACAGACAAAGACACTAGCGGCGAGCAAAAGCCTGCAGCGGACGTGTTTGACCAAATTACTGAGGCACTTGAAGAGCGAGAAGGTTCTGATCGTAGAAGGCAGCAGCAGCCTGCCGACTTGCCTGTAGATCGCCGGAAAAATGATCGACGAGGCGAAAGAGCGTCTTAGCATTTGCCGGTTGTATTAGCACTAGCTTTCCTGTTTTTTTACTTAAATTTAAGCTCCACCAAAGTTGTTCATTCGCTTTGCTAGGGCGCGGTTTGTCCTTTTTCTTAGTACCCGCTCAGTCTCGCGTTGGCGAGGCCTCCCGTTCTTAATTTGTAAGCGCCAGAAGCATTATTCTCATCGATTCTTTCCTCGACCTTCGCACTGTAAAAATTCGTCATATATTATGCTAAAATAGCTGCGGCGCTTCATACGGTTCTTCTTCACGTAGCGACTCACCTCTATACCTTTAACCAGCCTCCGTATTTTGTGAAGTTAACAGTGTAAAATTTCTATTGTGTAATTTTATTATTTTTTTTGTACAATGGATTGAGTTTGAAACTATCCGAGCCAAAAGTAGCTGGCTGTTTGTGCTCGGTGTCGGCCGAATATAGTGTTTTTTAATGTCCCATGCTGATGAATCTTTAGTTCACGGCTAATCAGTTAAACCAGGAGTGATTACTACAATGCCGTAGCACTCACTATCGGCGGCCAGCTAGCGAGATTAATTGTTGCTCCAATAAACGGTGCAAGTAGTCTGTTCGAGTGAGCGCTGTAGGTGTGCATTGGGTGTATCTTACAATGTGATGCCTGAGAGTTAAGACTCGCAAAGATTGATTGATGGCATCCAACGAACGCTTCAGGAAAACGATAGGGTAGTGATATTTATATGTTAATAGCTATTCCCAAAGAGACCGCTTATGGAGAGAAGCGTGCAGCGCTGATTCCCGCATCGGTTAAAAAGCTTGTGCAGATCGGCGCGCAAGTGAGCGTTGAAAGTGGTCTGGGCGCAGCGGCCGGTTTTTCTGATAAGGAATACCAAGCTGCTGGCGCGAGCTTGGTTGATGATCGCTCTGCGCTACTTGCGAGTGCTCAGATGGTGTTGCGCGTCAGAAAACCCGAGCTTGCAGATATCGAATTGTTACAGCCAGGCTGTATTCACGTGAGCTTTCTTGACCCATTTAATGAAACGGCCATCATCGATGCCATGCGTGAGCGAAATATTAGCGCCATTAGCATGGAGATGATTCCTCGTTCCACTCGCTCACAAAAAATGGATGCCTTAAGTTCTCAAGCCAATTTGGCTGGTTATGTGATGGCCTTGAAGGCCGCTACCTATTTGCCATCAATCTTACCTATGATGATGACCCCGGCAGGCACCCTCAAGCCAGCTAAGGTTTTCGTTATTGGCGCAGGTGTAGCCGGGCTGCAAGCGATTGCTACGGCGAAAAGATTAGGCGCGCAAGTTACAGCGTTTGATACCCGAAGCGAAGTGGCCGAGCAGGTTCATTCCGTAGGGGCTAAATTCCTCGAGATCGATTTAGGCGAAACCGGTTCAACCAAAGACGGTTACGCTAAGGAGTTAACCGCCGAGCAGTTGCAAATACAGCGTGAGGCGCAAAAAGAAGTGATTGCTAACTCTGATGCCGTAATCACTACGGCCCAGGTGTTTGGGCGCAAGCCCCCGGTTATTGTGCCAAAAGAATTTGTTGCTGGTATGCGAGCCGGTAGCGTTGTGATTGATATGGCGGCAGAAACTGGCGGCAATGTAGAGGGCTCAGTACCCGGTGAAGTGGTTAGCGTGAATGGCGTCAATATTGTGGGTACGGGCAACTGGCCCAATGAAGTGGCGCGCGATGCATCGCAAATGTATTCCAGTAATCTTTATAACCTTGTTGAAGAATTCTGGAGTAAAGATGAGCAAAAAGTGGTGCTTGATTTTGAGAACGATTTAATTGGTTGTGTGATTACGCATCAGCAAGAAATCGTTAATCAAGTCATTGCCAATTTACGCAGCGGAGGAGGCTAACGTGGAGATTATTTTTCTTACTTTTGTTTTTGTGTTGTCGATTTTTCTCGGCTTCGAACTGATTAACAAAGTCCCATCAACGCTGCACACACCTTTGATGTCTGGTTCTAATGCGATATCGGGTATCACATTGGTCGGTGCCCTAGCGTCTGCAGGCTCTGCCAACCAGTCGTTGGCGACCATCCTCGGGACACTTGCAGTGGCATTTGCAACCATTAACGTGGTTGGCGGATATCTTGTTACGGATCGTATGTTGGCGATGTTTAAAAAGAAAAAACAGGGCGGTGAAAGCTAATGTCGACCGAAATTATTATCAATTTGGTATATGTGGCGTCTGCGGTTCTTTTTATTTTTGGACTTAAGTTGCTGGGGTCGCCCGACACTGCCCGGCGTGGCAATTTGATTTCGGCAGCGGGTATGTTTATCGCCGTTGTTGTGACGTTGCTCGATCAAAAAATTATTGCTTATGAATATATTGCCCTTGGCATTGTGCTGGGCGCATTGGTTGGAGCTGTGGCGGCTCGTAAAGTTGCCATGACTGGTATGCCAGAACTCGTCGCATTGTTTAATGGTTTTGGTGGCTTGGCCAGCTTAATGGTTGGTTGGGCTGCGCTTGCTATGGCACTGTCGATAGCTGACACAACTGCCCCGGTGCCTCTGTTCACATTGGTGACGGTGTTTGTTTCAATTTTAATAGGTGGTCTCACATTTACCGGTTCGCTACTGGCTTATGGCAAGTTGAGCGAGCGGATTTCGGGGCGACCATTTATGTATGATGGTCAGCGCATTATAAATGGTCTGATCTTGCTAGCAGTTCTTGCCTGCGCGGTGTTATTTATTCTTGATCCAACTAATCAAAATTGGCTCTATCTGGCAGTTGCTTTAGCGCTAGTGCTGGGTGTTATGTTTGTACTGCCTATTGGTGGTGCAGATATGCCGGTAGTTATCGCCTTGCTCAATAGTTTATCGGGGGTGGCCGCTGCGGCTGCCGGTTTTGCTATTGGCAATATCTTGTTAATTGTGGCCGGCTCGTTGGTTGGCGCAAGCGGCCTTATCCTCACCAATATTATGTGTAAGGCGATGAATCGCTCGTTGCGCAATGTATTGTTTTCCGGTTTTGGTGTGGTCAAAAAAGTGTCCGGTCCAGTTGTGGAGCAGGGCGAGGTTAATCCAATTACTGCTGATGATGCCTACTATATACTTGAGGCGGCCGCCAGCGTGGTTATTATTCCTGGTTATGGGATGGCCGTTGCACAGGCTCAACACGCCGTTAAGGAGTTGCAGACAATACTCGAAGGCAATGGTGTAGAGGTGGTTTATGCTATCCACCCTGTTGCTGGGCGGATGCCGGGTCATATGAACGTTTTACTCGCAGAAGCTGATGTTCCCTATGATTTGCTGTTAGAAATGGATCAGGTTAATCCGCGCCTTGAAACGTTTGATGTGGCGTTAGTCATTGGTGCCAATGATGTGGTGAATCCCGCAGCCCGAGAGGTTGAGTCAAGCCCTATCTATGGCATGCCGGTCATTAATGCTGATAAGGCGCGTACGGTATTTGTGCTTAAACGTTCAATGGCTTCGGGTTTTGCTGGAATTGATAATCCTTTATTCTTTAAAGAAAATACACGTATGTTGTTTGGTGATGCCAAAGAGATGTTGGGTAACTTGGTTAAAGCATTTGATTGAGAGCGTAGTGTAAAGCTATCGAGCCATGCCTAGCTGAACGTCTAATCCAAAAAAACCGCTGCCAATGAGTGCTGCGGTTTTTTTTGTTTTTTAAAAGACGGTTGGGGCATCTTGTGTTTGCCAAGGCTTGTATTTTTGCATGATGCGGCTAAATAAATTCGAAGTTAAAAAAATATTTAGCCATTGTTGAAGTAATGGGTAGTTAATCTGCTCAAACCAGTTTGAGTCAACTGATGCGAATTGTCTTATGAAGGGCATGATTGCGATATCAGCTAGGCTGATAGAGTTGCCCAGCAAAAAATCGTTCTGGCTTAGCAGTTCTTCAAGCCGACTTAAAAATGATAGCGCCTGTGTGCGGTAATACTCAGGCATATGCTCAGGATGTCGATCGGCATATTTATACTTATCTAGCCAGTACTTAAATTCTCCGTCATTAAAAGCAATGAGATCAGCCATGTTGGCAGCTGATTCTTTTTGGTTTGCGGCCGCTTCTATTTGACGCCAATCTTCTGGGTCATTTTTACTTAGAGCCCAGAGCATAATATCGAGACTCTCTTCAATTAGCTGCCCGTCGGGTAGTACCAGTATGGGCACCGTGCCTTTGGATGATAGTTCGAGCATAGTGCTCGGTTTATTCTTTAGTTCTATTTCTCTTAGCTCAACCTTTAGGCCCGCGTATGATACTGCCATGCGTGCGCGCATGGCGTAAGGGCAGCGTCGAAATGAATAGAGTATGGGTAGATTTGGCGCACTGCCTGAAGATTGTGTGGATGATTCGCCATTCAATGGGGCAGATTTTTCCATAGTGTTCATACCAGGCTCGATTTGATGAAGCCGGCTAAGCGTTCGGTGGCTTCGGAGGCACTGCGTTTTTCGTATTGAAGACTGATGTCGATGGAGCCCAATTCTGGTAAGCCTTCATGATTGCTGCCCTTGCCAAGGACTAATAGCTCTTCTGGCACGGTGCTGCCTGCCAGGACCGTAACCCCAAGGCCCTCTTGAATAGCGGCTTGAATGCCCGACAGATCGGGGTTGGTATGAATGATCCGCCAGGGACGTTTCATTTTGTCTAATGAGCGCAGGGCGCGCTTTCGATAGAGGCAGCCATCTTGGGCCAGCACTAGCGGGATGCTTTGCTGCCGATCGATGCGATGCTCATGGCTGCCCACCCAAACCAGCTCATCAGAACGAATCAGCCCTCGGCGTGTTGCTGAGGGTTTGTCATGTAAGGCTAAAATCAGGTCATATTGCTCTCGCTGTTGTTCGGAGAGTAAATTGCGGCTTAAGTCGCTAAAGACCTCTAGCGCCACATTGGGGTAGGCCGCTGCAAATCGACCAACAATTTTGGGCAGCAGGGTGGTGGCAAACTCACTGGGTATGCCCAGGCGTATTTGGCCAGCGAGTTCCGTGCGAGAAAATTCAGCTAAGAGTCGGTCATTGAGCGCGAGAATTTCTTTGGCGTATTCATAGGCGATGCTGCCTTGCGATGAAAGTGTGAGCTTGCGGTTGAAGCGCATGAGTAATTCGCTACCCAGCGTCTCTTCGAGTTTTTTAATTTGCAGGCTCGTGGCCGGTTGTGATCGTCCTAGTTGGTCGGCGGCATTGGTTACCGAGCCAAGGTCTGTTGTGACTACAAAAGCTCGCAAAGAGTCTATCGAAAGATTTCGCATTGTGCTGGCGTACCCTAAAGGCTGCTTTTAATGGCTTAGCGCCATTCGTTGAGCGCCAGTCTAGATATTTAAATTATAAATAAGTTTATCACAAGTATTTATTTAACAAATGACCGTTTGGGCGTTAAAATCTTCGCCTAACCCCACTAACGCCAGCTATCGCTGCTACCCAATACTCTATGTCCAACATGACCGTCGATCCAGCCCAAACCGCATTATATTCTCTGCATGTTGATGCGGGGGCACGTATGGTGCCATTTGCAGGTTACGCCATGCCTGTTCAATATGTGGGTATAAAAGCCGAGCACTTACATACTCGCAGCCAGGTGGGGCTGTTTGATGTGTCGCACATGGGGCAGGTGTTGGTCAGTGGCGAAAATGCAGCTGCCGAGCTTGAGCGTTTACTGCCCGTCGACCTTGAGGCTCTTGAGGTGGACGGTTTGTGCTATACGTTTTTTACCAATCCAGTCGGCGGTATTTTAGATGACCTGATTGTGGTTCGGCGCAGCCCAGTCGATTTTATGCTGGTGGTTAATGCCGGTTGTAAGCATGACGACATAGCGCATCTAAAAAAACATTTGTCAGCGGACGTTGATGTCGACTACTTTGAGGAGCAATCGTTGCTAGCTCTTCAGGGTCCGAGCGCTGAGGCGGTATTGGTCGCTGTACTGCCTGATATTGCCGAACAGGTTGCGCAGCTTGGATTTATGCAAGGCTTGAGCGTGCAGTTAGCGTTCGATGACAACTTAGTCGATATGTATATTTCACGCTCGGGTTATACCGGTGAAGATGGCTTTGAAATATCGCTGCCCAATGATTTTGCAACTTTGTTTGCCAGCGAGTTGTTGCTGCAATCTGAGGTAGAGTGGGTAGGCTTGGGCGCGCGTGATTCATTGCGCCTTGAGGCGGGTTTGTGTCTGTATGGGCATGACTTGAATGTTGAAACAACGCCTGTTGAGGCTGGCTTGAGCTGGAGCATTGATAAAAAGCGTCGCGCCGGCGGCAGCAAAGCCGGGGGTTTTCCGGGTGCAGCTATTATTTTTGAGCAAATGAATACTGGGCCTAATAAAAAACGTGCAGGCTTCACTGTGGATGGTCGAGTGCCTGTGCGCGAAGGTGCAGAGGTTGTTAATCAGCACGGTGGGCGTGTGGGGCATGTTACTAGTGGCGGTTTTGCGCCAAGCTTAGATGGTTCAATTGTTATGGCCTACATCGAAACCGCTGCACTGAGCAATCAAGATACAGAATATTACGCGGTTGTGCGCGGTAAGAAGCAGGCATTGAGTCGATGCGGCATGCCCTTTATTGCGCACAACTATAAAAGAATTCGGGATTAAAACGTTATGTCAGATGCCACTTTAACTGAAGCTCCTTTAAATCAAGCTAGCGACCCGCTTGTTTCTCGATCCTCGCCTTCATCTCAAGAACCTGCTGTTGAGACGCAAACAATTATGAGCGCTATATCATCAAAACTTATCGACCCTATCATAAAAAACGATCAGGCTAATATCTCCCGCAGCGCAGTGCAAAACAGCGAATTTATTCATCGGCACATCGGTCTTGATGCGCATAGCGATGGGGCGCCGATGCTCGAGGCGCTGGGCTATAGTTCGATGGATGCTTTCATTGAGGCGGTCGTTCCAGCTGCCATTTATCAGCGTGAACCACTTGCATTGCCAGGTGCGATAAGTGAGAGCGAGGCGCTTGCTCGATTAAAAAGTTTGGCTAACAAGAATAGCGTTTATCGCTCTATGCTTGGGCAGGGCTATTACGAAACACTAACGCCTACAGTTATTCAGCGTAATGTCTTGGAAAATCCTGCGTGGTATACAGCTTACACGCCTTATCAGCCGGAAATCTCACAAGGTCGGCTTGAAGCGTTACTTAATTTCCAAACTATGGTTGGTGATCTCACCGGGCTAGAAATTGCCAATGCTTCAATGTTGGATGAAGGTACTGCGGCGGCCGAAGCTATGACACTGGCTAAGCGCTGCGCAAAAAACAAATCTAACACTTTTTTTGTTGATCAAGATTGTTTTCCGCAAACAATAGCTGTGGTTAAAACGCGTGCAGAGGCAGCTGGGTTTGATTTGGTTATTGGTGATCCCGAGCAGGATCAAGAAGGCCTTGATTATTTTGGCGTGCTGCTGCAGTACCCGGGTTGTTCTGGTGAGGTGCGTTTATTTGCAGATGCAATTGAAGCTGCGCATGAGCGCAAGGCGCTGGTGATTATGGCCGCCGATATTATGGCTTTAGTGTTGCTTAAATCGCCCGGTTCGTTAGGCGCCGATGTGGCCATAGGCAGTACGCAGCGATTTGGCGTGCCTATGGGTTTTGGCGGGCCGCATGCTGCTTATATGGCAACCCGCAACAAATACCAGCGCTCATTGCCTGGCCGGTTGGTCGGTGTCTCGATTGATCAGCATGGCAAGCCGGCTTATCGGCTTGCGTTACAAACGCGCGAGCAGCACATTCGCCGCGAGAAGGCTACTTCTAACATTTGTACTGCGCAGGCGTTGTTGGCCATTATGGCATCTATGTACGCTTGTTATCATGGTCCGCAAGGTTTGCGTGCCATCGCTGCGCGCATTCATGAGCGGGCACATGTGTTTTCTCAAGGCATTGCTAGCGGTGGCCTCGTGCTCGCTAATGTCAGTTCGTTCGACACTGTTACGGTGATTGCTGGGGAGGCAACCGATGCGATTATGCAGCGTGCCTGGGCGGCTAAGATAAATTTGCATAAGGTGAATGGTGCGCAAGTGCGGATCGCATTTGATGAATGTTCATCTGAGGCTGAGGTGTCTGCGCTGTGGGATATTTTTCTGCCTGAACAGCAGTTTGGTACCTACGAGAGTGTTCTTGCTGACTGTCCGTTGAAGTTGAATGCTTCGGTTTATAGAAGCGATGCGATATTAAGTCACCCAGTGTTCTCTCGATACCATACCGAAACAGAAATGCTGCGATACTTGCGCCGTTTGGCCGATCGGGATTTGGCGCTCGATCGCACCATGATTCCTTTGGGGTCGTGCACAATGAAGCTCAATGCTAGCAGTGAGATGATTCCGGTCAGTTGGCCGGAGTTTGCTAATATCCATCCGCTGGCACCCGAGGCACAAACCGTTGGGTATCGGGAAATGGTTGCTGAGCTTGAGTCGATGCTCGCTGTTTGCACTGGTTACGATTCGGTTTCGTTGCAACCTAACGCGGGCTCTCAGGGTGAGTTTGCAGGACTTTTGGCCATTGCGGGTTATCATCGTAGTCGTGGTGAAACGGAGCGCAACATTTGCCTTATCCCCCAGTCTGCACATGGCACTAACCCGGCCTCAGCACAAATGTGCAGTATGCGAGTAGTGGTGGTCAACTGTGATGAAGATGGCAACATCGACATAGATGATCTGAAATTAAAGGCCGCGGAGCATGACAAGCATCTTGCCGCTGTTATGGTGACCTATCCTTCAACCCATGGTGTTTTCGAGGCGCATATTCGTGAAGTGACCGATATTGTGCATCGTCACGGCGGGCAGGTTTATGTTGATGGCGCCAACCTCAATGCTATGGTGGGCTTGTGTCAGCCCGGTGAATTTGGTGGCGATGTCTCGCATTTAAATTTGCACAAAACGTTTTGTATTCCACACGGCGGCGGTGGTCCGGGCGTGGGCCCGGTTGCAGCCAAGGCGCACCTTGCGCCATTTTTACCAACAATGGCAAGTCAGCCGAGCAATGCAGTGAACGCATCGACTGATATAACAGCGCCAGTTATTTCGTCGGCGCCTTTTGGCTCGGCGAGTATTTTGCCAATTAGTTGGATGTATATTTCCATGATGGGTAGTGAAGGTCTGCGCCAAGCGACCGAAGCAGCTATTTTGAGTGCCAACTATATTGCCATGCGTTTGTGCGAGGCTTACCCCGTACTTTATACAGGCGAGCAAGGTTTGGTTGCACATGAGTGCATCATTGATTTACGGCCGCTGAAAGAGGCGACAGGTATTTCTGTTGAAGATGTTGCTAAACGCTTAATCGATTATGGTTTTCATGCGCCTACCATGTCTTTTCCGGTGGCGGGAACGTTGATGATTGAGCCTACTGAAAGCGAATCACTGGTTGAGCTAGATCGTTTTTGTGAGGCTTTGCTCAGTATTAGAGCTGAGATAAAGCGGGTGGCCAGTGGCGAATGGTCGTTAGAGGATAACCCGTTGGTTAATGCGCCGCACACAGCAGAGCAGATGATGGCCGATACCTGGCCGCATGCTTACTCGCGAACTGATGCAGTTTATCCATTGCCTGGCTTGCGGGTGAGTAAATACTTCTCGCCTGTGGGGCGGGTCGACAACGTGCATGGTGACCGTAATCTAGTTTGTTCTTGCCCGTCTATTGAAGATTACCGTTAAGGTTGGGCGAAGTGCCTATGTTTAATAATTACTGTTAAAACAGTCGTCTAGCAGAGTAGCTGCTTTGATTTGCTCTATTTAATCAATACCGGGCGGCAGCCTTGAGCGCTAGCAAAATCAAGCATTGCTGTACAAGACAGCTTTGCTGCTGCATGAATAGAGTCTTTGATGTTTCAATGTCAGCAGTGATTGAAAGGTCCTCGCGAAAATAATCTGCTGTGGCAGCCATGGACTATACTTAGATGTTGTACCCTTGGGAGGGAGATCCTACCCCTTCAAAAGTCCACTGAGCGCGCAGGTATGAGGCAAATTTTTGCTACTAGGTAAAGATATAATAGAAGCCAACAACCCGATAGATAGGCGTGCGCGGGTGGTGGATCTATTTTCATTTGTTGGCATGACGCTTACCGGCATCCTTGGCGTTACCTCCTTTTTTGCAGGAAATTTGGCATTGAGCCTCTCTCTAATTGCTGCCTCAATGATCTACTTTGCCGCGTACCGTATCCACAAGCTGCAAAAAGACTACTCGGTTTCGGCGGCGGTCATCGTGTACTCGCTACACGCGCTGATGATTTTTCTCGTTTATTCGGGAGGCTTTGAAAGCACCGGGCCACTATGGATATTTCTTGTTCCGCCTGTTTCGTTATTTCTTCATGGGCTCAAGCGAGGACTGATTGAGGTCTCAATTTTCCTTGCAATTACATGCCTTATTTTTTTTCTACCTCCCGACGTTTTTAGTCGCGCTAGCTATGCCGGTGCATTTGAGCTACGCCTCATTTTGGCCTTTATGACAGTGACATTTTTGTCGGCTTGTTATGAATATTCTATTCAACAATCACATAATGATACGTTGCAGGCGAGTAGACGATACGAGCATCTAGCCCGCACTGATCCGCTAACTAAACTTTGTAACCGGCGGGGTGCCCTAACTGTAATGCAGCAAGAGCAGCGCCGTATGACGCGTAATCAGCAACCGATGTCCATTATCTTGTGTGATGTCGATCATTTTAAAAAGGTTAACGATCAATATGGGCATGATGCTGGAGACGCGGTATTAGTTCGTCTTGGAGAGATATTTATAACGCTAGTCCGCGAGCAAGATACGGTCGCTCGATGGGGCGGTGAAGAATTTCTTTTTGTTTTGCCCCAAACCTCGGCGCAAAATGCCACAATGCTTGCCCAAAAAATACATTTAGCATTGCAAGACCAGATAATTAGCGTCGGAGATATCGGTATAGCCATTACGGTGAGTATGGGCGTCGCAGAAAAAAATGGCGATCAAGCTCTAGATGAGATTATTAAGTGCGCCGATAAATATCTGTATGAGGCTAAAGATGCGGGTAGAAATCAAACCATGCCTGCAATAGGGCTTTTGGGTAAACAATGATGGCTGCGAGCCATCGCTATATGTGCCGGCTTTTGAAAACCTAGCTAATTTTCATGAGTTGCCGGCTACCGGAATTTACGTAGTAGCTCTGCCCGTCAAAATTTGCGGCGGTAGTGGCGGCCCGCTACGTATCGTTGCAAAGGTACATGACGATATTCGCTAGCGAAATTTTTTGGATTCAGGAGAGATACTTAGCGGCCGTATTCAGGTATTTTACAAAGGATAAAAATACTGTAATCGAAAAATTTGATTATCTTTCAATATTTATAACTGACTTTAATTTTTCATAGCGAAGAATTAATCGATTAATTAGTTTCCACGCGGTCAATGTTATATGTCGCTAAAGACCACAACGTTATTGCGGCCTTTCTTTTTGGCTTCATACATTGCCTGGTCGGCGCGCTCAATTAATAAAGCCTGGCTGTGTGCATGGTCAGGGTAGATGGCTACGCCAATACTGGATGAGATGTGCAGTGCTTTTTCATTAGTCCTTTCAAAAGGCGCTGCTAGCGTTTTCCGTATTTTCTCGGCGATATTCTCTGCGCTTTCGTAGATCGCCGGGAGAATCACTACAAATTCATCACCCCCTAAGCGTCCAGCCGTATCGGTTGCGCGCACGCATGCCCGAATGCGCATAGACACCTCCCTTAATAGCCAGTCGCCCGCTTGGTGGCCGCAGGTGTCATTGACTTCTTTAAATCCGTCCAAATCGATAAAGAGCACAGCAATTTTTTTCTTATTACGATCACTGAAAGCGATAGCTTGTTTCAACCTATCGTTAATTAATCGCCGGTTAGGCAATTGTGTGAGCTGATCATACGAAGCCTCCTTATCAAGACGCATTTGAAGATTTTTTTGCTCAGTAATATCGTAGTTGACACCTACAACACGTATTGCATTGCCTGATTCGTCGAAAGAAGCTTTCGACACTGCTTTAATATAGTGCACAGAATTGTCTGGCCATAAAATACGAAATTCAGGGCAATATTCGCGCTCATTTTTAAGAGCCGCCTGCATTTCCTCGTCAACGTAAGCCCTGTCGTCTGGGTGTACTCTTGCCAGCCAGGCTTCATATAAATCACCAAAATTTGACTGATCTAAGCCGTATAAGCTGAACATAACGGCATCCCAGTTCAAAATATTATCTTTAACAT
>CAJQKT010000063.1 GCA_905478995.1 uncultured Pseudomonadales bacterium | reverse complement strand
GTATCGAGCACGCTATCGGGGTTAAGCGATACGCTGTCGATACCCTGCTCCATTAGCCATCGGGCAAAATCGGGATGATCGGATGGCCCTTGGCCGCAAATACCGACGTATTTGTTTTCTTTTTTACAGGCTTTAATCGCACTCGATAAAAGCGACTTAACCGCATCATTACGCTCATCAAACAAATGCGCGACTAACGCCGAGTCTCTATCAAGCCCCAAGGTTAATTGGGTTAAATCGTTAGAGCCAATAGAAAAGCCATCAAAATACTGCAAGAATTGCTCAGCGATAAGTGCATTGGCAGGCAACTCGCACATCATAATCAACTTAAGTCCGTTCTCACCACGTTTAAGGCCGTGCTCTGCTAGCAGATCAACAACTTGACGGGCCTCATCCGGTGTTCGCACAAAAGGAATCATAACCTCAACATTGTCTAAGCCCATTTCTTCTCGAACCCGTTTTAACGCAACACACTCTAATGCAAAGCAATCGACAAAGTCGGGCTTGATATAGCGCGAGGCACCACGAAAACCAATCATGGGGTTTTCTTCATCTGGCTCGTAGTCACCGCCGCCGATTAGGTGAGCGTACTCATTGGATTTAAAATCGGACATGCGCACAATCACGCGTTTGGGCGCAAAGGCTGCGCCCAGCGTTGCAATACCTTCAACGAGCTTGTCGATATAAAAGTCGACCGGACTGGCATAACCGGCAATGCGTTTACTGATAGTTTGTTGCAGCTTATCGCTAAGCTTGTCGAAGTTCAGTAACGCCTTGGGATGGATACCAATCATGCGGTTGATAATAAATTCTAAGCGCGCCAAACCAACACCGGCATTGGGCAGTGCCTGAAACGCGAAGGCGCGATCGGGGTTACCCACGTTCATCATAATTTTAAAAGGCAGCTCGGGCATGTTACCCACGTCGCTTTTCGAAATAGCAAAGTCGAGCGCACCGTTATAGATAAAGCCGCTATCGCCCTCGGCGCAGCTCACCGTAACCGCAGCACCGTCTTGTAGCTTTTGCGTGGCATCAACGCAGCCAACCACGGCGGGGATTCCCAACTCACGTGCAATAATTGCCGCATGACAGGTGCGCCCTCCTCTATTGGTGACAATGGCCGCCGCTCGTTTCATCACCGGCTCCCAGTCGGGGTCGGTCATATCGGTAACTAAAACATCACCCGGTTGAACTTGGTCCATCTGCGATATATCGTTAATCAGTCGCACCGGCCCCTGCCCAATACGCTGACCAATACTGCGACCCTCGCAAAGCACTTCGGCTCGCTCTTTTAAAAGGTAGCGTTCGACGGTATTGGAAGACTGCTGGCTATTTACTGTTTCAGGACGTGCCTGCACGATATATAACTTACCGTCATCACCATCTTTGGCCCACTCGATATCCATAGGACGGCCGTAGTGCTGTTCAATAATAACCGCTTGCTTGGCCAGTTCGACCACTTCGTCATCAGAGATACTAAAGCGCAGACACTCCGCTTCATCAACGTCAACCGTTTTAACCGACAAACCGGCGCTAGCCTCTTCGCCATAAATCATTTTTATAGCTTTACTGCCTCGGTTGCGACGTAATATGGGCAAGTGACCCGAGCTGAGCGCGCGCTTAGAAACATAAAATTCGTCGGGGTTTACCGAACCCTGTACCACGGTTTCACCCAGACCATAGGAGCCGGTAATAAACACTACGCCATCAAAACCCGACTCAGTGTCCATGGTAAACATCACACCGGCACTGCCAGTTTCGGAGCGCACCATACGCTGTATGCCGGCGCTCAATGCAATGCCGCCATCGTCGTAGCCTTTATGTACGCGATAGGCAATGGCGCGGTCGTTGAACAGCGAGGCGAAAACTTCTTTAACCGCCACTTTAACGTTGTCGATGCCCTTGATATTCAAAAACGTTTCTTGTTGCCCGGCGAAAGACGCATCGGGTAGGTCTTCGGCGGTGGCCGATGAGCGCACGGCCACACTCAATTGGCTATTGCCTTGCTGCAAATCAGCAAAAGCTGCCTCTATGGCTTCATCGAGGTCGTTAGGAAATGGGGTGTCGAGAATGGCTTGGCGAATTTCGGCGCCTGTTTTAGCCAGCGCGTTTACATCTTCAACATCCAACGCATCGAGTGATTGTTGGATGCGATCATTAAGACCCTGGTAACTTATAAACTGTCGATAGGCATCGGCAGTGGTTGCAAAACCGTCGGGCACCTGTACGCCCTTGTTTTTTAGGCTACTGATCATCTCGCCCAGAGAAGCATTTTTGCCGCCCACTGTATCGACGTCATCCATGCCAAGCTTGTTAAACCACAATACCAACGGTTCCAAGTTCATACCTCCGAATTTGAGAATAAAATTGTTTATGTGCTAAGTTTATGCCCGACTAAACTATCGTCTGGCATTAGCATATAATGCGGCTTTGGGGTAGCCAGCAAGCGATAAAATACGCTGTGAGTCTGCCAAAGTGTCCGCGTTTTAGCGGGCGAAAGCATAAACGATTAGAGCGCAAAAACACAGATGAAACGTACCGCATTTTTTATATCTGACAGTACCGGTATCACAGCCGAAGTGATGGGAGAAAGCCTGCTCTCACATTTTCCGGGCATCGAGTTTGAACGGCAGGTATTGTCGTATATCGATACCGAAACGAAGGCGCATAATGCAGTGGAGGTAATCAACCGAGCAGCAATAGCCGATAAGGCCAAGCCCATTGTCTTTGAAACGCTTATTCATCCGTCGCTGCGTGAAATTGTAACCACAGCCAACAGCTTTAGCGTTGATATTATCAATACCTTTCTCAAACCACTCGAAGCCGAGCTAGGCGCTCACAGCACCGCCGCAGTTGGTAGGCCCCGCATTGCTACGCAAGATGCCAATTACACGCGACGTATCGATGCGATTCACTTTGCACTGGATAACGACGACGGTGGCCGCACGCATAAATACCCACAGGCTGACATCATACTCATTGGCGTTTCACGATCGGGAAAAACGCCCACAAGTTTATATTTGGCGCTGCAGTTTGGAATTTTTCCGGCTAACTACCCGATTACCGAAGAAGATCTTGAGGATTTTTCACTGCCCAAACCACTGCGCGCGCATCGTGACAAACTGTTTGGCCTGACCATCTCACCCGTCCGGTTGGCGGCCATTCGCAATGAACGCATGGCCAACAGTCGCTATGCCTCAGAGCAGCAATGCATTCGTGAAGTACAGCAAGTAGAAAAACTATTTGAGCACTATGACATTCCTTTTATCAACACCACCGAAGTATCTATAGAAGAAATCTCAACGCGCATTCTCTCAACGACCGGTATCACGCGCCATTTTAGATAACGCGCCTGTGCTGGAGCAAAACACTTAGCACGCATAGCACCGCGGCTCGATCTCAAGCCGCACGCCAAACCATTCTGCAACTGTTTGCTGTATGCGCTCAGCAAACGCAATAACTGCATCGCCCTGCGTGCGCCCAGCAGCACGGTTGACCATGACTAGCGCTTGCTGGTTGTGCATACCAAGATTGCCGTCGTAAATTCCTTTAAAGCCGCACTGCTCAATAAGCCAAGCAGCCGGGATTTTATATTGTATAGACTGATCAATACCGGCTAAGGGCTGCGCGTAATACGGCGCATGCGGATGCCGCTTAACGAACACATCGAACTGCTCGTCGTCCAACACGACATTTTTAAAAAAGCTGCCTGCATTAGGGAGTTCAGCTGGGTCAGGTAACTTGGTTCGCCGTATTGAAATAACCGCATTCATCACATCAGTAGCGCTCACGCTTGCCTGATCGGGCTGCAAACCATTGGCCTGAGCGCTGAGGTAATCGCGCAATGCAGGATAGGTAAGCACAGGCTTGAAACGCGTGCCAAGTTTAAACAGCACTGAAGTAATCAGCACTTTGTCGCGCAGAGCCTTCTTAAAAATACTATTTCGGTATGCAAACTGACAATCTCCTGCTGCAATAAAAAGATTGCCGTCATCCGTCCGCTGTAAAACCTCCTGTAGGTTGGGGTCTACATCTAGCTCACTGCCTGGCAGCGGCGCCAAATAAATACGCTCAATCAATGGCGCGATTTCAACCCCATAAGCTCCAATATTTTGAATCGGCGCAGCGCCCACCTTACCGGGAATCAGCGCTAGGTTTTCCAGCCCATGCCACCCAAGTTCAACACAATGCACAACAAAGTCATGCCAATTTTCTCCGGCAGCAACGTCAACATAAACGGCGTTGTCGGTGGTATCTAGCACCTTAATACCCTGCGTATTAACAATCAGCACCAGCGCTTCAATATGCTCACCCAGAACGACGTTACTGCCCTCGCCTAATGGTACAACGGATAAATTCAAATCTTTGGCATACTCAAAGACCCCATCCAGTTGGTCGTGCTTATTAAGCTCAACTAAAGTACTCGCCTGACTTTGTAGCTTTAGCGTGTTGTGAGGCTCTAAGGACGCGTTGTTTTTACCCACACCACTCACAAACTGCTACTCGATAAATTGTACTCACGAACGAGCTCTTCAAGTAAACCGCGCGCGGCGCGTTCAGTGAGCTGAACAACCTCATCAAAACCCTGCTCACCACCGTAGTAAGGATCGGGCACTTCATCAACACCGGCCGCAGACTTATCTGAAGCGCGGTCATAGCTTAGAAACAACTCAAGCTTACCTTGAAAACTCGTCGGGCTGAGCGCTCGCATGTCTCGCAAGTTTGCTTTGTCCATGGCCAACAATACATTAAACTGGCTAAAATCATTGGCGCATAATTGTCGAGCACGAAGCGAGGATAAATCGTAACCGTACTGTGCTGCCTTTTGGGTTGCACGCTCATCGGGTGCATGACCAATATGCCAATCACCCGTGCCGCACGAGTCAATATAAATGGCATCGGCAAGCCCAGCTTTATCCACCAAGTTTTGAAAAACACCGTGAGCGGTGGGCGATCGACAAATATTGCCCAAGCAAACAAATAAAACGCTTACTGCCGGTTGCAAAGTAAATTCCTCGTAAAAAGTGATTCGCGCAAAAATAGGCCCGTACTATTGATAACCCAAGCGAGCTACACCATGCCAATCCTGGCCTTATCAATCAGATCCCGTAACCGCATTAGATTTTATTCAAGCGTTATTAAATACCGCACAAACTCGCGCCAAGTCTTGTGCAGTATCGACACCGGCAGGCACAGGTTCAACCGCTTCGGCGCAATGAATATTAACACCGTTGTAAAGCGCTCTTAACTGTTCAAGCTTCTCACAGTGTTCCAGCGCCGCCATCGGCCATGTAACAAAATCTTTCAGCACCGAGCAGCGGTAAGCATAGAGTCCGATATGCCTAAACCAGCCAACCCTCGCTCCGTGTTCGCGCATATAGCTATCTAAGGCCGGCCCGTGCAACTGGCCTGCAACCAAACTTGCTGTAGGGTCCACGGCATCTCGGGGGAACGGCATGGGCGCGCGTGAAAAATACAGCGCCATGTTGTGGCTGTCACGCACCACTTTAACAGCATTGGGGTCTAACAGATCCTCTACAGTGGTAATGGCCTCGCACAGGGTAGCCATCCCGGCTGTTTCGATAAGGGCCATATTGCTAGCCACTTGCTCAATAACCGCGACGGGTATCAGTGGCTCATCACCTTGTACATTAACGAGTATATGGTCACTCGCATAGCCGCGTAGCTCAGCCACTTCATTCAAACGATCAGTGCCCGATGGATGATCGGCGCGAGTTAACACCCCTTCGCCACCAAAATCTTGCACCACTTCAAGTACGCGCTGATCATCCGTTGCCACAATCACTTCGTCGGCAGAGCTTGCCATAGCTCGCTCGTAAACATGCTGGATCATGGGCTTACCGGCAATATCTAGCAGAGGCTTGCCCGGCAGTCGAGTTGAAGCATAGCGCGCTGGAATGACAATACTAAACATGAAATTACTCAATCTTTGAGTTAATAAATAAT
>CAJQKT010000062.1 GCA_905478995.1 uncultured Pseudomonadales bacterium | reverse complement strand
GCCGCTATCAGAAGAGCACTTGCGTAGCCACTGCTTCGCAGTTTTTTACTGTTGGTAAGTTTCATAGTACACGCCTCAACTTTTGTATTTCAAAGTTTTTAATATTATTCAATTAGTAGCAATCTCAACTTAAAATCGCTTGACGCGGGCTAACCCGAACATCCCCATCAGCGCCGAGCCGAATAACCAAAGAGCGGCAGGCACTGGAATTGGCGCAAGGTCCCCAAAGGTTCCGAAGGCATCCCCCGAAAAGTTTGAATTGAAATCATTATCGTCATAACCCGTTGCAGACAGGATCAAGCCACCCACACCGGCGACACCAGCGGGAGTTTGATCATAACCAACATACAAAGGCGCTAGGTCTCCACCGGTTGGCGTAAAAATAAATTCTAAAATTTCTTGGGCATCATTGCTAAAACCAAAAGCTGTGAGGGCGCCCGTTAACAGTGTTCCCGACGATGCATTGATAATATCACCAGACGTTGTACCCAGAACGGAGATTGTTCCACTCACCAATATTCCGCCTGCAGAAATTTCAGCAGTCAGCGAGACCGACCCAGCGACGTTTTGAGATGTTTCTCCATCTGACGACAGGGTAGAAGTGAAGGCCTCGAGGCTGAAAATATCTGTTGCAGCATCGTAAGTTGCGCTACCAAAATTAAAACTCAAATCAGGATCAAACTCAGTAAGATCAAGATTGAGAGGCGCGGCATGCGACCACGAGCTAGCCAACGTTATAACGGCAACAACGGCACTAAAACCTAATTTCTTATACGACATAAATAGGACTCCGAAAAACTATTTCGATGAGTTAGATCGAGCTGGCTTCGTTTTTTATTGAAGTCATCAACTCAAGCAGACTTTTTTAACAGACTGATTTTTATTTAAAAATACTATTATTTATATTCGTTATCTTTACGCTGATCACTTCCTTATGAAGTGGCTAGGCTTTCACGTTTATTGTCATTATTGATCGCTTTTTAAACGAATCATTACCTTCGACCAAATAGGTTACTCCTACCTGTTCACTTTTGCAACGATATTCCGCACCGTTTTCGTGCGGGAAGCACAAGCTCTATGCTACTTAACTTAACCTAGCCTGGCCTGGCCTGCTTTATACTGCCCTAAGCTGCTCGGCCCAGCACCATAGTCACGCAAACCAACCCTATAAAACCCTCAAAATTCAGGAGCTTATGCCTCGAAGGAAGTGTTGGTCTATCATCGACCCCACCACATTAGATTGAACTAAATGCGCCGCATAATAAGTATGGAAACACCGAATACGGGTGAAATCACTGATGCCGCCAATACCCTTCTTTTGCAATGCCGCGAGGTAATTTAGCTCTGTGAGCTGCTTGCGTATGCCGGCAGACATGTAATTGTCTCGTGCGGCAATATAACTGGCATGATCACTCGCCAGTTGAGACTTCAAGTCTGCGCAGGTATCAATTTGATGCTGTAACACAGAAATATTGCCTGCCGCTTCCAAGCCATCTAGCCAATAATTAAGTTCTTTATCGATTAGCCAAAATAAGGTGGGAAATGGTTTTTGATCAACCAAACTTTCTACTCTGATAACACTTGGCTCTCCTTTGGCGTTGCGAACTTGCACAGCGGCCAAACCGCGCGGCTCTCGCCCTAATAGCTCAGTGATCAATAGCCTGTCATCGCTAGACACACCCTCACCCATAATTACCCCACTACTCGCTTCTAATATGATTACAACGGCATCACGATTGTTAGAGCCATAAAAAAAGCCCGACACAAGCCGGGCTTTTTTAACTGAGAACCGCTAAAGCTTTTCGGCTAGCTCGGGAAGCACAGTGAACAGATCGGCCACTAGGCCGTAATCAGCAACCTGAAAGATAGGGGCATCTTCATCCTTGTTAATGGCAACAATCACTTTACTGTCTTTCATGCCTGCCAGATGCTGAATGGCGCCCGAAATACCCACAGCAATATAGAGATCGGGGGCTACGATTTTTCCAGTCTGCCCTACCTGCATATCATTAGGCACGAAACCCGCATCAACTGCCGCGCGCGACGCACCCATAGCTGCATTGAGCTTATCTGCAACGGCTTCTATTAACTTGAAGTTTTCGCCATTTTGCATGCCTCGACCACCTGAAACAACAACGCTCGCCGAAGTCAATTCAGGACGATCTGACTTAACAATTTCTTCACTGACAAATGCTGATATTCCTGCGTCATGGACCGATGCAAGAGCCTCAACTACCGCCGAGCCCCCTGCTGCCGCCACTGCGTCGAAGGCGGTGGTGCGCACTGAGATTACCTTTTTCGCATCGCTTGATTGGACAGTGGCAATAATATTGCCTGCATATATAGGCCGTTCAAAAGTGTCTCCACTAATCACCGCAGATATTTCCGAAATCATTTGTACATCTAACAAGGCTGCAACACGCGGTAAGAAATTTTTACCCCCGGTAGTTGCCGGTGCCAGAACGTAGTCGTAATCAGCAGCCACTTCAGCCACTAAGCCGCCTATATTTTCGGCCAACTGGTGCCCATAAGCTGCGTTATCCGCACTTAAGACTTTTGCCACGCCTGCCACTGCACTCGCTTGCTGCGCTGCACCGTCACAGTCTTGACCGGCTACCAAAACGGTTATGTCGCCGCCAATCGCTGCCGCTGCAGCAACCGTGCTTAACGTGGCTTCTTTTAACTGGGCATTATCGTGTTCAGCTACAACAAGAATACTCATCAAATCACCTTCGCTTCATTTTTCAGTTTATCGACCAATTCATCGACACTCTCTACTTTTATACCCGCTTGGCGCTGGGGCGGAGGAGATACTTTGACCAGCGTTACACGCGGAGAAATATCCACACCCAATTCGTCAGGCGTTAGTGTGTCGAGCGGTTTCTTTTTTGCCTTCATAATATTTGGCAAAGATGCATAGCGCGGCTCATTAAGACGCAAGTCTGTGGTGACAATGGCCGGCAAAGTCAAACTCACAGTTTGTAAGCCACCATCGATTTCACGCGTTACATTGACGTTCGAACCGTCGAGTTTAACAACCGAAGCAAACGTACCCTGCGGCATGCCAGTGAGCGCACCGAGCATTTGCCCAGTTTGATTGTTATCGCCGTCAATGGCTTGCTTACCCAAAATGATCAGCTCAGGCGATTCTTTTTCAATCACTGCCTTGAGTAGCTTAGCTACAGCCAATGGCTCAGGGGATACGTCAGTCTCAACTAAAATAGCTCGGTCTGCGCCTAACGCCAGCGATGTGCGCAACTGCTCTTGGCAGACTTTAGGCCCGATTGAAACTGAGACGATTTCAGTGACGGTGCCGGCCTCTTTAAGGCGCACAGCCTCTTCAATTGCTATTTCGCAAAATGGGTTGAGTGCCATTTTGACATTGGCGAGATCGACATCAGAGCCGTCGGCTTTTGGCCTAGCTTTAACGTTGTAGTCGATAACGCGCTTGACTGCTACCAAAACTTTCATAGAGTCTCCGCTTATTAATCAAATGTGAATGTAGGTGCTAACTAAGTGTGCAGTAAAGACGTCTCGCCAACCAACGTGCTATGGAGATAAACGCCGAGGAAGTAACGGTAAAAAAGAGCGCGATATGATGTCTATATTCTTGCCTTAGGTCAACCGTCTAGACGATTTAATCATAAACTGTTTGGCTGCAGCAGCCCCTAATTAGCCAGTTCTACAGCATATACGCAAGATGCTACGCTGCAGATTAGATATTTAACAAAAATTTAGTTTGCGGACTCTAAATTGAAGTGAGGTTTCACTTTATTCGACATTTTCATGGTTGGGCGACAACAATTTGCATATAATAACCGCTCGGATAGAGACGCAGTGACAAGCCGTTTAATCGTGGCTTTAGGCGGATCAAGCCTTGCACCCGTTCACGCGAATTACCCTGATGTAATCAACCAGCAAGTCTTAATATGATGCGATCGGTGCGTACGAGTAATGCAAATATGCAAAGCATTGTATTTTTCCAGATTTCATAACGACTATTACAGACTGCTATAGCTCAAGCATAGTTTGATAGGATTTTACGCAACACAAAACAACCATTCTTGCGAGTCAAACTTGACTTGCCTTACGATAGAAAAAATTTTAGCCAAGGTGAAAATCATGACGAGAGAGTCGATGGAATTTGATGTGGTAATTGTTGGCGCTGGACCGGCCGGCCTCTCCACTGCCTGCAAGCTCGCACAGCTTGCTCAAACTAACGAGCAAGAAATCACTATATGCGTTGTAGAAAAAGGCTCCGAGGTTGGCGCGCATATTTTATCGGGCGCCGTCCTAGATCCCCGCTCCATGAACGAACTCTTCCCCAACTGGAAGGAATTAGGCGCGCCACTTAACGTACCTGTTAGTGACGATAAAGTGTTATTCCTACCGAATGAAAAGTCAGCTTTTTCTGTCCCCACTTTGTTTAGCCCCGGCCTGAAAAACCATGGTAACTATGTCATCAGTTTGGGCAATGTATGTCGCTGGCTAGCCGAGCAAGCCGAATCACTAGGCGTAGAGGTCTATCCCGGCTTTGCTGCTGCAGAAGTGCTCTACCACGAAGATGGTAGTGTTAAAGGAATCGCAACGGGCGACATGGGACTTAGCGCGACGGGTGAGCATAAAGACAGCTACATGCCCGGCATGGAGCTTCATGCAAAGTACACCGTTTTCTCTGAGGGCTGCCGAGGTAATCTTGGCAAGGAAATCATAGCCCGCTTTGAATTAGATAAAGATTCGGAGCCACAGCATTATGGCATTGGCTTTAAAGAGATTTGGGAAATTGATCCTGAAAAGCATCAGGCTGGATTAGTAGTGCATACCATGGGCTGGCCCGCAGCAAAGAGCACCGTTTCGGGCTCCTACCTCTATCACGGGGAAGGCAATCAAGTTGCGGTAGGCTACGTGGTACCTCTTAGCTACGAAAATCCTCACCTCTCACCTTTTGATGAATTTCAACAGTGGAAACAGCATGCCAAAATAAAAGCCTTTTTAGAGGGCGGTAAACGCATAAGCTATGGTGCGCGTGCGATTATTAAGGGGGGCCCACAATCGCGACCTAAAATGTCCTTCCCTGGCGGATTGTTAATTGGAGACGACGCAGGCACGCTAAACTTTGCTCGCATAAAAGGCAGTCATACGGCGATGAAATCAGGAATGATCGCAGCCGAAACTCTTTTCAATACGCTCAGTGCCGAAACACAAGAGCGCGACATTACGGCCTATAAAACCAATTTCGACAACTCTTGGCTAAATGAAGAGCTGAACAAATGGCGCAACTTCGGCCCACTTCTGCACAAGTTTGGCGGCATTATTGGAGGCGCGGCAGCCTTTATTGACCAAGGGATACTGCAAGGCAAATTACCTATCACCCTATCGGATCCGACACCCGATCATGCACTTCTAAAGCCTGCCGCTGATATGCCGAAAATCGAATACCCCAAACCGGATAATGTGATTAGTTTTGACAAGCTATCTTCTGTCTTTTTATCTAACACCAATCATGAAGAAGACCAACCTTGTCATCTGCACTTAAAAGATAGCAGCATCCCGATAGCGCATAACCTCCCGTTATACGATGAGCCTGCACAGCGTTACTGCCCTGCCGGCGTCTATGAAATTGTTGAAAAAGATGGCGAACCGGCATTTCAAATCAATGCCCAAAACTGCGTTCATTGTAAAACCTGCGATATTAAAGATCCGTCGCAAAACATTGTTTGGGTGACGCCCGAAGGCAGTGGCGGGCCAAACTACCCGAACATGTAATAGTGATTTTTTATTCAGGCTGGAATTGGTGCTGCTTATTCGTCATACCAGCACGCTGAATAACCAAAGGCTTTGAATATGATCAAGGAAGATCTCAATCCGGCGGCCTACAGGCTGCCTAGCGTGTAATTAAAGCCGGACGACTGCAGCAGCAATATGCCTTGGCTTTCGTCAGGCTCACCCCATTCAACCAACTGATAATAACAACTGCGAGAGACTCGCGCGTATAAACTATCACGAACATGTACTTTGGGCACTGCGGTCATCTGACCCGGCGGCAGAGATAAGTTTATGCAATGGCCGTCACCAATGATGAATTCATCGCCGCAATTAGTCTTCGCAATAATTTGTTGTGCCGCACCAAGAT
>CAJQKT010000061.1 GCA_905478995.1 uncultured Pseudomonadales bacterium | reverse complement strand
AGAACTCACTTGCTGTGAGCTCTAGTCAATATGGCCCGCCCGACAGGATTCGAACCTGTGACCTGCCCCTTAGGAGGGGGCCGCGCTATCCAGCTGTGCCACGGGCGGAACATGCAAGCATTCTAATGGATTATGTATTGATTCCAAGTGCAGTTGTTTACTCGATGACGCGTTCGCGGCTACCTTCAAATACTATATAAGGTAGAATATTTGCTTGCCAATTGATGACCAAACTCGCTGGATCAGCTCCGCTATGCAAGACACCCGCCCATTATTGCTTCTTGATACTGATTTCCCGCCCATTACACGGCGAGGTATTCATACCTTGCAGGTCAATTTGGGCTATTTATGCAATATGACCTGCGTGCACTGCCATGTGAACGCGGGGCCTACGCGTAAAGAAGAAATGGACAGTGAAACGGCCGATAGGGTGATTGAGGTTTTACAGCACCGCAACATACAAACACTGGATTTGACCGGTGGGGCGCCGGAGATGAACGCGCATTTTAAACGCATCGTTATTGCCGCAAGGGCACTAGGTGTTGAGGTGATCGACCGGTGTAATTTAACGATCTTATTAGAGCCTGGTTATGAAGATTTAGCCGAGTTTCTTGCCGAGCATAGCGTGACCGTTACCGCTTCGCTGCCGTGCTATGTTGAAGAGAATGTGGAAAAGCAGCGTGGCAAAGGGGTTTATGAGCTCAGTGTTGAGGCATTGCAGCGGTTGAATGCGTTGGGCTATGGGCAGCGCGAGGACTTGGCGCTGCATTTAGTTTACAACCCCATTGGCCCGCAGTTACCGCCATCGCAACAAAGCTTACAGCAGGATTACAAACAACAATTAGGCGAAAAACATGGCGTGGTGTTTAACGAGTTGCTGACTATCACCAACATGCCTATTAGTCGTTTCGGCGCTACCTTGCTCGCACACAACCAGTACGATGATTACTTGGCACTGTTAAAAAACAATTACGCACAAGAAAACTTAGCGACCGTCATGTGCCGCGATTTAGTGAGTGTCGATTGGCAAGGTTACCTTTACGATTGCGACTTTAATCAAATGTTAGAAATGCCATTGCTTTCAAAAGTTACAGGTTATGATGAGCGTAAAAGAGCGCATTTGCGCGATCTTTTACACACCGATTACGCCGGCGCAGAAATTCGCATTGCTGATCATTGTTATGGTTGCACGGCTGGGCAAGGTAGCAGTTGTAGCGGCGCCTTAGTGGCCGATTAGCTCTTGTTAAGCGTTAGCCAGTTATTTTTTTGCATTGAGTGGGTCTAATTTTTGTCGCAGCCTGTCGCTTCTATCATCATTCCAATATACAACGAGGCGGCCAGCTTGCCGGCTACGCTGGCTGCGCTGCAAAGCTATCGGCAGCGTGGTTGTGAAGTGATTGTGGTTGATGGGGGCAGTCGTGATAACAGCTGCGCAATAGCAGCTAGCCAGGTTGATTGCGTATTGCATTCGGGCAAAGGCCGAGCGGTCCAGATGAATGCGGGGGCGCGAAAGGCCAGTGGAAAATTATTGGTTTTTTTACATGCCGATACCTTGCTGCCTCAAGCTGAGGTTGTGATAAACCAGTGGCTGCAAGCTGATGTTCGCTGGGGTTTTTTTACTTTGGCTTTGTCGGGTCGCTCGCTTGCTTTTCGTATTGTTGAGCGCAGCATTAATTGGCGTTCAGCCGCCACTCATGTGGCCACGGGCGATCAAGCATTGTTTTTTAATCGAGCTTTTTTTTTTGAGCGAGGTGGCTTTGCCGCAATGCCGCTCATGGAGGATGTAGAGTTAACAGGACATAGCCGACGTTTTGCCAAGCCTCTGATTATCAGCGGCGTGTCGGTGGTCACTTCGAGTCGTCGCTGGGAGCAGCGCGGCACATTGGCCACTATATTGCTCATGTGGCGTTTACGTGCGCTTTATTGGTTGGGCGTCGATGGGAGAGAATTAGTGAGGCGGTATGAGTAGGTTGGCGTTTAGCGTCTTTATAAACGACCCCATTAATTTTTTAAGTCAAAAGAATTAGGTACCGTGAAATCATTTGAATATCCCAATGCGCTAATTGTGCAGTTTGCCAAAGCGCCTGTGCCCGGTAAAGTTAAAACGCGTCTCATTCCTTCGTTGGGCGTTAATGGTGCCTGTGAATTACATCGAAAAATGACATCGCATGTCTTCACTAGCTTACTGGCGGGGCATTTAGCGCCCATTGAATTGCATACCAATATGCCTGAGCATCCATTTATGCAGCAATTGGGCGTCAGTGGCAGCGTTGAGGTCTGTGAGCAAATAGAGGGCGATTTGGGTGCAAAAATGGCAGCGGTTTTTGACAAGGCCTTACAGAGGCCCAGTACGCATGCGGTAGTTTTAGTAGGCTCAGACTGCCCGAGTATTGATGCTGAGTATTTACGCGATGCACTCAAATCGTTAGAGCAGGGCAATGATTTGGTGATAGGGCCGGCAAGTGATGGCGGCTATGTACTTATTGGTATGCGTAAGTGTACTAAGCTTATTTTTGATGATGTGGCTTGGGGTGGTAGCGGCGTATTGAAAAGCACATTAAAAAAAGCGCAGCAAGCCAGCTTAAAAACGGTATTGCTGAGCGAGCGCCACGATATTGATCGGGCCGAAGACCTACCCTTGCTCGCTCCTTGCGGTATCACCGAACCCCATTGGCACTGATGTGTTCAAGCGCTAGTAATAGTCGGGTTATCAGCAAAAACTTCGGCCTTTCCGGTGGCGCCATAGGTTTGCCCAGAGGCAGTTTGACCTCGCAGTAAATTTAAGAACTGATTGACGCCTTGGCGCATGTTGCCAATAATTTTTTCATTTATTTGTAACAGCTCGCTGCATTCGCGCAGCTGCTGCTCCACTTTATCCCACGTGCCAATCATGGCTAGACCTGAACTTTGCTCAAGGTGTTGCATGGCATCGCGCCAGCTTTTGGCATCGGTGGGCGATGCAGTGATAGGCGTTGGAATTAATCGAGCTAAGCCTGCGAGCCGCTTGGTATTGCGTTGTTCTAACTGTGCGGCAAGCGCTGATTTTTTATGCGTAATTTCTTCCAGCTG
>CAJQKT010000060.1 GCA_905478995.1 uncultured Pseudomonadales bacterium | reverse complement strand
GCCCTCACTTCAGGCTTAGCTTGGGCTGATGAAAACGCTAACGTCTCGAGCAACGACTCAAGCAATGTCTCAAATAACATAGTCACCAGCGCACTGGCCAACGGTACAATTACCGGTGAGGTGTATGTTGGCTTTTTCGATAAAGGCTACGACCTAGACAACAGCAGCGCAGCCAGCGGGTATAGCGCGTCAGATATCGAATTAGATGAGTTGCGTTTGGGCTACAGCACCCGCATCAGCGACAGCACCGAACTGGGTATCGAAATAGAATTAGAGTCAGACGACGTCATTTATGATCTTTTTGTCGCTAAATCGATCAACGACACCACCACCATCACCGCCGGGCGCTTTAAACAAATAGCCAGCCGCAGTGCTGCTATGGAGCGCAGCGACAACCCACTCACCACCTCTGTGAGCCTGCTAGACATTGCCGCCGATGCCAACGACACCACGGTAAACGGAAACGCACTGGATGATTTAGCACTGCTTACCGCAGGCTTTGCGCGCCGCGTTGATGGCGTTGAGCTAAAAACCGCGAGCGAGTCGGGTTTGAATGGAACGTTCAGCCTCTATAAAGGTGGCAACGATGCAACCGATGGCGATTTTAAGCGCAACTTTGGCCTAGCCGGCAGCACTGGCTGGCAAGCGGTCGGTGATACACGCCAATACGGCTTCACCGCGGCCTGGTTTTTACAAGATGGCGACCAAAGTGATACTAGCAACTCAGCAGACAGCCACGGCTACAGTTTCACGGCTAACTTAGCTACCGAATTCTTTGCTGGCTCCATTACTTATTCAGGCAGCGAAGTCGACGTTGAGCAGCTTGGTGTGACTACCGCTAACGATGTTGATGGTATGGCCATTGCCGGCGTTATCAACCTGTATGACGCGCAGCGCTCATATGACCAATACGGCGTTTTGCAAGGCCCCACGGCCCTTGAAGACGAGCTCAGCTGCGAAGCGGGCTTTAATGTCAGCACCACCAGCATTGACGACGGCACTAATACTATCGACGTGAATACCATTGGCGTAGCGTTTAATGCTTACTACGGCGCCTACACAAAACTGTATATCACATGGTCGGAAGAAGAATGGGAATTTGATGGCGGCAAAAACTATGTGGTTGATCAACTGGCTATCGGCGCTCGCCTTGATTTTTAATGCGTAAAAAATAGCCAAGTGCCGGATAAATGCAGCGCTTAGGTCATTCAAAAAAGCCCACATCAACGTGGGTTTTTTTGTGGCTGCGGTTAATGGCTGGGTAAGCGGGTCTTGCCAAACAAAAATAGCTCGACAGAGGGTCACTGCAAGCAAACTGCGTGCTGGTTGTTTTTTAAACATCCACTACCGTTTCGCAGCCCAGCGCCCAGGCGCAAGTGCAAGCCCATCACCCTGCACAGCAAACTCAATTTTCGCACAATAATTGTGCAGTTAATATTTGCAAACCGCACCACTAAAGCACCTTAGCTATTGATCGCTCTAATCAGCACAGCGCAGATAATTTCAAAGGATTAAAAAAATGCTTAAAATAAAGTCTTTTTTAACCTTTTGTTAATCTTATAGCAGCATACTTTGGCCTTGTCGAATGCGTAATTTTACGCACTTTTATTGTGCATCAATACAGCTCTATTTCGAGCACCCAACCTGTAAAGTGAGCTTAACTTTAGGAGAACGCGCTAGTTGCTCACTTTGCAGCTAGCACCTCGTCATAAAAATTCTCTGAAGTTTGACGATGTCTCAAAAACTTTACTTACTAGGTTACTTTAGGAGCACAACATGAAAACTAAGATTCTAACAGCAGCAATAGCATCGGTAATGGCAAGCAGCGTAGCCATGGCAGAAGGCCATAGCAACGCAGTAAGCAGCGCATTAGCTAACGGCACCGTAAGTGGTGAAGTTTATGGCGCATACCGACAAGATGGCATCGACGGCGGCGCTGACTCTTCAGACATCGACTTGGACATTCTGCGTTTAGGCTACAGCACCAATGTTAACGACAGCACCGAGCTGGGCATTGAAGTTGAGTGGATGCTAGACGAAAACGGCAACACTGCGACAGAAATCCGCGATCTTTTTGTCGCTAAATCAGTCAGCGACAACACGACCGTTACTGTAGGTCGCTTCAAGCAAACCGCTGACCGCAATGCAGCGGTTGAACAAAGCGATGCGCTTTTCACCAGCTCAGTAAGTGGCCCCGCTCTTCTAGGTGCTCTGGGCAACGGTTTAAGCGCGGACGTAGCCAACCTTGAGCGTCGGATTGATGGTGTTGAAGTAACATCTGCTAATGCTTCGGGCCTGAACGGCACAGTAAGCATTTATAAAGGTGGCAACGACACTTCTGGTGGCGATTCAGATCGACAGTTAAGCTATGCAGGTAGCTTAGGTTGGCAGGGCGGATCAGACGATCTAAGCTTTGGTGCTACCGTAGCCTTGTTCAAAGAAGATGGCGGCGACACTGGACAAGAAGCTGATGGTTATAGCCTTATTGTCAATGGCGCCATGGGCCCCGTTGTAGCCTCTTTAACTTACGCCGATCGCACTCAAGAAACGAACGGCGCAGCCGACGTTGACTACGATAGCATTGGTGTTGCCGGCGCATTCAACCTGGGTGGCGCTTCACGCTCTTTTGATAACTACGGCGTATTGCAAGGCCCAAGCGTAGCTAGCGGCGACATGGCTTATGAAATTGGCTTTAACTACAACAGCGCATCGGTAGAAGGCAGCACTTTTGCTCTCGGCTCTGATTATGATGCCGACGCTATGGGTATTGTATTGAACGCCTATTGCGGCCCTAACACGAAAGTGTACTTGTCTTACACTGATGAAGAATGGGATTTCGGTGCAGGCACTACCGCTGAGTTTGACCAAATCGCCTTGGGTGCACGCTTAGACTTCTAAGCAACCACAAACGGTAACGATCGGCTGGCTTCATTAAAAGCCGATACATTAAAGCCCACTTCGGTGGGCTTTTTTGTGGGTGGGCATTATTAACTAGCAGGGCATCGGAGCTGCATGAACAATAATACGCAGGGCAAGTCGGGCAGAGGTAGACGCAGAGCTAAACACAGAGTTAAACGCAGAGCTTGCAAGGAGTGAATGACTATCATGTTCACTTGATGTCGTTTTATGAGCACATTAACTTGCCCATACCGCGCCGCTTTAACTGGCAGCACTGTTAAGCAGAGTTAAGCAGCGCCAAGTAAAGTCAAGCAGGCCCAAGCACAGTCAAGCGCAGTCATGCACAGCCAAACAGAACCCAGTAAGACCCAACCCAACTGACTATCAATGCCAATCAGCTGTCCTCGTAAAAATGGGTCATGCCGCAGAGAGTGAATAACGGGGGAAGCACTAGAATGCGTGAATAGGTGCTAGCCACACAGAAATCGTGCATCGGCAAAAACACCGAGCACGAGCCGAGCATGCAATGAAGAATGCTGCTCCTAGGAACAGACTCGGAACAATCCAAGAACAGACAAAGCACACCTATGCGCAGGTTCGCCTGACGGCCTTGGCCAGCACAACCCGCCGATCAATGATGAAATGGCCGTATAGCCCAAAATGTAACAGCCACACTCAATACAACTATCATCCATCGAGCTATAAAATTACAAAACCTACAGGCATAAAAAAAGGGCTTCTTGCGAAGCCCTTTTTTATACTAAGACCTAACTTACAGATCGAAGCTTTTGCTCAAAGACAATACTAAGTAGTCAGAGGCAAATGACGTTAGATCTGCGCCACCGACTTCCGCGTCAAAAGTACGGCCGTAAGTTGCAGTTGCGTCTGCGCCGCCAATTTCAGCTGAGTAAGAAAGCTCAACACGCTTCCATTCAACATCTGAATCGTCATAGTCAACTTGGCCTAGCAAAACACCAAATGCGCCGCTTGCGTAGCTCAAATCAATAACGGTGTAATCATCATCACCGGCATCGCCATCATCATCATTACCCAGCGCTACAGCCAGACCAAAACCGGCGATACCAGCGCTTAAGTTGATTTCACTCTCGTAGTCAGAAGTGTAAGTGTAGTCGTAACGTGTGTAACCAATACCTACTTCAACACCACCAACTTCACCGCCCCAACCTAGGTAAGTGTCATACTCAAGACCGTCTTCGCCGCTAACAGCATTGGCAGCACCGCTGCTATCATCAATTGCCCAAACACCGGCATAAAAACCGCCAACTGAGTAGTCAACGCTTACATTCGCAGCAGCATCACCTAAGCTAACGCCACGGTAGTTGTAATCAGAAACCAAACCGATAGTAGTAGATAAACCTTCAACAGCCATGGCCGCTGTAGACACTGACGCCAATGATGCTACGGCAATTGCTTTAGTAAGAGATTTCATAAATCAAACTCCAAAAGTTAATAATTAGTTACTGCTCATTAAAAGAGATGAATCTTCTTTGTAGTACTTCGGCGGTTACGAGATACCCACCCCTGACAACTACTCAATACTATCAGGGACAATTACTTCGGTCGCTCTAGTGAAGCTTCATGGTGTAACTTTATAAGCGCTTGCACATTTTTTCCTGCCCAAAATTCACAAACACCAATAAGTAACGAAACTACGCATCAACAAGTACAACATCGAGGCGTCATAGCGGCGTCTTAGAGGTATCAGCAAAAATGAATCCAACTTTATAAAAAAACAATAGAACAATACAAGTGCGCGGAAAAAACTCGCAAAACACTATAAAAATAGAGGTTTTTAACTATCGAAAAATAAAAAGAACCATTTATGAGGGAAGTAACAAAACACATTTCGCACTAATTTCGTGCGCTGCGCACTACAATGAAGCATGTTGTGGGCAGGCCATGTGAAATTAATGCCACCCATTAAAACGCACCCAATTAATCCAACAAACCCAACTCGCGCATCTTAGCCATTTTGTAACGTAATGTACGCGGGCTCACGCCTAATTTATCGGCGGCATCTTTGCGCGAACCGTTAGCATCACCTAATGCATCAAGAATAATTTGATACTCGGTTTGCTTAAGCCCGCTTTCTAGTAAGCTGGCCGAGGTATCACTCACAGTCTCATCCTGATCACTAGCTAACGGAGCATCACACGATGACGAAGCAGCACCCAAAGTATTGCCGCTATCAAACATCAAGTCGCTAACTTCCACCGTCAAACCCGGCTGTAAAATTAAAGCGCGCTGCACTACGTTATCGAGCTCGCGCACATTGCCTGGCCAATTGTAGGCGCGCAAGGCTTGCTCGGCAGCGGCACTAAAGACCACATGACCGCGCTGCATTTTTTTAACATGCTCTGCCAGTAAATGCCGCGCTAGTGGCACAATGTCTTCACGCCGCTGCTGCAGTGGCAGTATATTTAATGGGAATACGCTCAGGCGGTAAAATAAATCTTCACGAAAATTACCCTGCTCAACATGCCGGCGTAACTCGCGGTTGGTGGTCGCAATAATTCGAACATCTAACGCAATCGTTTTGCGCCCGCCCACACGCTCAACTTCACGCTCTTGTATTACGCGCAATAGCTTGGCTTGCAGAGCTAAATCCATTTCGGAAATTTCATCTAACAACAAGGTACCGCCGTTAGCCTGCTCAAACTTACCCGGCGCCGACTGATGCGCGCCGGTGTAGGCACCTTTTTCATGCCCAAACAAAGTAGCCTCGAGCATACTTTCAGGTATAGCAGCGCAGTTAATGGCAACAAAGGGCTGCTCATTGCGCGGTGAGCTGGCATGAATATAACGAGCCAGCACCTCTTTACCGGTGCCCGACTCGCCTGCAATTAATACGGTGGAGTCGGTTGAGGCTACTCGCTCAGCCAACTGCAGCAAAGCTTGGCTAGATTCAGCCACAGCCAAGGGCTGATCGGCACCGGCAATATGGCCCAGCGCATAACGCACCACCAACTCGATTAAAACCTTTGGCTCAAAGGGCTTAACTAAATAATCAACTGCGCCATTTTGCAAGGCGCTTACCGAGCGCTGAATACTGCCATAAGCGGTAATTAACACCACCGGCAAATAGGGCTTAGTTTGCCTGATGGCCTCAAGCAACTCATGGCCATCCATGCCGTCCATATTGACATCGGTAATTACAATATCCACAACGGTTTGTTCTAACAGTTCTAAAGCGCGCTCAGCCGAACTGGCCGCCACCACAGCACAGCCTGCCAACTCAAGTGTATCGACAATGGCTTCTTGCAAAGCAGCGTCATCTTCAACCACCAACACTCGCGCCTCTAACAGAGCAGCTTGCTGGCCAGTGAGGCCATGCGGCATGGTTACCGATAGTGAATCAACGACTGTCGCTGTCGAATGAGGCATAGATTTTTAAATCCGCTTAGGTATTAAAATTAATTAGGAAAAACAAGGCAACACAATAGTGACCGTAGTCCCCTGACCTTCTTTTGATTGCAGTGCAAACGTGCCTTGATGCGCCTTGACCACTGCGCGCACAACCGCCAAACCCAGCCCAGTGCCCTGCGCTTTTGTGGT
The DNA here is from genome assembly GCA_905478995.1 of uncultured Pseudomonadales bacterium. Classification (GTDB taxonomy): domain Bacteria; phylum Pseudomonadota; class Gammaproteobacteria; order Pseudomonadales; family UBA7434; genus UBA7434. The sequence continues at coordinate 18,848 of CAJQKT010000060.1, read as the reverse complement.
GACGAACGCCTCCTCAGCCTGCAAGCGGGTCATGATGTCGTCGGCTATACCACTGCCGGTGTCGCGAATGATCAAGGTCAATTCACGCTCGCTAACCTGCGTGGTAAGGGTAATGCTTGAGCCTATATTTGAAGCCTGTGCAGAGTTATGAATTAAGTTGCCCAGCGCACCAATCATAGTTTGGCGATTACAAATGATTTTGCTAGAGGCATGACTCGGCTCAATTTTCAGCGTGATTTGATTGGCTGACAGCTCAATATCGGCCGCGTGCTGAACCTCTTGCAACAAATCACTTACGGCTACTGAGTCGGACAACCGCACATCACCGCTTGCAAATATGAGCATATCGCTGACCTGCTGCTCTAAGTTATTGAGCCGCGATACAATTTTTTCAGAAAAACGCTGCGTTTGCTCAACACTTAATTCACGCTCAGACAAATGCCCTGCATAAAGCAGCGCCGCTGATAAAGGCGTGCGAATTTGATGGGCTAATGCCGACACCATCTTACCCAGCGCCGAAAGACGCTCGTTGCGGCTTACCTGCTGCTGTAAGCGACGAGTTTCGGTTTGGTCGGTGAGTAAAATAATTTGACCGGTTTCAGCTTCAAGCGAGCGCGTGGCTAAACTCACACGCTTACCATTTTTTAACGAAATTTCATGCCAGTCGTCTTTGCGCGGGGCAAAACATTCCGCAATCACCTCAACCCACTTTCGACCTACCACCTCTCGCTCTAACAGTTCTTGAGCAGCGGGATTAGCTTGTGCCACCGCCCCCCAGCGGTCGAGTACGATAACGCCACCAGGTAATAAATCGAGCAAATTGCTCAGGCGCGAGGTAACTTGCTCGCGGGTTTTTACTTCAATAGCGCGTTGGCGATTGACGCGGTCAAGCTCATCGGTGAGCGCGGCCACTTGCGTTTCCAACGTGCGATAAGAATCGGCCAAGTTGTCCGACATGCGGTTAAACAACTCAAACGTCGCCTGCAAGCCCTCGGTTTGAGCGCGCGCATTGGCTTGAGCTTTCGCTTGTGCAACATCGTTGCGCGCAGAAGGATTCAGTGAGGGTGGAGGAGGCATGGTTAGATTACTCGCAGCTCTGCAGTTTACGTACGCAACCCAATGCTGCCAACTACAGCTAATGGGAGATCTCTACCCAGACCTTAGCAAGGGCTATGCCCAAGGCTAAAAATTCAATAATATTAGCGCCTTACGATTATCTTGCTCGAATACTAAACGACCACAGACCAGTGGCTGTCAATGTTTTGGCGGGCGGCAAGGGCTTGCCGAACACCACTAAAGCCATGAGCATAGCCAGAAAAAATAAAATGACTGAGCACGGCCAAAATAAGTGCGCGCCAAACACATCTAAGTGGCCCGATCACTTTGGTGGGGTGGGAGCGGTAAGAGAATAAAGAGGGAGCGTTTATAACTCGGCGGGTAACGAAGCAAAACAGAGAAGACTTTAAAAAATATTATTATTGCGCCGAGCTTAACGGCACTTGATGGCTATATCGGACCTAATTATTAAAACGACTAAGAGACCCGATTCAATTCGTACTTGCGCATTTTTTCAACCAAAGTAGTACGCCGCACGTTTAGCTTATCGGCAGCCCGTGCCACCACACCGCCACAGTCGTCTAACGCTTGCTGAATAAGATGTTGCTCGAGCGAGGCAATGTATTCTTTTAAATCGATACCGTCGCTGGGCAATAAAGGCCGGTCTTCGAGGCTAGCCGTACTAGGAATATTAACGCCAGTAGCTTGTTGCAGCGCCTCCATATCGGTATCGTCTTCTACGTAGCGAAACTTGGCTGGCAAATCTTTAACGCCCACCACCCCATACGGATACATGATGGCCATACGCTCAACTAAATTGGCCAACTCCCGCACGTTGCCCGCCCAGTTGTGCTGACACAGCGACAAAATAGCCGCCGAATTAAAGCGCACCGAACCGCGCTGCTCGTTCTCTAAACGTGAAATCAGCTCATTGAGTAATAAGGGCAAATCTTCTATGCGATCTCGCATGGCTGGCATTTCAATAGGAAACACGTTGATTCGATAATAAAGATCTTCACGAAAATCACCGCTGACAATCATTTCTTCAAGGTTTTTATGCGTCGCGGCAATAATTCGAATATCGGCGCTATAGGTTTTGTTGCCCCCCACCCGCTCAAAGGTTCGCTCTTGCAGTACGCGCAAAATTTTGACCTGCATATTCAACGGCATATCGCCAATTTCATCGAGAAATAACGTACCACCTTCGGCCAGCTCGAAGCGCCCCGCCCGTGAACTAATAGCACCGGTAAAAGAGCCTTTCTCGTGGCCAAACAATTCGCTCTCGAGCAGTTCAGGCGGTATAGCGCCGCAATTAACCGGTACAAAGGGTCGCTGACGGCGCGGTGAATGGTAGTGCAAGTTGCGCGCAACCACTTCTTTACCTGTACCCGACTCACCGGTAATTAATACGGTGACATCTTTGTCGGCCACCTGGGCCATAAGCTCGCGCACTTGCTGGACTTTACGACTAGTGCCGACCAAGCTGCGAAATAACAACGGATCGCGCTGACCTTGCTGGCGATGCGAGGCATTAAATTGCTCGCGAAATACTTGCGCACGGTGCAGGTCGTCAATTAGCTTGCCGTACTCCAAGGGTAGATCAAGATGTGAAATAACCATGCGCGCTAAATCGGCTGGCAGATCTTTATGGCTGTTTTGACTGGCGCCTTCACCCACCAAAATAACTGGCAAGGTAGCGCACCAATCGGCTACGGTTTGCAAGCGCTCGGCCAGCGGTCGCACAGCACAAGTACCCAGCAATACTAGCGTTAGGTGCTCGGTAGTGGACCCCAGCAGTGGCTCATTGCCGGCATCTATGTCTTGCGTAGCCTGAGACCAATCGGCATAGGCAATCACACGCGCCGGCTCACCCACAAACTGCAACAACAACTGCGTATCTTGAGCGCGGCGATGGTCGTCATCGACAATGATAACGCGCGTGGCCTCCCACGGGGTCAGATCACCGGCGCTGTTGTCGTTAGTACCTTCTTGTGGCATCGCTTTGGTCTCGGTAAATAATCATTAAAGACACGGTTACATTACATGTGGCGTTAGTTATTTTTTGTACTACTGAAAAAACATAGCCACCACAACAGCCATGGTCAAAAGCTTGACTAATTCTATACCAAAAAAAAATGATTAACATGAAGGGTCAAAATAGTGACGTAATAATGCGCAAAATAATGATGCAAGGCGCACCATCAGCGCCGGAACAAGCGAGCGCTGACCCAGCAGTGAAGAAAGGAGATGGCTTTAGTAACGGGAGATAGCTTTAGTAACGGGAGATAGCTTTGATAACAGGCGCTTGCAAAAAAACCAACTCTACAGCGAAAACCTACAACTTGGCGTTCGAGGTGTACTCATCAATACCCACTTTAGCATTACCCAAACCCCGCAACTGTTCAGCCATCTTGCTTCGCTCGCCAGCGGCGAATGCCACTGCGCGCTGATTGTGCTCAAAGAGTTCTTGCAGCTTGCTTTGCACTGAGGCCACAGCATCGCTTGAAGCGGGTATTGACTGTGCATACTGCACCGTCGATTCGACGACTGCCCGAGTATCGGCATCGAGCTGGGCCAACTGCTGCCAATCGCCATCGTCTAACGCTTTTTTATAGCCTTCTATCAAAGCATCTATCTTTGCAAGACTACGCTGCGTCGCGCCCCCTGCTACCTGAGATTCGTCTTTCATCGTATCGGCATACTTCCTAACTAAGCTCTACAAACGCTAAAATCTTTATTCATTCGTGTTAAGGCGCCGCCAAAAAATCCAAGAAGCTGGCACCAACTAACGCGAAGTCAGCTAGACCGAAATCCACTAGGCCGAAGTCAACTCATTCTTAGCCAAAAATTCAGGACGAATATCATTCCAACCCGCTTGCAGCTCTTTGAGAATCCCCATCGCATCATCTAAGCCTGCCTCTTCATTGCCAAGATTGGCCTCGCTGATACGCCGCGTGGCAAACTCGTACAAAGCAGTGAGATTATCCGTCAATTCAGGAGCACCGGCTTCGGCATTAACACTATCTCTTAAAGCGCCTAATATACCTAGTACTTTGCCAATGGCCTTACCTTTACCTGCAACTTCATTTCGCTGCATACAGCCCTTGGCTATGGCAATTTGCTCTAAGGCACCTGCAAATAACATTTGAATCAAACGATGCGGATCGGCATCGACCACACCTGTTTGCGCATTAATTTGCTTATACTGCTGACCTGCTGAAGATTTATTCATGCTTTCCTCTTTAACAAAATTATTTTTAAAGCCGCCACCTAAGCTTGCGCTCGTAGATACCCCATTTAGTTTCTGTTACGACTATTGGAAATTTCCGAGATACTGCTTAACTGGCTCAACAAAAAATCGCCGCTGGCGGTTAAGTTTGCCACCAACAAATCTAAGCCGGCGAACTGCCGGGTTAAACGGTCTTGAAATGCATTCAAACGATTCTGCTCTACGAGGCGCTCGTCATCAATACGATCGATGTCTCGCGTTAAACCCTGAGTGCGCGAATCTATAATACCGACCTCACCACCGCCACCCAAAAAACCTGCCACAACATCCTGCAATCTCAGCACGATGCCCGATGGCGCATCCAGCGTACTGGCAACATTCTCAGTTAAATTAACACTGGCCAATCGCGACAGGCCGAAAAGATCTTCATTGTCGGCATCGGAGCCATCTACAACCGTAACAGCAATAGCCGACTCATCACCCACCTCGTCAGCAGTTAAAATCAGCTGCGCGTTAGTGCCACCCAAGCCGTCGTCAACCAATATAATGGAGGCGGTCACACCGGCGTTATCGCCTGCCGCGTTTATAGCATCACGCACGCCCTGCAAAGTATTGTTCGCTGCACCAGCCGAGATAGCCACCGTAAAGCTTGTATCGCCTACCGAAATGGTCAAGTCACCCTCACCCAGCTCCGAACTTACCGTGCCGAAGCTGACCGATTGCAATTGCTGATTTTGCGCAATAGCATTGCCGTCCGCCGCTAACAGCCGCGCTACATCATCAAAATTAGTTTCAAGTAGCGATGCCAATTTGCTGCTATCTAACGCTAACTGACCCTCTCGATCAATGTTAATGCCTATATCACTAAGGGTTCGCAAACCCTCAGGCTGCGTTTCATCAATCACATTAAAAATAACGCTACGCAACTGGCCGCTGAGCGACCGCAATACTGAGTTTCCTACTAATATTCCGCCAGTGGCTCCATCTTCATTACCGGCTCGACCTAGGTCTTTGACGCTGGTAGTTAACGCGTTGAAACTATCCACAAAGTCACTTACCGCCGAAGTGGCTTGGTCAATATCTTTGGTAATGGTCACGGTGCCGGCAGAGGTGGTCTCGGCCAAAGCCGTAATGGATACGTTGCTAATCACATCGCTAAAAACGTTGCCCGAATTAGACGTCACCGTTTGACCGTTCACCGTAATTTGCGCATCTAATGCCGCATTAGCCTGAGTTAAATTTGATCCAGGAATATCACTCGGATCAAAGCTAAGCTGGGAGAGACCCTGCGCATCGGTGTTGTTGGTGTCAACATCATCAACCGAAATGGTCACTTGATTATCAGTGCCCACATCATTGGCGTTGATCACTAGCACAGGGCCACTGTCGGCATTGATAATGGAGGCTTCAACCCCAGTGTTACCCTCGGCGCTATTAATCGCCGCTACAATTTCGTTCAAAGAGCTCGTTGCAGAATTAATCGTGACGGCAAAGCTAGGCTGCCCACCTTGCTGAATGGTTAACGTGCCACCACCAATGGCAGTGTCGGCGCTAGCAATAGCGGTGTTAGTCACGTCAACAAAGCTACCGCCGGTTAGGCGCTGCGCCTGACCCGTGGCAACAACCTCAACACTATAACTACCGGTAGCCGCATTACCTGCAGCACTGACTGAAAAAGAATCGGCATCGGATGAAGCCGCATTGCGACCCTGAAATGTTGAAACATTGCCAAGAGAGAGAAGAGAATCGTTGAAAAGGGATACAGAGCTTTTGAGTAGCCCAAATGCAGAGATACGCTCGTTAGCGATGGCTTCGCGACGGTTGAGTCCCGTAAATTTACGTTGCTGCTCGCCGGCAATAAGCCCATCAACAAGAGCCTGAAGGTCAAGCCCCGAGCCTACACCAAGAGAAGAAATACTAGCCATGCGAAACACATCCCGCGCATGCTAATGAAATTAGACGCGCACTTCGAGTAAATTACCTTTTGAGCCTTCCAGCTCTTCTTGTAACTCAAGCAGTTTCTGTGCCAGCTGAACAACTTCTTCGCTGGGTATTTGCCGAACCACTTCATCGGTCTGGCGATCTTTGACCACAATAATTGTGTCGCCGGTGTTGTCGTCCACCGTAAAGGACAGATCACGCTCAACAGCTTGAACAAAATCGGACAACTTAGCAACAACTGCTTCAAAATCCTGTGCAGTTGGCTGCTGATCAGCCGCTTCTGCCTTAGTGGCCTTGCCGGATTGCGGCAAAGTCTTGCCGTCAACGGCCGCCCTTGCTATTGAGTCTTGGGCACTATTGCTCAGCGCTTGCTGAGGGCTCACTGAGTCTCTCGGCGCTTGCGCTGAACCCCTTACGCTATTAACACTATCTATGTTTGTCATGTTTTAACCTCAGCTTAATCGAATAAGCGCCATCGCCGATGGCGCTTATTCAACCGCGCTAAAACCTTACTGAAGTAAGCCAAGTACCTGCTGCGGCAAAGCATTTGCCTGAGCAAGTACCGAAATACCCGCCTGTTGCAAGATCTGCGTACGAGTCAAGTTAGCTGTTTCTTTTGCAAAATCAGCGTCTTGAATTTGGCTTCTAGCGGCAGAAACGCTTTCTGAAACGCTGCTCAGGTTAGAGATCGTTGAAGACAGCCGATTCTGAACCGCACCAATACCCGCTCGCTGTGAGTCAATGCCCTGGATAGCCGCATCAATGACCGCAATAGCCGACTGAGCGCCTGCTTGAGTAGAGATATTGACCGAAGCTACTGTCTCCAGCGACGACGCAACGGTCGTGGCTACCGTCGCATCCGCACCGCTAATATTGAACCCAGCACTTGAGTCTACTCGCAACTGACCCTGAACCCTAGTGGCCAGATTCGTAGCGGTGAGACTAGACGTGGAGGCTGCAGCACTCGTTGTAGCCGTATCATCATAATTACGCGCGGTTACAGTGGCCGTTTCTGTTGTAGAGCCAGCAATATCGAAGTTGTCAATCTGGATATCGTCGCCAGCTTCATTCACTAGAGTGACTGTGCCGCCGTCTGCAGTGGCCGTTACCCCAGTAGCGGCAGACTGCTGATTGATTGCTGTAGCCAAATCTGACAGGTCAGAGACAGACGTAACGTTAACAGAAATACTGGCAATTGCCGCTCCTGTGCCTTGGAGATCGAGACTCAGGACGCCCGTCTCATTTAAAGCGCTAAATGTTGCCACGGTACGCGCATCCGCAGAGACACCTGTATTACCTTGCTCAGCATTAATCGCACCCGCTATAGAGCGCGCAGAGTCAGCCACCGAATACGTAACCGCTGCCGAGCCCAAGTTACCATTTACGGTAAAGGTCGTACCAGCTACCGTACTTGCAGGAACTGCACCAGCCGCAGTGCCTGCTGCGCCAATGGCCGTACCATCAAAATCAATACGGTTAGAGCCAATATCGTTAGATGATGCTGCTGTTAGGGTTACACCGATCGTTTGGTTAGCCTGGGCACCTACCTGAAATGATTCTGTTCCGAAAGAGCCATCAAGTAAAACACGATCACCAAATGAAGTTGTGCTAGAGATTCGATTCAGCTCTTCTTGCAACTGGCCCACTTCTTGTTGGAGCGCTGCTCGTTCACTACCACCGTTTGAGCCGTTAGCCGACTGAATAGACAATTCACGGATTCGCTGCAGAATGTTAGTGCTTTCTTGCAATGCACCCTCTGCCACCTGCGCCAATGAAATACCGTCATTGGCGTTTCGAATGGCTTGATCAAGCCCTCGAACCTGCGAGGTGAAGCTGTTGCTAATTGCTAAGCCCGCTGCATCGTCACGCGCGCTGTTAATTCTCAGACCAGAAGACAGGCGCTGCAATGAAGTGTTCAAGCTGCCTTGCGATTCGTTAAGGTTTCGCTGAGCGGTAAGCGATGCGATGTTACTGTTGACTGATAAACCCATGAGAGTGTGCCCCTTCGTAATTGTAAGTACTGCTGCTAAATGCGTTACTGTCCGGTTTCTTGTATGGCAAGAGCCCGATTAGAGACCGGCATTAAAAAGCGCGGTTATTATCTATAACGGCCAGCATTTAGAAATCTTTAGTACTTGAGGGGGTAAAAGTGTGATCTAGTTCACAAAAACACCAGGGATGCCGGATTTTTGTACAGCTAATACCGAAAAAACAAAGACTTAGAGCAAAATTGAACAAAAGAGGATGCGAGCGAGGCGGGACTGACTGAATACTTGAATGACTATTAAACTGCCCGTAAATAGTCGCAAGAGCTCGCCGCTAGCTTGGGGGACTAGCGAAGAAAATTAAAAAGCGACAGGTTCGATACACGCACAAAGCTCTGTTGAGCCGCTTCGAGTACAAAACTCTGAAACGAAAGCTGGCTGATCGCCTCATTGTAATCAAGGTCACGAATACTGCTGAGAGTTGCTTGATTGTTAACGTCGGTTATTTCCAGCGTGTTGCGCGTACTTTCAATCGTATTAAGTCGCGCCCCTATGCGTGAGCGCCCCTGCGACAGAGTATCAAAGACGCTATCAAGGTCATTCAATGCATCGGCAATAAATGCATCGCGGTCGGTCGAATTGTTAAACGTAGCCATATCGCGAGCAATACGCTGCACGGTGGTTAACATATCGCTAGTGTTGGTCGACTGCACAACAAACTGATCGCCCTGCTGCGGCACACCATCTAGCTCAAGCGTAAAACCACTAAACGTAATCCCACTGGCGGCATCATAGACAACATCGGTGGCCACGGCCGCGCCATCGGAGCGACGCGTGATAGTGTAGTTAGGGGCTGCCGGCGCGATATTATTCAAGTCATTAAAAGTCACCACAAAGTCTTCAGGGAATGCCGCATCAAAAGCTGCTTGATCAGTAACTTCTGCGCTGGTGATTTGCACGCCGCCTAAATTCGCACTCACTGCAGTGGTGGCCACCTCATTCCTAGCTACAGGAATATCGCCAAACAGCTTCTCACCCGATTCAGAAATCGCCACATAAGAACTGCTAGCAATCTGCACCAACCGAACGCCTTCATCACCCTGATAGTCAAAGCCCGAGGCATTTTCAGCAAACGCTGGGGCATCGACATTAAAACCACCAAAAATATAATCCCCACCGGAATCTCGCGTGTTGGTCAGATCTACCAACTGCTTTGTGCGTTCCTCAATTTCGGTGGCAATTTGTGTGCGCTCATTATTGGTTAACGCGCCATTGCCCGATTGAATGACCAGCTCTCTTACACGCTGAATAATATCCTCTACCCCGGCAACCGAACCCTCAATAAGCTGTAAGCGCCCCTCGGCTAAATCAATATTGCGCTTGTACTGGTCTGATTTACCGAGCTCTGATTCAAGCTGCAAAATGCGCGCAGCCGCCACCGGGTCATCAGCAGCGCTCAGGAGCCTCTCACCACTGGAGATCTGTTGTTGCAAACGCTGCACCTGACTATTGATATCAATAATCGCGGTGGAGCTATTTTGAAAAAATGTTTGCGTCGATAAACGCATAAACAATGACCTTGTTACCAGTAAAAACAGTTAGCGAAACGCCGCCAACAATGAATCAAAAATGGACCGAGCAATAGAAATAACCTGCGCCGATGCGTTGTAAGCCTGCTCATACTCCAGCAACCTGGCCGCCTCCTCATCGAGGTTGACGCCGCTAACCGATGACAGCCGCTCGCTGGTTTGTGTCAATAGCGACTGCGCAGCTTCACTATCGATACGTGCCGACGACGCTTTATTGCCCACCGAGCCTACCAACTGCGCATACACCTCATTGATCGAGCTACCACCTCTACCTGTATCGGCTGTTTGCAACGCAGCTAAAGCCAGCGCATTGCGATTGTCGCCTTTACCCGTGCTGCCGGTGTTAATCAAAAATTCGTCGCCAACTTGAGGCTTGCCAGAAATAGTTGCCGCATAACCTAAATAGGCCGGCAGCCCTGAGGCTGTCGAAGCGCCCAAAAAGCCGCCTGAAGAACTCAGCGCCAGATTTTTATCAAGCACCACCTCTACGGTGCCCGCCACCACTAACTCTTGGCCCGCACCTGCGGTAACCGATGCTGCAACGCCGTTAATAGACGTAAGCGTAATAGTATCGGTGCCTGCACCTAAGTTCTCTAGCGTAAGATCTTCGCCATTGACCGAGCGAATGCTCATGACGCCAGCATTGGCCGATGCGCTAATGCCGCTGCCAGCAAATAATTGATTAATCCGGATTGACAAAAATCTAGCATTAAGAGGGCTAGGAACAGGCCCATTGGCAGCGTCAGTTAAGTCAACTCCGTTAAGCCGCACCTGCATGGGCGGCGCTAACGCATCGTCACTAATTTGCAGTTGCACCTGTGTATTAGCCGTGGCATTTACGCCACTCACATCACTTAATCTTGCTGCCGCAGTTGAAGCAGACTCGCCCGGCAATAAAACCAAGCTCTGGCTACTACTAAGACCCGTCGTTGAATCCGTTTGAGTTAAAACAATATTTTCGCCAGGGTTGCCATTAGTGGTGGTACCCAGCAAGCCTGCCGAAGCGGTGAACGCAAACGCCCCGCTGGTAGCGAGCATTGACGATTGCAGATCAAAATCTAACACCGAATTATTACGCCCAGGCAAAAATGATAAGCCGCGTAAAGGAGACGACAACTGGGTTGGCTGAGCCGGGTTGGAGTTATCTAAAATATCGTAAGTTGTTTCACTAGTAAACCTCACCACTAACGGCGGTGATTCGCTGCGTTTTTCCTGCGCCAATTGCTTGTCGGCCAAACTATTCAAACCGCTGGCTAAAGATTCAACCTGACTAATGGCACCTGAGCCTAAATTACCCACCCCTTCGCTCGTACTCACCGGAAGACCCAGTGCCAACGAAGCGGAGTCTGGCACTAGCCGCTCCACACTCGACGGGCTAAGCCTGGCCGGGCTCAATATAAACTTATCGCCCGCTTGAAAGTCACCCGACTCAAGATTGATCGTAAAGCCATCAGCCACACTTAACGATTGCGGGAAACTATTAGGAATAGCGCCACTGTTAATTACAGCACCATCGGATTGCCGCGTTATGCTGAAAGCCAGTAAGTTTCCAGCTTGCGAGAGGTCGAGCGCATAATCGCTGGCCACCAACATTGAAGGGTCATCAACACCCACCGACACAACCGAACTACCCTTATTGGAAATCGCCGGCTTCGCACGAAATAGCTGCGAGTCGCGATCATTAATCGAAGTAAAAAAATCGCCCCCTGACAGACCGTTTAAATCAACCCCTTCGCTATGCAAGCTATTGAAACTATGACTAGCCAGCGTTTGCACCAAGCCCAATTGATTGGCTGCATCGCCCAAACCCTGACTACGAAACTGTAGTATGCCGCCCAACGCACCGCCAACAACACGCTCAGTAATGACCTTAGGAACACCGTTAGAAACAATGGCTAGCTCTAAGCCTGAGTTTTCGGTCGTGCCCTTCAATGTGGTTAACTGATTAGCGCTGCTACCTTGGACCAACGCCTGCCCTCCACCGACAAAGATATTGATCATGCCGTTGTCTTGGGTTGAGGTCGTAAACCCGATATTTTCAGACAAATCACGCAGCAACTGGTCCCGACGGTCGAGCAAATCGTTCGATTTAGTTAAGTTGCCTCCTGCTGCCTGCACTTCGGCGTTAACTTGCGCAAGGCCATCAGCAATACTATTAATTTGCCGCGCCAAGGCCACCATCGCATCGTCACTTTGATCAACAATAGCATCGATCTGCCCAGAAATACCCTGATAACGACTAATTAAATTGTCTGCATTGGTAAGCACCTGCTGCCTAAGTGGTAGCGAGGTGGGCGATTCAGAAGCCGCTTGCAAGCTAGCAAACAACTGGTCTAGCGAACCCGACAAGCCCGTCTCTTCACTAGAGAGTAAATTATCGAGCTGCTCAATACCGTTGCGGAACACGCTCAACTCACCGACTCTAGCGATGTCAGTAAACGACTGGCGCACCAAGTATTCATCGGTAATCCTGCGAATGGTGCCCACATCCACACCACGACCAACCAAGCCGTCGCCAGCAAACTCAGTGCCACGCGTTTCAAATACCACCTCTTGCCGGCTATAACCTTCAACACCTGCATTAGAAATATTCTGCCCGGTAGTGGCAAGTGCACGTTGATGCGCTGTTAAACCGCTCACACCGATGTCAAGTAATCGCGTCATTATTTTTCCGTTAGCCCGCCACTGGCATTGATGGTACTACTGAATCATTAGCCGCACGTTGACTGCCGGCCAACGGTAACTCAGTGCCATCTTTCTGCTCAAAGCGCTGCATAATATTTTCAATTTTCTCAGCATATGCTGGATCTGTTGCGTAACCTGCTCGCTGCAATGCACGGGGATATTGCTGCGGGTCTTGCGTGACATGCTCATAGCGCTGGTTAGTGTTAATAAACTCAACATAATCATTAAAGCTTTCAGCATACGACCCGTAGCTTCTAAACTGCGCACTTACGCGCACCGGCCGCTCGGTAAAATATTCCAATGTGTTGACAGTTACCGCCTCACCTTGCCATCGCTGGTCGGCCTTGATACCAAACAAGTTATGACTACTGCGGCCATCGCTATGCTGACTCACTTTCTGACCCCAGCCACTTTCTAAGGCCGCCTGCGCTAATATCGCCTCAGAGGGCACGCCCAACTTTTCTGCGGCTGCATTGGCCAATGGCTGCAACTGCGCAATAAAGTCTTCAGGAGAGTTAATAGATTGCGGAGCAGCGCTATGTTGCGCAGCTAGCGCCACTGACGGTGAGAGAACCGCCGTCACATCAGCAACACCTGCGCTTGCATCGACTTTAACGCTGGCACTTTGTACCGGACGCATGCGCGCAATATCAATCATGCCACTTGCAGCAGCTTGCTCTTGCTCGTCGTTACGTGTGTTGGTAAAGCGGTTTGACAGATCATCGGTAAATTGTTTGGCCAAGCCAATGCCATCCCCTTTGGTCATCTCCAAGCTAAGCTGGTCATCCATCATCTCTTGATAGAAACCTACTCGGTCAGAATTAAGCAAGCCTCCCTCAGACCAGACCTTTGAAGCATTGCGCATAGACTTCAACATTTGATGCACTAGCAACGATTCAAATTGACGACCAATTTCATTCAGCGCTTGACGAGGATTTTCGCCATCAACTAACTTCAAGTTTTGCAGTGAACTAAGATCGTTATAGGCCGTCGAGTCTTGACCCAATCCTCCAGAGCGCCCCGCACTAATGCCCGTGGTGGCGAGCGAATCGCTCAACGAATTCAATCCGGCAGCCTGCACTAGATCACCACCAACTCTGCCCGCAATGCACCAGCTTGCTTCATGGCTTCTAAAATGGCCATCAAGTCACCTGGGGCTGCACCGACTTGATTCACTGCACGAACAATCGTATCGAGCTGCGTGCCTGCGTCAAACAAGAACATCCGCCCGTCGCCCTCATCAATTTGTATTTGTGCATCAGGAACAATAGCCGTTTCGCCGCCTGCAAAGGCACCAGGCTGCACCACACGCGGATCTTCGGTCACCGTGACGGTTAAGCTGCCATGCGTAACCGCAACCGGGGACACTTTGACACTCTGGCCGACCACAATGGTGCCTGTACGAGAATTGATAATCACTTTGGCCGACTCACGGCCTTGCTCGATATCAAGGTTTTCTAAAACCGACACGTAAGTGACGCGGTCACTGGCCGTTTTAGGCGCAGTAACAATAATTGAGGCGGCATCAAGCGCTTGTGCCACTCCGGGACCAAACGTTGTGTTAATACTATCGGCAACTCGCTTGGCTGTTGTAAAGTCGGATCGGTGTAGGTTGAAAATGATATTGGCAGAAGTTTCAAAGCCTGTTTCTACTAACCGCTCTACCGTGGCGCCGTTGGGAATGCGGCCTACGCTAGGAACGTTTACTGTGATACTAGAGCCATCCGAACCCTCAGCCCCAAAGCCACCTACAACCAAGTTACCTTGCGACAAAGCATAGACTTGGCCATCGGCACCTTTTAATGAGGTTAACAGTAGGCTACCACCGCGCAAACTTTTAGCGTTGCCGATTGATGAAACCGTCACATCAATATTTTGCCCAGGCTTTGCAAAGGCCGGTAATTCGGCATGCACTGCCACGGCCGCTACGTTTTTAAGCTGATAACGCAAGCCGTCGGGCAAGCTCACACCAAATTGCTTGAGCATATTGGTAAATGACTGCGTGGTGAATGGTGTCTGCGAAGTTTGGTCACCCGAGCCATCAAGCCCTACCACCAAACCATAACCGAGCAAGGCATTACTGCGCACACCAGCCAGCGAGGCAATGTCTTTCAAACGATCAGCTGCAGCGGCGCCTGACTGCAACAACACCGCCAGCAAGACCATTTTTTTGAGCAAAGACTTCATCATAAGATTCGCTTGAGTAATCATTAAAAAGGCCAGTATCGAGAGTTAAAGAAGCGTGAACCCCAACCTTGGCGACTAGCATCAGCCAGCTCGCCAGTGCCACTATAAGAAATGCGCGCATCGGCTATTTTGGTAGAAGGAATAGTATTGTTGGATGAAATATCCTCAGGACGAATGAGCCCGCGCAAGCGAATGAATTCTTCGCCAGTGGTTAGCGTCATCCATTTTTCACCGCGTATCACCAATAAACCGTTAGGCAATACATCAGCAACCGTTGCTGCAATGCTGCCACTCAAACTATTTTCCTGATCGGTCTCGCCATTACCATCAAACGTACGATCTTGCGCTAAATCAGCAAGTAACGAATTGCCTTTCAGATCCACTGCTCTGCCAAGAAGCGTCCCTTCAGTCATTGATAAATCAGCACTTTTACCCACGGATGTCTCGGTTGATTTACTCGATATAGTGCGCTCATTAAGTATCACCGTAATAATGTCACCCGACCGGTAAGCGCGCCGATCTTCATACAGCGACATGCCCGCAACCGTTTGATATAAACTACCCGCACTAATTGCGCGTGGCATTTCACTCGGCACTAATACTGGCGCATACTCTGGGTCACCTGGCTCAACGTCGGCTAACGGATAGCTAGCGCAACCCTGCAGCGCTAAAGCCATCAGCCATAGCGCCAAAAAAAACCTTGGCGATCTAACTAACTGCTCGTTTTGTCTATCACTGATTGGCTTGCTCACGCTCATCACCCTACTCGTTAAAAATTGCCCGCGACTATGCACCTTATATATTTTGCGAAACGAACTGCAGCATCTGATCGGCGGTCTGAATCACTTTTGAGTTCATCTCATACGTTCGCTGAGTGGTTATCATATTGACCAACTCTTCTACGATATTGACGTTAGAGTTTTCTACCATACCTTGCTCAATTGAACCAAAACCGTTGGTGGCAGGCGTACCCTGCTGGGCAGCACCACTAGAGGCCGTTTCGAGGTATAAGTTTGAACCTACCGCTTGCAAACCACTGGGATTTAAAAAATCGCTTAACTGAATTGAACCTACCTGCGTTGGAGCAGAGTTACCTGCCACTAACGCAGAGACCGTGCCATCCCGGGCAACCGTAACCGACAAAGTGCTATTAGGTATTGCAATCGCTGGCTGAAGTTGAAAGCCATCGCTATTAACAATTTCTCCATCCGCACTCAGTGAAAACTCACCGTTACGCGTATAAGCGGTACTGCCATCAGGCATTAAAATCTCATAAAAACCGCGGCCATCAATAGCCATATCAAGCGGCTGATCAGTAACCTGCAATGTGCCAGTGCTAAATTCTTTTTGCGTACTCACTACCCTAACACCCGTACCAAGCTGCAAACCTGTAGGGAGCTGAGTATTTTGCGACGACTGCCCACCCGGTTGGCGCTGCACTTGATACAACAAGTCTTCAAACACAACACGATCGCGCTTGAAGCCTGCGGTCGAGGCGTTCGCGAGGTTATTCGAAATGGTTGTTAGCTGTTTGTCTTGAGCGGTTAAGCCCGTCTTACTTACCCAAAGTGCAGCATGCATAATTCTTCTCTCTTTAGTTGCAGCGTCTTAGTATTCGCTAGCGCCTTCTATTTTTACGATCAATCACTGATACAAAAAATTCAGTTAAACCTGAACCTGTAACAAACGAGTAGACGACTCGGCCATTTCACTGACCGTTTGCATCAATTTAACTTGCATTTCAAATTGCCTGGCAAGCGCCACGACGCTAGTAAGCTCTTCAACTGGATTAACGTTACTGTTTTCTACAAAACCTTTGCGCACGCTGAGTGTAGCGTTAGGTTCTAGTGGGCCATTTTTGGAAAAAAACAGGCCGTTTGCATCTTTAACAAGCTCACCAGGCTCTGGCAGGACTAATTTCAGCCGGTCGACTTCAACCAATGTTTCAGGGCCTTGACCGAGTGCGCGAACAGATATTGTGCCGTCGGTACCAATTTCAATTTTTTCAGCTTCAGGGATAACAATAGGGCCTTGATTGCCGAGCACCTGGTCACCGCGCTCATTGCGCAACACACCAAATGCATCAGTCGACAATTTACCTGCTCGCGTATAAGCCTCGCGGCCGTCTTCACCAATTACCGCCAACCAACCGCCACCTTGTACCGACACATCTAAATCACGACCTGTTTCTTGCAGTGAACCCGGTGCAAAGTTAGTGGCCGGTGTTTGAGCAACAGCGTATGTTCTTGTGCGCAAGCCATCACCGCCGACTACCTGCATTGACAACGCATCAACAAAATCAGACTTAAACCCTGTCGTTGCAGCATTCGCAAGATTATGCGAGTGGGCAGCTTGAGCAAGCATATTGTGCTTAGCCCCGGTCATTGATACGTAGAGTGCTCGATCCATGGTAATTAGCCTTAAGCAATCGCTCAGTAACTTAATTATTAACGAAGGTTGATAATTGTTTGCGTAACTTCATTAGCCGTTTCAATGGTTCTGGCATTAGCCTGGAAGTTTCGCTGCGCGATAATCAGCGCCACCAACTCTTCTGCCAACTCAACGTTTGACTCTTCTAATGCGCCAGACTGAATAGCACCCAGCGCTGCTGAACGTGGCGCTCCAACAACCGGCTGACCCGACAGAAAAGATTCCGCCCATGCAGTATCACCCACCGGTGTTAAACCCTGCTGGTTAGCAAAGTCTGCTAGCGCCACCTGGCCCAATATAAGTGCCTCACCATTGCTGTAGCGAGCAAAAATGATTCCGGTTTCATCAATATCAAGACTCGAAAGCTGGCCAGTAGAAAAACCCGTTTGGTCTAACGAGTTAACTGAAAATACGCCACTGAACTGACTAGCATTGCCAATATCGATTTCAATATTTGAACTGGTTGCTGGCGTCTCGACTGGCACCTCGCCGCCGCTGGCAACTGGAAGTGGCCCTAAAGATCCGT
Organism: uncultured Pseudomonadales bacterium; assembly: GCA_905478995.1. GTDB lineage: Bacteria > Pseudomonadota > Gammaproteobacteria > Pseudomonadales > UBA7434 > UBA7434. Next base: position 1,220 of record CAJQKT010000060.1, on the reverse strand, counting down.
TAGGTGCACCCGATGCATCTAATGGTGACCAATTTGAAATTAGAATTGGGTCAGTATTAACGGTATCTAATGAGCCATCAGCATTAAAACGGACCCCATACTTTGCCAATGTAGGAGCGGTATCATCGACTGCCAAAGGGTCAGGGTCTCCAACGTTTTGCCCATCAATTTGCACATACATACTCCATGTATTCGCTGGATTGTTACTGGTGGACTCCTTCACAAAAAACATTTCTAGCACATGCGCTGATCCTAACGAATCGTAGACAGTCACCGAAGTGGCGTCGTTATACGTTGCCTGGTTATTTGGATCAAAGGTATTTTCTTCAAAGGGAAACAAGGCCGGAGCGGCAGAGAAAATATTGCCTGAGCCATTAGTGAAGGTAATGCCTTCATCTAAATTGACAGCGATAGTACCCCCTTGCGTGAGACTCTGATTAGTTAGTGGACCAACCCCTTGAGTGATAGTCTGGCCTGAAACAGTGACCGCGAGAGCCGAAGCTCCACTAGAAACATTAAATACCAAATCCGCACCATCGGTAGCCGTCACTGTAATGTCTGTCCCACTGACACTAGCCGACAGACCGAGCTGTGAATTAATGCTCTGCGCAACTTCAACCACGCTTGCACCTGAAATATCTCTGCCGTTAATACGAAATTCACCCGGTGAAATCGTTGTACCGCCGCCACCAGGGGCATAGCTAAAGCTGGCCGTATTAGTCGCAACTGCCGAAACACCTTCAACACCGGACAACGAAGCCGCAATGAGCTGCGCCGACTGATTAGCTACCAAGGGAATAGCGACGGTCACGCCATCAATGTCGATGGTGCCTGCGGTGTATCCATTTTGGCTGCCCACCTGCACCACACCAATTTCCGTACCGTCCGAGGAGACGCTATTGCCGCGATCAGCTAACACCAATGAATCGGCATTAAGATTAAATCCGATGTTCACTTCTGAAGTCTGGCGTGGGTCGATATTCACAGTATTTAAACGCAAATCACTGGTCACTCCAGAGAGGTCGCCCGTGTCATTGGCAGAGAAACCTTGCAACCTGCCACCAGCGTTATTGGTGATAAAACCTGTATCGTTAACACCAAACTGACCTGCGCGTGAAAAAGTCTGCACACCCTGATCGCTTAAAACAAAAAAACCGCCGCCGTTAATCGCAAGGTCTAAGGCGTTTTCAGAAAAGCCAATATTGCCTTGAGAAAACTGT
>CAJQKT010000059.1 GCA_905478995.1 uncultured Pseudomonadales bacterium | reverse complement strand
AAGTCTGTTTACTGCCTCTTGGCGGTCGCCACATTGGCTGCGCACTGTACTGACATGGCAAATCCTTGTCAAACAAATGTCGGCTGTACTTTGTTGGCTTGAACAGTGGTACTAGGCGGCACACTTTTTACGCTCAAACGGCTGTATACTGACTGCAACATCCCTGTGGCAGTTTATACCTTGCAGTGCTGTGTTGTATTGCTGCCGCTATCGCTACGACGGAATTCTAGTGCCAAAAAAAACCAAGCAAACATCGCGCGATGCCGCGTCTGACCCCTACGCTAACCGCGAAGCCTCTAATTACGAAAACCCCATTCCCAGCCGAGAATACATTCTTGAGCAACTGGAGGCTTTTGGCCCGCTGGGCTTTCGTGAGCTAATCAAGCATTTAAAAATAAAAGGGCAAGACAGTCGCCACGCTTTGCAAAAACGGCTGGGGGCAATGCAGCGAGCCGGTCAAATTCATTGTAATCGTGCTGACGAGTATGGGTTGGTCGCGAAAATGGATTTACTGGGCGGTAAAGTCGAGGCTCACCGCGATGGATTTGGCTTTGTGTTGCAAGAGGGTGGCGATGATATTTATTTAAGCGCTAACGAAATGCGCCGCGTGTTTCATGGCGACGAAGTGTTGGTGAGTGTGGTGGGCGAAAACCGCCGAGGTCAGCCCGAAGGTAAGCTGGTTGAGATTATTGCGCGCAACACCACGCGGGTAGTGGGCAGACTTAAAAGTGAGGCGGGTGTGTTTTTTGTGGTGCCCGATAACCCGCGCATTACCCATGACATTTTGGTTGATAAAAACGATTGCCAGCGCGCCCAGCCGGGTGAATACGTGACGGTACAACTTACCGAATATCCTGACCGACGCACGCGCGCCAAAGGTATGGTGGCTGAAGTGTTGGGTGCACCGATGGCGCCAGGTTTAGAAATTGATATAGCCATTCGCAGTCACGACATTCCTTATTTGTTCTCCGATGAAGTCGTTGCCGAGGCAGCTAAGTTAGCCGATGAGCCAGAAGAGGCTGATAAAAAACACCGGGTGGACTTGCGACAATTACCGCTAGTGACCATAGACGGTGAAGATGCACGCGATTTTGATGATGCGGTTTATTGTGAGCGCGGTTGGCGCGGTGGTTATCGCTTGTGGGTGGCCATTGCCGATGTGGCGCATTACGTGCCGGTAAATTCTGCCCTAGACAACGAGGCGTTTACGCGCGGTAACTCGGTTTATTTTCCTGGCCGCGTAGTGCCGATGCTGCCCGAGGCTATTTCAAACGGTTTGTGTTCACTCAAGCCGAAGGTCGATCGCTTGTGCATGGTGGCCGAAATGACCTTGAACTCCACCGGCAAGCTCACCGGTTTTGAATTTTACGAAGGGGTGATGCATTCACATGCGCGCCTCACCTACACAGAAGTGGCTGAGGCCTTAGGTTTAATTGAGCGAGAACCGCGGCCCGGCTTAATGGAGCGTGTTGCACCGGTTTTACCGCATTTAAAAGACCTAAACGAATTGTTTCATCTGCTGCGTAAAAGTCGCAGCAAGCGCGGCGCTATTGATTTTGAAACTGTTGAAACCCAAGTGGTTTTTAACGAAAAACGCAAAATCGATGCGATTGTGCCTGTGGCGCGCAACGATGCACATAAAATTATTGAAGAGTGCATGTTGTGCGCAAACGTGGCCACCGCAGATTTTTTACAAAAGTCTGAGCTAGAGGCTTTGTTTCGTGTGCACGAAGGTCCTAAACCGGCAAAGCTTGAAAATTTGCGCGTGTATTTGAGTGAGATGGGTTTGTGGCTTGACGGTGGCGACAAGCCTTCGCCTAAGCACTTTCAAGAACTCATGCTAAAAATTAAAGATAGACCCGATGCGAGTCTTATTCAGGTCATGCTGTTGCGTTCGCTGAGTCAGGCCGTTTATGACCCTGAGAATAATGGGCATTTTGGTTTGGCCTATGAGGCTTATGCGCACTTTACGTCGCCTATTCGTCGCTACCCCGATTTGTTAGTGCATCGCGCCATTAAGCATATGGTGCGGCGGCGCAACAAGTTTAAGTATGTGCGCAAAGTACGCGGTGCCAGCTTACTCGACCGGCAAGTGATATACCCCTATGGCAAAGCCGACGTGTTGGCCGCCGGTGCGCACTGCTCTATGACCGAGCGCCGCGCCGATGATGCAACGCGCGATGTCATGGCTTTTTTAAAGTGCGAATATTTGTTAGAGCACGTGGGCAAAGACTTTGCCGGCGTGATTACCGGCGTAACCGGCTTTGGCATGTTTGTTGAGTTACAAGATTTGTATGTTGAGGGCATGGTGCATATCAGCTCTTTAGGCAAAGACTACTTTCACTTTGACGCCGCTATGCAGCGGCTTGTGGGCGAGCGTACGGGTACGGTCTACCGAATGGGCGACCCCATTCAAGTAACCGTTGCAGCGGTTGATATGGAGCAGCGTAAGGTCGATTTGATGCTGGCCGGTGGTGGCGCCGACCGCAGCGCAAAAAAATCGGTAAAGGGCAAACAGCCGCCGCGTAAAAAAGCAGCCGGCAAGGCTAAAAAGCCGCGGCCTAAATCACGCCCGCGTAAAAAGAGCGCAAGCAAAACCGGTCGCGCTAAGCCTGCCAAGTAACAACAGTAAGGCTAGTGAGGGTCAAGTGAGTAAGATTTAGTTCACTGGGATTTAGGTTGCTGGGAGCTGGGCTTGCGATGCGTGCTTGTCAACCTGTCATCAAATAGCGCGCAAAAAAAAACGCCGACAAAACTGCCGGCGTTTGAATATGAGGTTAAAACTTAAAACTTTACAACGTGGTCTGCATCGGAGTTAACGATACGTTCCTACAGGTGCGCCACTTCAGTACAACGTGTCACTGATCAGCGCAAACCTGCGTGGTTGATCAGATGAGTCTATGAGACCATAGTTGCGGGTAAAAAAAAACGGGACGCCACGTCCCCTTAGTTGCGCCTCTGGCCCTGTGCGCACCACTTTAGATTGATTGTGAGCGCCGCGGCGAGCTAATTAGATGACGGGTAATTTTCTAAAATATATTTAAAAATCAATTACTTAACTAAATTTACTGGTTGCGTTGGCTGGCCTGCAATAACCTTGAGTGAGGCTCATCGCTTACGTTTGTTACTCGCGCATACACAATGAAAAATATGTAATATTTATGTAATGTTTATCTAAATGTGTTTTTTACACTGTTGAGTGCCATTGGGTGGAGCCCCATTGGCCGTCACCCGATGAAACCGAAATTGTCATACTGTGCACATCATTGTCGGCAAAGAAATTATCGGCGCTGACCAATTGTTGCAAAATATAGTGCGAAAATTCTTCAACCGTTGTGTTGCGTATACTCAGCACTTGGGTATCGCTGGTTAAAAACGACATGCTTTCGCCGTTAAACTGAGCAATGTACATGGAGCCTTCTTGGTGAATATGCATATGCGGCGATTGGCCGGGCAGTAGCACGTATTCATCGAGTGACGAGCACAGTTTGCGCAGTCGGGACTTGATCTCTTGATAGTTAAAACACATACCGTTTTCATCAACCGGAGCAACCACCGAAGCGCGGACTTTAAAGTTGTGTCCGTGCAGGCGTTCACGCTCGGTAGCGCTAAAAATAGTAAAGTGCGCACCTGAAAATTTCAGATCTTCTTTGCTGATTTCAATCGTAGTGAGACGTTGAGTCATAATGGCTGATGGAGCAAAATGGTAGTGGATTAATCATTGCGACCGGCATGATCAAGCAAGCGTAGTTTTCTTCGCGAGCCCGATGGCCGTACAATGCGTTGCTGAAGTACATGCTAGCTGGTCGGCTAGGCAAATGACAGTGTCTTAACGCGTTAATGTAGGTCCCTTTGTACTACGTCAACCAGCATAAAGTCGATTAACGCAAAGTCGATGCGCGAAGATGATGTTGCCATTGCTCACTACAGGTTGGCGGCCGTGTCAATTCGGCGTTGTGTTGATACCGTTTGGCTGAGCACAGCATTGCCGTTCAACACCATTCATCATCGTCATAGTTTAATAAAGGCATACTATTTATGAGTAACAAAGTATTAGTTATTACCGGCGCAAGTCGCGGCATTGGTTATGCAACGGCACAGCTTTTTATGGAAGCCGGCTACAAAGTGGTTAACTTGTCGCGCAGCGAGCCGGCTTTGCCGGGGATTGTGCACATACCGCTGGATATGAGCAGCTCAGCCACTATTGATGCTTGCGCTGGTGATATCCAAGCACAGTTGACTGACTGTGATGAGATTGTATTGGTCCATAACGCAGGACTACTGCGCAAAGACTCAACTCGGGAGTTGGCGGCGGATTCTTTACAAGAGGTGTTGCAAGTGAATGTGGTTGCGCCAGCGCAGCTCAATCAAATTGTGCTGCCGTTGATGCAGCCGGGTTCGTCGATTATTTACTTGGGTTCAACCTTGTCGGAAAAAGGCGTAGCCAATACGTGTTCGTATGTCACATCAAAGCATGCGCTACTAGGTTTGATGCGGGCTAGCTGCCAAGATTTGGTGGGCAGCGGCATTCATACAGCCTGTGTATGCCCCGGATTTACCGCCACCGAAATGCTTGAAAATCATGTGGGCGGCAGTACCGAAATTTTAGAATCCATTGCCAGCGGTGTTGCTTTTAACCGTTTAATCGAGCCCATGGAAATTGCTCGCACTATAGCCTTTGCGGCCAATAATCCTGTGTTAAACGGTGCTGTAGTGCATGCCAACTTGGGGCAAATAGAACATTAATAAAACTAATGATTTTTAAGTGCAGCCAGCACCGCGGTGTCGAGTGTTCTGAGCGTTGCACTGAGTAAGAAGAAAGCACCAATGATCATAGCTAGCAGGGCGCTAGCCGCCGTGGTGGTGGCGGCAATACCAATGTGCTGCGCGGCCCAAGCCAGCGGCACTACGCCGAGTGGGGTAAAGCCAAACGCCATCATCATGAGTGCCGACACACGGCCGCGTTGCTGATCATCGACCAGTAACTGCACCGTGGTGTTGTTGAGCGTTTGTGCTGCAGAGGCGCACAAATTAGCCAGTAATAATGGCGCTAGCGCTAAGTAAAAGTTGCTGGTTAAGCTAAAAATAGCCAAGCACAGCGTAAAGCCCAGAGCGTTGGCGACCATTAATTTTGCGCGCTGTGAATTCTCACCGCGCATGGCTAGCCACAATGAACCCAGTACTCCACCTAAGCCCGATACGGCCATTAAAATACCTAGGCCTGCCTCGCCTACTCCCCAAACATTGTCGGCGTACAAAATAAGTAGGTTTTGAATGGGCATGGCCAAACACATGGGTAAAAAACCAAAAACCAAGCACGCTAGCACCGGTTTAGTTGCACTCACATAGCGCAGTCCCGCAACGATATCTTCTAACAGGTTTAAATGGGCGTTGCCTTGCAGTACTCGATCAATAGGTTTTTTGTCGACCTTAAGCATAAAAAAGTAAGCAGCCAGAAACAAAATATTGGCAATGATGTAGGCTGCCGTGACGGAGTATTGACTGATCGCTAGGCCCATCAGTGCAGGCCCAATTACGCGGGTAATGTTGACCACTGCCATCGATAGTGCCATGGCATTGCCAAGGCGTGCGGCTCCCACAATGTTAAAGATCATTGCAGTGCGTGCGGGCATAATTAACGGAATAACAATGCCACCAATAATGCCCGCAACAATGAGATGCCAAAAAGCCAGTTGCCCCATTACCAGTAATAGCAGTATGGCCAGTTCGCTCACCAGCAGAATGGCTTGACCAATTTGAATAAGGCCGCGGCGTTCAAAGCGATCGGTGAGTGCGCCACCAATAATTGAGCAAAGGATCATGGGGATGGCATAGGCGGCGTTAATATAGGCCAGTGACATTTCCTCGCCAGTCATGTTCCACGCCAGATAGCTACGCGTAAGCATTTGACCATGCAGTGACAAAAAGAAAGCTGCGTTGCTGGCCAGTAACCATCTAAATTCGATATTTTGGAGCGCTAAAAAAGTTTGTCGCGAGCTTTTTTGAGAAGCGTTGGGTGGGACTGGCAAGGTTTAGCTCCGTGCGCAAAGAATTGCTATTGATAAGTAATACGCTGTAGATGCTGCGGCAGTTTATCATGCGCATGGCTGGCCATATCGTGTAAAAACACAAATAGCTCCGATGTAATGTTGCGTGCTTGGATATCAGGCGACGGATTGGTTGTCTATGTGTAAATACCGACTAAGCTTGCCAACCAAAAAATAAAAGGGCAGGGTGTCGGCTAGTGCTACAGTCATTTTAAACAGATAGTTGCTGCCCATGAGTAGCAACAAAGTACTGAGTTGCATGGCTCCAGCCACAAAGAGAGCGCCAAAGGTGATGCTGACTACCATAAATGAATCGACCCCCTGGCTTACCAGTGTGCTGAAATTATTGCGCAGCCATAAATGTTTGCCGTGCGTTAGCTTTTTCCAAAAATGAAATAATTTTATATCGGCGTATTGCGCCGTTACATAAGCCATCATCGAGGCAAACACCGCACCGGCCGTGCATTGATAAAGCAGTTGAAATAACTCAACGCTGCCACTAATGGTTGCGCCGGTGGGGGTGCTAATGGACTCAGCCAGTTGCAAAACCTGCCAAGGCGGCACGGCTGCCCCGGTCACCGAGGGTAAATAGCTGCCCAAAGACATAAAGGCAAAGATAAAAACATTCAGCCCCAGCCCAACACTCACAACAAAGTTAGCCCGGGCGCGGCCATACAGTTCGCAAATTAAGTCGGTGCATAAAAAAGTGAGCGGATAGGGTAGTACGCCAAGAGCCAGTTGCAGTGGTCCTAGTTGGATGAAGCGGGTAATACCCACCACATTGAGAAGCGTCATGCAGCAAATGAAAAACGCTGCGAGCACAAAAAATACGCGCTCGCGACGCTCTACCAGTTGGGGGTCTAGGGGTTCTGGTGTCTGTGATAATACGGTATTGGATTGCATGGAGTGCAGCGTTGTGCCCGATGTGTGGTTCATGTTTACCTTGCTTTGAAGCTGTGTTGCCAATTGCCCCGCTGACATCTTAGAGGGTCGGCTTGTAGCTCATTGGATGGTGTAGTCGCGACGCTTGTGTCAATGAGTGTGGGTTAGACGGTTGTACCGATGGTAATGCGCTAGTAAAAAACTCGTTTAGACCTTTCGCCTCTGTTCACTGGCGGCCGCATATAGTCTAATGCAACCATCATAAACGTAGCGCGGCTCAACCCTTGCGGCGTTATGCTCTCGCAGCGCAGCAAATGATGCAAGCGACTCTTTTTAACCATTAGGTTGTGTATGTCTAACAGTTCTATCGAGCACGTGTACGGTAT
>CAJQKT010000058.1 GCA_905478995.1 uncultured Pseudomonadales bacterium | reverse complement strand
CCACCAACGACGTCGGGTCGACTGCTACGCGAATGGTTTCCGCTGAAAAAACATGTGGCTGAGTAAAACCTGCAGGGTTACCTATTGAAAACTGCTTGAGTTCGCCGCCAGCGCTTTCAAGCCCTAAATTAATATCAACAACGTTCAGCAAAACTTCAGTGCCCGTTACTTTAGGCCCTTCCGATTCAACTGCTGCTTTAATAATAGCGTTAATATTATTGAGTAGAGAAACCGCTACTATAACTGCGACTAGCACAGCAACGATAAGAACAACCCCAACTACTTTACCTGCCTTCATTGCTCAACTCTCCTTAATATGCGGCCCATTTAGTATGATTAATACCCAACAACACCACCAGTATAACAAGCATCAGGCCCGCCTTTATAGCAAACAATCCGCAATGCTAATTATGAGCACACATGCTTCATCGCCACAAAACGCAGCAACACATAATGATCAAAGATCACAACTACCTTCCCTAACGGCACGGGCAAATACAGCGACCTCTCTACGGTTAGACGGCGGCTGAGGCGCACCCGATTCTTTAGAAATCGCTTGAATACCTGCCGGTAGCTCTTCTAGAATCTGCGGGGTTTGAATATTTGACGGGATCCTTGCGTTCGCCCCAAAATTAACCCCGTAAGCATTCGACACTTCTGGCAAAAATGTTTGCGATGACCAGTAAGGCAAAACGCCCATACGGTACTGACTTGTCACTTGGTCAGTGAGTCCATTCACTACAACTGGGTAAGATGGGCTCGCGTAACCCGCATGAGCAAGAAAATCAGGGTCGAGACACGGTGGGCTGTAACAAACCGTTGACTGCTGGGTAAGATTCTGGCCACTGGCTGGATCCTCTGTAAGCTGTGCTAGAACGCCCTCACCCACCAAAATAGTTTGCATTTCGCTTACTATCGGTAGACGCCAATCACCGTGCCCGCCAAAACCATTACTATTAAGCTGATTCAGGAATACGGTATAAACCGTTCCGTCAGGCTCAATCGAGGTGATGTCTGCGGACCAAGAGTAAGAGTTATTGACGTTATGCACGCCATCCAGCTCGGTCTTTCTTTCCCACACTAAACCTGTAGCTTTATCCTCAACTGAGACGCCATCAGCACAAGCAACAAAACGAACATCCTCAGGCGCAGAGCATACCGATGGCAGCCCACTGCACACAAACGAAGGCTCGATAGCGCATGATGAACTACATCCGTCCCCGTCAATTCTATTGCCATCATCGCAGGCCTCAAGCGCATCAAGAATCACACCATCGCTGCACAGAAAAGCCTGTATAGCGGCAAGTGTCGATTGAAGCACGCTTGTGTCCGAAGTGTTAGACGCTATATTGGTCGCGTTTGTTGCAATCCCCTCAGCATTAACAGCAATACTTTCCGCATTATCTTGTACGTCTGCCGCTAGGGCATAGCCGTTGTTATCCACAAAGTCGTCAACCTGAGTTTCGGTCAATTGCGTGTTCGTATCAATGGTGTGTCCATTGGCGGCGGCATCAGCCGTCTGTTGAGCAGTAAGCGTGCGGTTATAATTATCGTCAACGGCTACTTTGACTTCATTGAAGTTCGCATTAACTTCGTCAGCATCGGCAATAGCACCGTTCACAAAATGATTAAGAGAACCCACAGGACCGGCTGTTACCATTGTTGGCAGTGCTAACAGGAAGGAAATGATAGCTGCACCTACCATTACGACCGGAACACTCCTCATAAGCTTCCAACGCTTGGCTATCGTCATACCAACCCCGAGCAACAGAAAAAATGCGAACGTTTGGGCTATGCCCCCCATCATCGGAACATCAACCAAATTTTGCCCCCAAACCATAGAGCCCCAATTACCCGTACCCCATTGAGCGAAGCACTGTGAACTCACCAATAAGAAAAAGCACGCGACGAGTTGCCGCAGGTAGTTATTCATACTATGTCTCCATGTCTATTTTATTGTTATATTTGCCCTAGTCCGTCGGACTAGACATCACATAATTGCAAGGAGCCAGGTCGTGCAATTCTGCAATTACCTGTCAACCAAAAGCGCTCGCTTTAATGGCTAGGCTGTTGGTTTGGTAAACCAAAAATACCAAATGCTCTCAACACAGTCAATCGCGCATCAGTAAACCTCGTTAATTCATAGACTTAGAACTATTTAGCCTAATAAACCAGATAATAACAAATGATAAAATGATGAAGTCGAACCGCTCAAATCAATTAGGCTTGCTCGGACAAACGCACCCTCCCATCAGCCCCTATTTTTGTTAAAGTACCAACGAGCTGCTTCGTTCGCGGAACATCGCTTCGCCCACAGAAGACTTTTTCATTCTATTTTCAGTTTAAAGGTGCCTTTCTTTGATGCTGCGACTTTACTTTTTTTCACTGGCACTATTTTTTGGCCTAGCGCCCTCGTTCGCGCAAACGCTAGAGACAATTGAGGCTGTTGAATACGACCCTGCCGTCGATCGCTGGTTCGTCACCAATGAATCAAACATCTTACAAACCCGTGACAATGGAAACTCTTACCAATTCTTTGGCAGTGTCTCCGCGACCCATGGTATGGAAGTAGTCGATAACATGCTTATCGTCATCAATGACGGAACGATCCACGCCATTGATCTGGCAACAGCCCAAATATTAGGCTCCATAACTATTGCTCGCACGGGCTTTCTCAACGGCATGGGCAGTCAACCAGGCGAAGTCATTGTGAGCGATTTTGCGACAGGGAAGATTCACCGCATTGATATCAGCGAACCCACCAAAATGAAATCAAAGGTGTTAGTTGCCAAAACTCGCACCCGCCCTAACGGCGTTGTGGTCGATGCTCGCAATAACCGTGCGGTCATTGTGAATTGGGGCAGCAACGCGCCCATTTTGGCTGTCGACTTAAGTACCGGCCGGCTTTCCACGCTTGTCAAAGACACCGGTATAGGCAACCTCGATGGTATCGACATGGATTCAGAGGGCAACTTTTATATCAGCTCATGGTCGCCCGCCCGCATTACCAAATTCAACAACGATTTCAGCAAGTCTTCCGTTGTTGTTGAAGGAGCAGACGCAGGCCTATTCAACCCTGCGGACATTAGCTACTCGCTGCAAACCAAAACGTTGGGCGTTGCCAATCGAGGCAACAGTACGCCGTCGTTTTACTATTTTGCTGAAAAGCCAGATCTTCCTCAACCATCAGAAGATGGAGTGTCGGCCAACTAATTGATCGGTTTCGGCGTTTTTATCGGTGAAAAAATGTAACCACCGAGCAGCCTTCTTAGCTATTTCTCAGCCAACCATCTAGGTGAGCACAAACATGCTCTTACGCCAAGATAACTTGCGTCACCCGATGCGATAACCGTTATACTCCCGCGCCCAAATTAGCCGTGCCACTCCACATCGAATAGATGCCCAGAGTTTTTTATGAAAAGTATTTCTACCCGTATTGCCGAAGAACTGAATGCTCGAGAGAGCCAAGTTGATGCCGCCATCGGGCTGCTCGACGAAGGCTCTACCGTGCCGTTTATTTCTCGCTATCGTAAGGAAGTGACCGGAGGCCTCGATGACACTCAAATGCGCACGTTAGAGGAGCGCTTACGTTATTTACGTGAGTTAGAGGATCGCCGTGTGACCATTCTTAAAAGTATTGAGGACCAAGGCAAGCTAAACCCTAAGCTGGCCGCCGACATCCACTCGGCCGACACTAAAAATCGACTAGAAGACCTCTACCTACCTTACAAGATTAAACGCCGCACCAAGGGCCAAATCGCTCGCGAGGCGGGTCTTGAACCATTGGCTAATGCCTTGTTCGACAACCCTGAACTCTCACCAGAGGTCGAGGCCGTAAAATATATTGTTGGCGGCGAATGCAATCCTGTAAACCCGGCTGAGGCTGCTGAGTCGGACGATGAAACTAAAAAAATCGTCGATGTTAAAACGGCATTAGACGGCGCAAAATTTATTCTGATTGAGCGCTTTAGCGAGAATGCTGAGCTAGTAGGCAGCTTGCGCGAGTTACTTAAATCCGATGGCTCAGCCACTGCGCGGGTATTTGAAGACAAGAAATTAGACGCTGTTAAATTTCAAGATTACTTTGCCTATAGTGAGGCATTGCACAAAGTGCCATCGCATCGCGCTCTGGCCATTTTTCGTGGCCGTAACGAAGGGTTTTTGTCGCTATCTATTACCGTTGGTGATGCCTCAGACCCAACCGCAACTCATCCTTGCGAGAGCATGATTGCCCACTTTTGGCGGGTAACCAACCAAGACCGCCCCGCCGACAAATGGCTAAACGAAGTGGTGCGCTGGACTTGGCGCGTGAAGCTATCGATGAAGCTTGAAATGGATCTTCTTGGCGAACTGCGCGAGCGAGCTGAAAAAGAGGCCATCAACGTTTTTGCCAGCAATATGAAGGATTTATTATTAGCCGCGCCGGCTGGGCAAAAAGCCACTATTGGCCTCGACCCCGGCTTGCGCACTGGCTGTAAAGTTGCCGTGGTTGATGCCACCGGAAAAGTGGTTGATCACTGCGCAATTTACCCAACACCACCACGCAACCAAGCACGCGAGGCAGAATTGATTCTGGTTAAGCTGTGCAAACAACACAACGTGGGGCTTATTGCCATTGGCAATGGCACCGCTTCGCGTGAAACGGATAATTTTGTTGGCAACGTATTAAAAGCTAACAAAGATATTCACGCTCAAAAAGTGATGGTGAATGAAGCCGGCGCCTCTGTGTATTCAGCCTCTGAATTTGCTGCAAAAGAATTTCCAGATTTAGACGTGACGATTCGTGGCGCCATTTCAATTGCTCGACGGCTGCAGGATCCGCTTGCTGAGCTAGTTAAAATTGATCCCAAATCCATTGGTGTAGGCCAATACCAACATGACGTTTCACAAACCCAACTTGCTCGATCACTCCATACTGTGGTTGAAGACTGTGTCAATGCCGTCGGGGTTGAGGTCAATACTGCCTCGGCGCCGCTATTGGCTGCCGTTTCAGGATTAAACCAAACCATTGCCAATAATATTGTTGATTTTCGCGACCAAAACGGGGCGTTCGCCAGTCGCGAAGCGCTTAAAAGCGTGCCACGCCTCGGCGCCAAAACGTTTGAGCAAGCCGCCGGATTTTTAAGAGTGGCGAATGGAGAAACGCCACTAGACAGCTCGGCAGTGCATCCCGAATCCTATTCAATTGTTGAGCAAATCGCCAAAAAGAACGATCGCCCTATACAAAAATTATTAGGAGACTCTCTATTTCTTAAATCGCTTGTGCCTGCTGACTATACCAACGACCAGTTTGGTATACCCACAGTCACCGATATTATTAGCGAGCTTGACAAGCCAGGCCGCGATCCTCGCCCCGATTTCAAAACAGCTCAATTTAAAGAAGGCATCGAAAAGGTCTCTGACCTAGAGCCTGGCCTTATCCTTGAAGGTACCGTAACCAATGTAACGAACTTCGGGGCTTTTGTTGATATCGGTGTACACCAAGATGGGCTAGTGCATATTTCGGCCCTATCAAACACTTTCGTAAAAGACCCTCGCGAAGTGGTAAAAGCAGGCGACATAGTAAAAGTTAAGGTTATGCAAGTTGACGCAGCACGCAAACGTATTGCCATGTCGATGCGACTTGACGATGATATTGATGGCGCTGAGGAAGACAGGCCAGCACGCAACGATGCGCGTCGCGGGTCACAGCGCAGCAAGCAAAAAGATCACAAGCTCGCGGCTAAGCCACACCAACCCAAACATGAGAAACCGCAGGAAGGCACGATGGCAGCCTTGTTTGCAAAGGCCAATGAAAAAAACAAGAATAAATAGGCGGCTGCTTATTTAATTAAACTATTAACGTCGCCCACCAGCTCTTAACTGTTTCTATCGAGCTCGTCGGTGTCTACCTGACCACTAATACGACGGCGAACGTGAGACCACGAAACACCAATGCTCAGCACTCCAGCCAGCATCAACTGGATAATATAGCTAATAACACGAGCGTTATCCGCTGACAAACCCAGCACATCAATAATTAGCCAAATGGCCAGACCAAAAAAAGCGATGGAAAGTAGTATGCCAATGGTGCCAAGAGAGCCTAGCGTAGCGCGTATTAATATGATCCAGCCAACCAGTAAAATCACGCCAATGAAAGCTTTGAGCACGCTAAATTCAGACAAGCGTTCAACCGCCCAATGATAGTAGGACAGGCCTTCAGGATTATAAGTGGCGAATACAACGATTAAGGCACACACAAACCGAACGAAAAAATGATTTAAACCAAAGTTTTTTTGAGTAGACATGTGACACCCTGCTAGATTATCGATGAGGTTTACTTCTCACCTACAGAACGATTAACTCTGTATCGGCATCAAGGTTAACACCAAGCTTTTAACACATGCAATTGTGCGTGATAGTCGGTTACTATCTGCCCACTAGTCATTAACACCCACCTCCTGCGGTATTATCTCAAAACAACTTACGCACAAGGATATATCACTATCTCTGGCAAGGCGCTCAAATCACACGGGCTGAATGGCTGGCTAATTGTGCTTTTGATTGCCGCGGGAGCAGCGGTAGCTCAGTCATTTGGGCGTTTCGCCTATGGGTTATTGCTGCCGGCCATCCGCGACGATTTAGCGATTTCTAATACCTTAGCTGGACTGATCGGCGCTGCCAATGTTGGAGCCTATTTACTCGGCACCCTGTTTGTAGCCTGGGCCACTAGCCACTATCGATTGCTCAGTGTATTGCGCCTCGGATTAATGTTGTCGACCACTGGGTTACTGCTAGCGGCTGTTGCCCCCTCCCCGCTTTTACTAGCAGCCGCTTTGTTTCTGTCAGGTATTGGTGGGGCCTGTGTTTGGATACCCTCGCCTATGATTGCTTCGGATGCATTACCCGCCTCGCAACGGGGGCTTGCCATTGGCTTAATGGGTTCAGGCATTGGCATCGGCGTGATCTTTGTAAGCATCCTGGGCGGCTCTCTAAGATCATCTCAAGGCGATCATGCATGGAGCAGCGTGTATCTGACCATGGCAGCTATAGGGCTTGCGATTCTGTTAGGCGTGCTCTTTATGGTTCGCCATCAACAGGCCCGCCCTACCGGTGGTGGAGGTTTCGGCGGCTTTGGTGCGCTAAAGCGCATGCAAGGCTGGCTACCCTTAATCTTCTCTTATGCGACTTTTGGTTTTATTTATTTGTTGGTGCTGGGCTTCTTAACTTCTCGATTGGAAGACGATAGCGCGTGGTCGAGCCTTGATGCTGCAACGGCCTTTACCTTGATGGGTTTTGCGATGATTTTTGGTGGGCCTGCTTTTGTGGCACTAGCTACTCGAATCAGTACACGCCTAGCACTAGCTATTGCCTTCGCCTTATGGCCAATCTTTGTTTTTATTGTGCTGATGGGTGCTTATATTCCCACCTTAATGGCCTGCATTGGTCTGGGTTTTTTATTCAGTGGGCTGCCCTCTTTAATAACGCTGTACGTGGTGGAGAACGCCACGCCTAAAGATTACGGCCCCAGTTTTGCTGCAGCAACACTTGCATTTGGATTAGCGCAGACGATATCACCAGCCGTAGGCGGTAGTCTGGCCGATATCAGTGGCTCATTTACCTGGGTCTTTTTAGTATCGGGCACGATGGGGATCTTGGGATTCATTGCTGCATTGCAGCTACCTAGGGTGGGTCATCCAGTCAAATAAAGACATCAGCGACTGCGCCGTCCACTACGTCCGAAAAACTCATCTACCGTACTTTTCTCGGGCTTTCATTTAAGGCTAAAAAGCATTAATCTGCGTCGCCTGTGTGCGGGCCATCAAGCACGCAACCAGCACCCCAATAGCCGACCAACAACTATTCATCAAGAAAAACCCAACCTGCTAGGTAACTTCATGCGCATCATTCATTGGCTCTTAGGCTCTCTCATTTTACTGATCGACTGGCTGACAACACCTACAGGTATTCAGCGTGCCGACACGGTGCAAGCCGCAATTAACGAGCAAACTAAAGCATTTACCCTTTACCAATATAAAGCCTGCCCCTTTTGCGTAAAAGTTAGGCGCTCGATGAAACGCCAGTCGCTCCCCATCGAAACTCGTGATGCTAAGCGCTGCCTAGACGCTAAGAAGGAGTTACTAGCCGGTGGTGGGCAGTTAAAGGTGCCCTGCTTAAAAGTGGTTGATGCCCAAGGCTGTGAGCAATGGATGTATGAGTCAAAAGAAATTATTAGTTTCTTAAAACAGTCTTTTCCACAGGTAGCCTAAACCGCTCAACCACTATGCCCAAACCGCAAAGTAAAACTCAAAAAAAAATCGACAACAATGTCCGACTGGCACTGACCGCTGCCTGCGAGCATTTTTTAGAGGATGTCAGTGGTTTTCAATGGCTAACACATGAAGCCGACTACAGTAATTTTCCTGCCAGTTTATTAATCACCTGTGTTTTTGATACTGCTGAGAGCCAGCAGCAAGCCCGCCAAAATGGCGACTCCGATAAAATGCAAAGCGCGATTCAACGCCAACTGTTAAAGATTGGGGTAATACTAAAAATCGTTAAACAGCAGGTTGTCTTTGACTCAGAAGATCATCGCAGGGCCACTAGCCACTAGCCTGCGCATTGATTGGCATGGGTAAACCGCATAATTAAAACGTTCTTTATGCGTCGTTCAAATTCCTAATACCTTCGCGCACAATTATCATCTTGCCGCATACTTATAAAACCGAGTCGCCAAAAGAGACAACCCTTGGCAGCCGTCGTAAATAACCAATAGTTGTAGCTATAGCTAAGTCAGGCACCGATTAAATTGGATTCTTTGATGTTCATATACAGTTGCTTATTGCCGAGCATCCAACATGATTAATATTGTGTGGTTTAAGCGTGACTTGCGCCTCACCGACCATGCTCCGCTTATGCAAGCCTGTTGTGAAGAAACGCCTTTGCTATTGCTCTATACTTTTGAAAATGATTTATTAAATGACGGCCATTATTCGGTTCGACACTGGCGCTTTATTTGGCAATCACTTCAGGCCATGCAAAAGCTGCTGCAGGAGCATCACGCAAAAATTGTCATCACGTGGGGTGACGCACTAACCGCATTTACCGCGATACAAAAAGAGCTGGGTATAAAAAGTATTTATAGCCACGAAGAAATTGGCCTGGACGTATCTTATAAGCGCGACCAAGCTGTAAAACGATGGACCAGCCAGCACCATATCAATTGGTATGAATATCAACAGGGCGCGGTTGTTCGTGGCGCTAACAACCGACAACAATGGGACAAAAATTGGAGGGCGGTGATGCGCGCCCCACTTGCCTGCGCAAGCTTAACCACCACGCGCTGGGCAAACTTTGAAACGCCTCAAGCGCTACAACCTGAGCAAGATTTAATACGCCAGTGGCAGCAACCCAACGCAGACTTCCAACAAGGCGGCAGTGAAAATGCGTGGCATACGCTTAATGATTTTCACCATGTACGCGGTAAGGATTATTACTGGAACATATCCAACCCAGCTACGAGTCAGGAACACTGCTCACGAATGTCGCCTTACTTAGCCTGGGGCAACATTAGCCTGCGTGAAATGTATCAAACACTGCTACACAACTGGAAAAAGCCCGGCTGGCGACGCAGTTTAATCGCACTGGCTTCGCGCCTGCATTGGCATTGTCATTTTATGCAAAAGTTCGACAGTGAATGCGATATGGAGAAGCGTCCATTAAACCGCGCGTACTATAACTTTCCCTACCTCGATCACGATTCTGCGCAATGTGAAGCGCACTTAAGAGCGTGGGAGAGCGGCCAAACCGGATACCCCTTAATTGACGCTGCAATGCGCTGCTTACATAAAACCGGCTATATTAACTTTCGTTCGAGGGCGATGCTGGTGAGTTTTTTATGCCATCACTTAGAAGTCGACTGGCAATTAGGCGTAAAGCATTTAGCTCGGTTATTTTTAGATTTTGAACCCGGCATTCATTACCCGCAATTTCAAATGCAAGCCGGTATTATTGGCATCAACACGATTCGCGTTTACAACCCCACCAAACAAGCCATTGAAAAAGACCCCAACGCTGATTTTATCCGCACATGGCTACCGGAGCTAAAAGCGCTGCCCACCGATCTAGCCCACCAACCGTGGGAAACAACTCCTATTGAAGCCGCCATGCACAACTTTACGTTGGGCCATGACTACCCTCACCCCATCGTAAACGTTGAGCAAAGCGGCAGGAATGCGCGCGAACTATTATGGTCTTATCGTAGTAAGGCAAAGGTCAACGCTGAAAACCGGCGCATTCTTAAGCGCCATGTTCGACCTAGCTCCCCTAGGCCCCGCCGCTAATGCCGGTAATCAAACGTAAACATGGCTCGGCACTCGTCGCTTCGCCTCTTAGTCTTAAGTCAAACACAGTCTGCATCGAGCTCGTTAATTATTGCTTGAATAGAATTTCGTGTTTCGGCCGTCATTGCCTTCATTTTAAAACCATTAGGCTCTAAGTTTTTCGCAATCATACTGCTCACCTCCACCCTAATATCCTCCAGCACATCATTTTGATACATGCTACAAGAAAAGTTCTCCCACTCATTTCTCGTATAACTTTGGTCCAACACTTTATTTAAAAAGTTAATTAGATGCTTGCGAACCTCGTTGTGGATATTCATGAGCGTCTCTTGGCGGCCAGATCAGTTTAACCATGCGCGTATGCACAGGATTATTGGGCGATGAGCATACACCACCGGTAGTCAGGCTGTATCGTTTAACAAAAAGAATGTGTTAATTAAGTTCAACAGTGGCCATAGATGTTTATCCATTCAAAGCTTAGCCTGAAATCATCTATTGATTGGCGCTTATTAAACCGGAGAACGTACATGAATCTATCTCTCAAACTGGTGCATTGCATGGTCAACACAAACAATATCACGGCTCTGCACGACTAATGTTGCACGGTAATGGGTGCAGAGGTGGTTTTTGAAAACGATATGATGTGCTTCATTACCTATGACAACGTGCACCATCACCTAGTTTTTCATTGAAAGTCTGTGCGCGCAAACGAGCTACAGTGTGGTAATCCACCGCACCATGTTTGATACGGCCCTGTCTGTTTGCGAGGGCGATAAAATAGCGCCTGCAACCACATGTGAATTGGGATCATCACCCTCGCCAAGTTCGACTTTCACCACTGAAGCATCACCGCCCCAACGAGCGGCAATCGTGTCGGTCGCAGCTGGGCTCACTACCGTATCGGCATCGGAATACCAAAATAGAGCGGGCAACCGTACCTGCGTCCAATCGTGTACCCAAACCTCTTTGACCAGTGCCGCAACAGGAAGTACCGCCGTAGATGGGTAAGACGTTGTCCAGAATTGTTCTTGAAGATCGTTGCGCGGCTCGAACGACCAGGTACGCCCTGCTACCAGTGGCAACCAGTACCGCGCCGCGGGAAAGCTAAGCAGAGGTGCTAACGGATCGCCGATAGCAAAATTGGGGGACACAAAGATTACGCCCTTCACTTGACGCATCAACTCGGGCTGCAATGCAGCCAAGGCTACCAAAGTGCCACCTGTGGATGTGGATATTAAAATGACCTCGTCGCCAACTTGCCTTGCCACGGCCAGCGCTTCAGCCAAGTCAGTCATCCATGCTTGCGCAGTGGCCGTAGCCATAGCCTCACCAGAACGCCCGTGCCCAGCAAGCCGCATGTACACCAAGTTGGCACCCAATGCGTCAGCCATCAAGTCGGGCACAGGCCGCAGCTCTTGGGCACTGGCGGAAAAGCCATGCACATACACCAAAACTTGGGGTGTCTTTACGCCTCGCTCACCAAACCAAACCATACGTTTTTGGTGGCCTGGGCGTATATCGCTAAAACGCGCCTCGCGTGCAGCAAAATAAGCGTCAACATCACTGCCAAGGACGGATTCGTCAAAAGCAGCTTGCAAATCAACAGGCTCATAAGGTCCAAAGTGCCACAAGCCAGCAACGGCCATAATGAGCAAGAGTAGTACTCGCGTCAGCCATTTCAAAGCCATTTTCATTCAAAAAAATCAATCACTGCAAAAAATCTCAAAATAGGCCTGTGCGCTTATCACGAGGCATCGGCTTCGGCATAAAGTGATTTTCGCTCATCCCTAGCAATCGTTTCTTGATTTAAAATATTGCCTGCGTCGATCTCACTAATCGGCTCCTTAGAATGCCTAATCAGATTACCATCTGCAACCAATGAAAGGTAGCGTGAACAGCATACCCGCAGGAATGATGTGAAACTGCCAATATTATGGCCTTCCTCTATCGATTCAAGGTAAAGCCTCCTAATAAGGCCAGTTACCGACAGACCATCCCGAAATGCTATTTCATCCAACGTTTCCCAGTAAAAATTTTCTAAGCGAACGGACGTCACTACATTATTGATCCGTACCGATTTAGACCTTGATTGCCATAATTTCTTATCGGCTTTAATAAAAAGTTCACACATAAATATTTTCTCTACACTTCGTTTATTATCAGGAGGACATGCCCGGAAGCACATTAACTTAACAGCAAGTTCGGAAGCTTCAAAAACCACACCATTTCCACATACTCGAGGCAGCCACTAGCACGCCGCACCACTCACCGTTTAGGAGACAGTGTCGACAGACCCCGCTGATATCCATAAATTTAGCAGTTACCGATTGCCACGGCAAATTTACCGCACCAAATCAGGGCCGCACCCAGTCTTAGCCAGTAAGCCTATTATCGGGGTACGACCCTCACTGCAATAACGCAGGCGATGCGCTGTCGGCAGGGACGCAGAGGCGGAAACGGAAACGGAAGCGACTTCTACATTAAATTAACTGACTAGAGGGCCTAATAGCGCAGCTATCCCATTGAACACTTAATGCTTAATTAATATTATTTAATCTACCAAGCTCTTCCTTAGACTTTAGCAGGTAAGCATCTAACCAGGATAAAGTATCGCTGCAACTCATAGGTTTCGACAACAAACGACCTTGCATAAAATCACATCCAAATTGCTTCAAATAATTCAAGGAATTTAGGTCCTCCACACCCTCTGCAACAACAGACCTATCGAGATTATGGCCAAGCTTAACCATCGATTTAACAATAGATCGATCTTCCGGATTGACTGACATAGTCGCCACAAACGAGCTATCAATTTTTACAACATTAGCAGGAAATTCTCGTAATAAAGATAACGAAGAAAAGCCCGTGCCAAAATCATCCAACGCAATATTCGAACCGAGACTGCGAATCGCTGCTGCCACTTCAATCGCACGAGGTAAATCAAACATAATTGCAGTTTCTGTCACTTCAAAACATAAACTTTCAGGGTTTACCGAATACTCATCAACGCAACTTTTGATATAAGCAGCAAGGGTTTCATCCTGTAAGTCCATTGCCGATAAATTAATGTTCATGCTAAGGTCTAGCTCAAAGCCCGACAATAAAGCCAACTTTTTTACTGCGCGCTTAATCACCCAACGACTCAAGCTTCCAATAAAGCGCGTCTGCTCAATTTGTGGTATGAATTCGCCAGCAAGCATTAAGCTGCCGTCAGGCTGCCGCCACCTAAGAAGCGCTTCAAACCCATAAACGGGAAGATCGCCCGAAGCGAACACGGGCTGGTAGTACAGCTCAAACTCCTCACCCAAAAGTGCATCTTCAAATCGAGCAAGCAGCTTGAGTCGTGTTGAAGAAAGATAATCTTTAGACTCGTCATAGACCACGTAACGTTGCTTTTTCGCTTTGGCCAAATACATCGCCACATCTGCATGTTTCATCAGTGACCCTTGATCCACACCATCACGCGGATACAGGGCGATACCAATACTAGAATCAACGGCTAATACGTAATCTTCAATTGAAAAATTTTGCTCAACAATGTCCGCGAGTTGCTCTGCACCTGCGACTGCTTCCGACTCATCTACAACAGGTAATATTAAGGCGAACTCGTCACCACCAAGCCGCGACACCATATTATTAGATGTTGATAGTTTTTTTATTCGCCGGCCTAACTGTGCCAATAACTCATCACCCACTGCATGTCCCAATGTGTCATTAATCTCCTTAAATCGGTCTAGGTCTAAAATCAAAACCGCGAAATGTTTTTTATTGAGATTTTCTTTGCACAGCAGATCATTAACGTACTCCATAAAGTGCGTGCGATTAGGCAAGCCTGTTAGTGCATCATGGCGCGCCTCATGAAATTGCCGAATACTTTCTGCGTTTGCGTGATTTATTGATTTAAAACTAAGTTGCATAACAACAATTACAAAAATTCCGCCGCCGCAAAGAATGGTTGCCATACCAAGATCAAGCAGCGAGGAGGGACTAAAAAAAAGCATGTAGAGAAAGGACACGTAACCAAAAACAAACGCAGCCATAAGTGTCAATAGTATGCCCCAGTCGCGACCCCGTACCGACTGGTAGGTACGGTAAGCAGGCTTAAGCGCTGCGACAATACTCACTAGCCCAGTAAAAACTAGCATGATAGAAATGACTTTTAACATATAGATAGAGTTCGTTGGCAATGGGCCTGTTTGCAAAGCTACTGCGAGCAATGAAGAAAAAATCGTCACTAACTAAAAGAGGTGCTCGAAGCACCTCTTTTATACGCCAGCCTACCTAGTTAATTTCATGCCATTATCAACTGCGGCCAATACAGACGCTCATTCTGGCTAAGCGAAAAAACATCGTTGCTATTTAATTTTTAACATCAAAGCAGACTAGTGAAATCCTGCACAAAATGCAAGCACCCATTACCGCTTCATTGTATCCGTGAAGTAATTCTTGCGCGCAGCATCCCGCTACAAACCCAATGCGCCTACGTAGTTTTACCTAGGTAAAACTACGTATATAAAAAAGGTGTTGCGTGCGCATCTTCATCGCCTGACATAGCCCTCTCGCATAGGCTTTCGCTTTAAATAAAAACGCCGAGGAAAATAAAAAATGTAAACGCGGAGAATTCACGATGATGTAGTAGCGGGATACTACCTACCGACCAAATTTAACGCGCATCCTTCGCTTTGCTAAATATCCGGTTAAAAAAATTATCATTAAAAACGATATTGAACCGAAAATAAAACCCGAGCGGTTTTTGTGAAAAATTAGAATCACTGGAAATGTATTTAAAATCACATTTATTTTCTAACATAAGAGTCAAGCTGCTTGTCAATCGATGAAAATTAAAGATTTCATAACACAGAGTTACTTTTAGCTCAATTAGCTCTCTAATTAACATTTAAAAATAGACAGCAGGAGACAACACGAAGCTCTTTCTATTTTTATTTAACTGTGCCTCCCCTGGCACGCAACCCCGATCCGTGATTTCTAATAGCGGATAGTAAAACATTACTTGGAGTAATTATTATGTTGAAAAAAAACTTTTGCGATTTTAGCATGCACGCTGCCACTGGCTGCTAATGCAGCGATCGTCGACCTAAATTACAATGTTCAATTTGCTGCAAACTATAACAATTTTACGTTTACAGTAGATCCGGGCGATATACTCCGCATCAACAATGTCTCGAGCAGCTACCAGTTAAAAGTTGAATCTTCTGCAGAAGGCCCTGATAGTTTTAATAGTGGATTTCTTTCCGCCGGAACCTCATATGAGCATACCGTACTCGGACCGGACGCTTTCACGTACTCTTTTCAATTCAGAAACTCCGTAAATTTCAGCCTAACCCAGCCGGGCATCAATTATGTAAACGTCAATGAAGTGCCGGTACCAGCAGCTGCATGGCTATTCGGCTCAGCCTTAGCAGGACTGTTAGTGATTCGTCGCAAAAGTTTTTAACAGATCATTGAGCTTCAATGGCGGCTCCTTCGGGGGCCGTTGTTGTTTATAGCCTCCATACTAGTTTCTCAACAACAACACTTAACAATTCAGGCTTATAATCTTTACCGTAGCGATTATGAGTGATTGACCCATAGCTATACCCCTATAAGGCAGCGATATATTTCTCCTCTACACCTAGCTGCTTAAGCTCATTGGCCACCGTGTGGCTAAAGCTATGAGATGTGTAGCCCTCTATGGGATTGTATCTACCCCACCACCTCGACGGTGAACCCGCATAACCATTTGCTTTGTGATAGGAAATGTCGGGGAACAAACGCTTAGCACCTTGTTGCTTAACCCCTGTTGCATGCTCAAGCAAAGGCTCTACTAACGAGCTATGAATGGGCACGATGCGCTTAGACGCTTTATTCTTGAGATGCTGATCGTCATGTAAAGCTCTTATATGAATACAGGCAATGCCATTAATGATCTCAACATCATCAACATACAACTGCGCTAACTCTTTGAGTCGTGCCCCTGTGTGCAATGCCAACAAAGGTAGCCAATATTTATAAGAACTGGTTGGAAAGTTATAGCGGGAAGGACTGAACAAAAAGGCTAAATGCTCTCTCGTATAGGCCTTACCTATCTCCGATGGCTTGCGCTCATCCCTAATAGTGAGTTTCTCAAATGGACAATAACTACTGTGGCCCTCAGCCATAGCCCAATGCCAAAACGCATTGATATTCTTTAAGCGGTTATTCACTGTAGCCACCGACACAGCCCCTGACCTTCGTGCCAATAACACATCTCTATAGCGCTTAGCTGCCACCCTGCCATATTCAGCCAACGGTTTATCGCCCAGCACCTGTATTAAGCTTTTCAATGCCAGTCGTTTAGCGCTAAATGTACCCTCTCTGAGCCCCTGTAAGCGCTTCTCTTGCAGGTATTGACCGAATATCTCAGACAGCTTTGCACCCGTTACAGGCAGCACAGGAGCGCTAGAAATTTCTTCCAATTCAGCAATCACCTGGCCAGCCAATACAATCGCTTTGTGCTGAGCAATACGCTTATTGCCGGTCTTGAGGCTCTGCCTAATCTCTTGCTTGCCCACAATGGCCCTGCAGGCAGGAGGCACTACAAAGCGAAAGTGATAGGTGTGGTTTCTGAGTTGAATATACATAGGCCCCCTCTCAGAACAAGAGAAGAGCACGCCTGGAAAGTGTGTGTACGGCAACGTTACGTCATCATCAGCTTGCTGATGTGACTACCCAGGGTGGCCCCTAGGCAGGCTTGTATGTACCAAGCCTTGTACCAAAACACTAATAGGGCCTAGCGCTGGAAGCGCATAAACCCACTTTCTAGGGCGTTTAAGGAATATGGCGGTGAGACAGGGAATGACCCACAAAAAGATTACGCTTTTTATGGCCCTACGGGCTCGCTGCGCTCGGTGAAAATTGCGGTGCAATTTTGCGAACCCACCGGTTAGAACCAACCTACTGACCCAGACCGATAAATACAAAAGGCCCCAATGGGGCCCTTTATATTTATGGCGGTGAGACAGGGATTCGAACCCTGGGTACGTTGCCGTACACACACTTTCCAGGCGTGCTCTTTCGACCACTCAGACATCTCACCGTACAAAAAAACATAACTCTTTGGTTGAGTGCAACGACACACGCCTTCTGGAAATAAACGCTAAGCCCCAACCATTGCTTTGAAGCCGCGCGACTTTAAAGCATAGTGCCGCCGCTGTAAAGGAATGCCCCAGTGGCTTGCCCAGCTATTACCGAGCAATCTCACCCAACTCTTGCAAAGCCGCTTCGGCTTCAGCCAGCCTGCGCTTTAAACCCACGACCGCGCCAGCGGTGCCTTTACCTGACTTTTCCATGTCAGTAATTTTTTGTTGTAGCTCGGCTTTCTCTTTGGCGCTTTCTTCAATAGCTAACAACAGCTCGCGACTTTCTTCAGTAAAATTAACAATCATTTCTCGCATAGTCTCTTTTGTCCCTGCGTCTGCGCTTAACGACAGATTTTGCAACTGGCGCTCGAGCATGTCGCGCTCGCGCTGCAGCGCTTCAATAGCGCCCTGATTCTCTGCATTTTGCCCAGCCGCTGCACTCAAATCTTGCTCGGTAAGCGCTTTAATTTCCAACAGTTGATTGTAGTTTTTTTCTAAGTCTGCAAACTTTTCTTGCAGCGCCTCAAAATTAGCATCGCTGCGTGACAGCCCCTCATCACGGCTTTGCTGATTGGCTCGCAGCGCCTCTAGGTCGCCACGAGTAATGGCTAGATCGGTCAACAACTCGCGCACACTTAGCTCAGAAAACTCTGCGCGTCTGCGCTGTTGCAGTGTTAAAAAACCAAACACAAAACACCCCACCAACAAGAAAAACCAAAAACCGCCGGCCAGCCCTAACATGAGATAAGAGACATTAATCATTCTTGGTTTTATCCATTTTATTTGAGCGCTAAGCTGCTCTTTTATTGACGTAAAAGCCGAACAACATCAACTGATGCCGGCTGATTGCTTCGGTAGGCACTAATGGCTATACCGCCGCGGCGCGTGTATCGAGCCAACACTGTTACAGCTTGCAGCTGCGGTAACTGCACAAGGTCGGTATATATTTGCTCAACGGTTTGTTCATGAAAACCGTTGTGCTCTCTGTAGCTAACAATGTATTGCAGTAACTCTGAGTAATCCAGCTTTTGCCCCGAATAAGTAATGGTAACTGTTGCCCAATCGGGTTGCGATGTGACAGGACAATTACTGCACAGCAAATCAGACTGCACTACCTCATTAGTCACTTGCTGGTCAGTTACGTTTAGCAACTGGGGCGAGCGTTGATAAAGCGTGCAAGCCACATCGAGCTCATCAAGCTGCACAATGTCACCCTGCTCGCCACTGGCAACGCTGCCGATAGGTGCTGCGCTAGTAACATCCCAAGGTGTATGTAAGTCAAGCAGCTCAAGCGTTACTTTTGCGCCGAGCAACTCACTCAGGTCACGTGATACGGTTTGCACAACCGCCTCGTTGCTTGCAAACGTATGTTGATTAAGGCTATTTAAATAGAGCTTGAGCGATTTCGATTCGACAATAATCGGTGATTCAACCGGTACCAGCAACCTACCGTGCTTAGCCACTGGCTTGCCCTGCGGGTTGAGCCACGACAATTCATAACACTGCCATACATCAGCACCAAACATGGGCTGTGCGGCATTGTAGCCCAACACCGTTGCCCGATAGTCAGCGCGCGCTATGGCATGCAGCAATGTGGGCGTATAAGCCTGTACGTAATCGCTGCTATGGCCAAGCGGCGAAGTGCTGGCATAAGTTCCGGCAGTAAATGAGGTATCGTTGTTAGACATATTCAAAGCTTACTGTGTTGCAATATAAATAGTGTGTTTCGATTTAACTGGACTAACGCACCGCTCACGCTGGCACGCAGGTACGGTTACTCGATGTCGATAACGTCAGCCCTATGATCTTAGCTACGCAATTTTTCACCGCGCGTTAACAGGTACATTGCAAAACCAAAGCCACCCAGCATAAACAGCGTGAGCATAAAATAAGACACACCCAGCGACACATCACTCACACCCAAAATGCCGTAGCGAAAACCGTTTACCATATACAAAATTGGGTTAGCCAACGATACCTTGGCCCAAAAATCAGGCAGCAAGTCGACCGAATAAAATACGCCACCCAAATAAATCATAGGTGTGAGCACAAAGGTTGGAATGATGGAAATATCGTCAAAACTATTGGCGTACATGGCATTAAGAAAACCGGCAATAGAAAACACCACGGCAGTCATTAACACCATACTAATGGTTATGGGCCAACTCTCTACACTTAGGTCGGTAAAAAAAAGTGCCAGCACCGTTACAATGCCACCCACGGCTAAACCGCGCAATACACCACCGGCCAAATAGCCCAGCAAAATAGTTACCTCGGCGGTAGGTGAAACTAACAATTCCTCTATGTTGCCCTGAAATTTGGTGCCATAAAAAGACGACACCACATTGCCATACGAATTTTGAATAACGGCCATCATGATTAAACCCGGCACCACAAACTGCATGTAATCATAACCGCCCATTTGGCCAATACGCGAGCCAATGAGACTGCCAAATATCACGAAGTACAGCGCGATAGTAATAGCCGGCGGCACGAGTGTTTGCACCCAAATACGCATAAATCGGCGCACTTCTTTTACCACAATGGTTTTAAACGAAACCCACTGAATAGCCATATTCATGATGCGGCTCCACTACTGGCAGCAGCGTTGGGCACAACCATGGGGTCTTCCGCAGGCTTGTCATAACCAACAATGTTGCCTGGCTTTAACAAATTAACAAACATCTCTTCTAGTCGATTTGACTTGTTACGCATACTCGTAACCTCAATTCCAGCCCCATCAAATAAAGTAAACAGCTTATTCAGTGATTGCTCCTTGCCAACTTCAATTTCAACCTCAAGCATGTTGTCATCCATAATCCGTGCCGTAAAGCCAGGTAGCTCGAGCGGTGCTTGCAGTGCATTGCGCGTGTCAAAAATAAATATTTCACGAGTAAGCTTGCGCAACAGCGACTTCATGCTGGTGTTTTCAATAATTTGACCTTCATCAATAATGGCAATATTGCGGCACAGGCTCTCGGCTTCTTCGAGGTAATGCGTGGTGAGAATAATGGTAGTGCCCTCGTCGTTCACCTCGGTTAAAAACTCCCACATGCTGCGGCGTAATTCGATGTCGACCCCTGCGGTGGGTTCATCAAGCACCAAGAGCTGGGGCTCGTGCACCAACGCACGGGCAATCATCAGGCGGCGCTTCATGCCGCCAGACAACGTGCGCGAAATAGTATCGCGCTTGTCCCACAGGTCGAGCTTGCGCAAGTATTTTTCGGCGCGCTGTTTAGCCAACGCACGCGACAGACCGTAGTAGCCACCCTGAGTGACTAAGATGTCGAACACTTTTTCAAATTGATTAAAATTAAATTCTTGCGGCACCACACCCAAACATTGCTTGGCTTGCTGGAAATCCTGGTCGATATCGTGCCCCATAATACAAACGCTGCCCGCGCTTTTGCTAACCACCGAGGTAAGAATGCCTAAGGTGGTTGATTTACCTGCGCCATTGGGCCCCAGCAGCGCAAAAAAATCGCCCTGACGAACATGTAAATCAATACCCTTTAAAGCCTGAAAGCCATCGGCGTAGGTTTTTTTAAGGCCCTTAATTTCTAGCGCAACACTCATACGTCTGTTGTTTTTCCTTTCGTTTAAACTTACATTGGCGTGGCGAGGCACCTACCTCACCAGCCAGCATTTAAAACATGCCACTGAACTTACTCACTCACACCCACATTGTGCAAGCGCCTATGTTACCACCTGCTAATGACCAAAATTCTATTATTACCGCGGCGCGTGAATTTCTAACCACATTTGAATCAATGCAACTGGCCACCGTCAACTCAAGTGGACAGCCTATGGCGAGCTACGCGCCCTTTGTACGATTAGACAACGGCCAGCTAGGTATTTTTATCAGCGATTTAGCCGCGCATACCGCCAATTTGCGTAACCAGCCTGTAGCCTCAGCACTTTTCATTGAGTCCGAGACTCAAGCCAAGCAGATATTTGCGCGCAAGCGACTAATGCTGGAGTGCGGTGTGAGCATGCATCAGCGTGAATCGGCAGAATCGAGCCGGGTACTAAAGGCTATGCAGCAGCGCTTTGGCGATATTATCGCGCAGCTTACCCCGCTTGCTGACTTTCATGTCTTTACACTATCGATCACGCAAGCCACTTACGTAACCGGCTTTGCGCAAGCCTCGGTGTTTAGCGGGTCGACGTTTAACGCCAACACGAGCGCCTAGCCTTGGTAACGCTTATGCCCAACTAGCGCTACGGCCAGCGGTATTCAATATCAACAAACAATGAGCGCGGCGCCGATGGGAAGTAGCGATCGCCACTAAAACTGGTGTAGTCGGCTCGCTCGGCATACTGTACATCCGTGACATTGAGCAGCCGAAAACCGGCTTGCCAGTCATTGGCAAAGTTCCACTGCCCACGCAAATTCAAGTAATCATGCCCTGCATAGCGGTGCTCGTTTTCGGGGTCGGTGTAGTAACGCGATTGATGCACCCACTCTAACTCGAGCTGCCCTCTTAAATCGAAAGACCTGCGCAAAAACGCCGTGCCAAAATGCAGCGGCGCACTATCGAGCTGGTTACCCGATAGTTTCACCCCACCCGACTCACGATTATTCGCATATTTGTGCTGAGCATAAGTGCCACGAACACCCGCTACTAGATCGGTGCGCACTTGATAATCTAAAGCCACCTCAAGACCACGATGAGTGGTTTGCCCATTGGCCACATTAAAAAAGTCTGAATCGCGAAAAATAACATTATCTTTCTTATAGGCAAATATATTCGCTTCATACGCTAAGGTGGCTGTTTGGCCACGCCCGCCTAACTCAAAGCCAAATATTTCTTCCGAATCAAGCTCAGCTGCGATTTGATCACGCTGCAACCGGTACAGCTCAGTGGCCTGCGGAGCACGAAAGCCATGGCTCGCGTTTAGATAAAGCTGATGGTTAACCGCCAACTCGTAGCGCACGCCCACACTCGGCGACCAATTATTAAAACGGTCGTTGCGATCAGCCGGCCGTGAATAACGGCAACCGCCAAAACCGCAAGCCGCGCCATTTTCATCGGTGCGCCCATCGAGCATACGATTGTTATAGTCGTAGGCCATATGCTCATAGCGCAAGCCCGTGCTCAGCCACAGATCTTGCGCTAGCGGCCAATCAATATCTACAAAATAACTCGCTTGTGTGGCATACACCTGATAGTCGTATTGTTTACCCTGCGGAATCGTTGCCACTAGAAAAGCAGAGCCCTGGGTAGACCCATACTGAGTTTGGCGAAGAAAGGCA
Organism: uncultured Pseudomonadales bacterium; assembly: GCA_905478995.1. GTDB lineage: Bacteria > Pseudomonadota > Gammaproteobacteria > Pseudomonadales > UBA7434 > UBA7434. Next base: position 2,273 of record CAJQKT010000058.1, on the reverse strand, counting down.
TCGGTTAATTCAACATCCAACCCGGTATTGATTATCCATCCTTGCTCACCACTGAACTGATAATTGGTTTGCACGCCTACACTGGTTTGCCCATTGGATTCTACCGGCTGACCCGGTAAAAAGTGCATTAAAAAGTCCATCTCGGCATAGCGCGCATAGGGCGTTACGATAAGCAGGTTTTGTTCGTCGATGCTGTAGCGCAGCTCGTGTAAAAAACGCGCCGATTGCGCATTACGATAAGCATTGGGGTCGTCATTAGTTTCGCGCAGCGCATCATCTTTGTAAGCGAGGCTCCCCTCAAGATAACTAGCCGTTTGCTGGCGCAAATTACTGTATGTGAAAATAGAGCGGCCGTTGAGCACGCCCAACTTTTTGGAAGTGGTTTCATAGCCATGCTGCAAAGTGATTTTTTGCTGGTCGTAACCCGAAGACGCCCTAAACCCTCGGTCTTGCGCTAGTGTGATATCGGCCCGTAAATTGTGGGCATCGAATGCATTACCACTTGAAACGTGTGTTCGATAAAAATCTTCCGGCCCCGCCTCAAGAGTGATCGCGGGAGAGGATGCATTAGCTAAGCTGCGCGAAATAATATTCACCACACCGTGCACTGCATTGGAGCCAAAATTGACCTGCGCCGGCCCACGAATAATCTCTATACGCTGTGCCGCTTCGGTATGCGCGTCAAACAATTCATTCACATTGCAAAAACCTGCGGCGCGCAATGGCACACCATCGGCTGCGGCCAACACGCTGCCACAAGCACCGCCACCCGTTAAGACCGGCGAGCGCACCGCCGGTAAATATTCTTGTCCACTGCCTCTCGCAAAGTTTACGCCAGCAACTCGCGCCAGCGCCTGCGCAATATGCGTGTGACGAACAAGCTGCAACTCCTCACTACTGAGTAACGCACTATTGCCCGCCAGCTCACTGCGGCGCTGCCCCGCCCGCTTACCAGTAACAATAACCTGTTGCAGCACAGGAGCTAAATCACTCTGCTCTGCTAAAAGCGCGGTATTGGCTTCGCCCGCAGCATTAATAGGTTGAGGGCTTGCACCAACTAATAATGGCGAATAAGCGGCTTGGGCAAAAGCAGCCTGACCCAAGCACAGCACCTGCACTGCAACGACTATTAACACCACTAGGATTGTGCGGATGTTGTGCAGAAATCGAGCAACCCGTTCAAATAACGCTGCGAATAAAAATGACGAGAGTCGATTAACCAATAAAAAAACCATGCAAAAACCTTATAGATATTCAACAAAAGGAGGGGTAGAAAGCGGCATAAATCTGGAGATTACATGCCAATAAAACACCGTTTGATGCCTGCCGCGGAAGTTTACTCACTGCGGATTTATGTTTAAAATAAAAAGATGGGTTTTATTGACCAAAAAAGTTAATACCCCCCAACTGTTTCAAACTCGCACCATAATCTATTGAGTAACAATCACTGCAAATGGAAAAGCGGTCTCAAATTCTAACAAAAAAAATGAGCGGTGTGACGCTGATTGAGCTTATTGCGGTGATTGTCATACTGGGCATACTTGCCTCGTTCATACTACCAAAAGTCATTGGCCTATCAAGCTCTGCAAAAATTGGCGTACTCAACAGCATTGTCGGTAGCATGAGATCAACCATTGATATGACGAAGATTAAAGCACATGCGGCAAGCATGAAACGAGCCGACAATGCATCACTGCAAAGTTAGTTTATCGTTGACTTCGGCTGGGCCAGCGCAGAAATAGATTGGAGAAACCTGTGTCCCGAAAGTTCGGCTGAACTAGCCGACCGATTAGACATGATTGACTTCCTCGAGCTCAGTGCGAATAGCGGAATCACCTCATTGACCAATAACCAATATACTTTAATTGGCTATGACATCCCCGGCTTTTCGACACCGACCAATCAAGGCTGCTATATTATTTACGACTCTTTTGGCGACCCCGATTGCACACTGACCGTCGTGACCGCAGATTGCTAACGAAATTTAACAAAACTCATGCTCGCGACGGCTCACCACTGCACCTAAACTGCTTTACATTCACTCGAAATTTTTACGTACTACCCAACACCCAACAAGACTATGAGGCTTAGATCTATCTAAATCAACTCGTATTGCTTGAGTTGACGAGCCGTCTCTAAAATTGATTTCTCAGCAGGCCTTGGCTTCCAGTCAAGAATGTCCTTTGCTTTGGTGGTATGGCAATCTCTGGGCTTGCCCACCATTTTAGAAAGCACGACCAAATCGCTTTTGAACCATGCCATTATTTTTAACA
>CAJQKT010000057.1 GCA_905478995.1 uncultured Pseudomonadales bacterium | reverse complement strand
TTTTAAGCGTGATCACGATTTTTATTCTTAATATTATGCGCGTGGCGGCGATGCTGAAGGTAGATGTCTACTTCCCGTTGCAGTTTGATGTGATGAATACTTGGGTGCTGCCTGGCGCACTGGTGCTGGGTGCTTTGGGCTGCTTTTTACTCTGGATCAAAGTATCAGGCCAGCATCCCTTTGATGACAACCCCACCTAATATCTTGCGCTGCCTATTTACCCGCGCTCCCCGCGAGATCTAGCTCTCTTCTGTTGCCTGAATCTTTACAAAATGACATAAATGCTGTCATAATATTCGGGTTTGGCATGCAGATGCTTGGGGCTGCCGCTTAGGCTTGCCGCAGCAGCGGTTAATTTGCTGCGAGCCAAGACCAACCCAACTGGCTTTTTTTGCTGATTTTATTCTCGCTTTTCTCTAAGATGTGGCCCGCTATTGTGGCTGGCGGCATGTTGGTAGCAGTTTTTAATGTGCGTGTTTAAGTAGCTTCGGCACTTGAGGCTGGTTTTTTGCTGTAATTGTTGGAGTTAACAGATGAGTACCACTTTATTTGATTTAACAGGAAAAATTGCTTTAGTGACGGGCGCAAGCCGTGGCATTGGTGAATCCATTGCTAAATTGTTAGCTGAGCAGGGCGCCCATGTTATTGTTTCAAGCCGCAAAATAGATGGTTGTGAAGTGGTATCTAATGCCATTAACGAAAGCGGCGGCAGCGCCGAAGCATACGCATGCCACGTGGGTAATATGGATGACATTAGTGCGATTTTCACCCACATTAAGAACAAGCACGGCAAATTAGATATTTTGGTCAATAATGCTGCAGCTAATCCATACTTTGGCGATATTCTCGATACTGACTTAGGTGCTTACACCAAAACAGTTGATGTGAATGTGCGCGGCTACTTTTTTATGTCGGTTGAGGGTGGTCGCTTAATGCGCGACAGTGGCGGCGGTACCATCGTCAACACCGCTTCGGTCAATGCATTAATACCTGGGCCTTTGCAGGGTATTTATTCTATTACTAAGGCGGCAGTGGTGAGCATGACCAAAGCCTTTGCCAAGGAATGTGCGCCCCATGGCATCCGCGTGAATGCGTTGCTGCCTGGTTTTACTAAAACTAAGTTTGCTGGAGCTTTGTTCAGCAATGAAGAAATCTATAAAACCGCCATTCAAAGCGTCCCCATGGGGCGTCATGCTGAGCCTGAAGAAATGGCAGGCACCGTCCTTTATTTGGTCTCCGATGCGTCGAGTTACACCACGGGTGAGTGTATAGTTGTGGATGGTGGCTTCACTATTTAGTGGCTGGTTAGGCGTTGTATCAAATTCATCTTAGAGGTTAATTATGTCCGAGTTATTTAATTTACAGTTGTCCGACGAGTTTGTGCCAACGCTTGAGTTGGTGAAGCGTTTTATTGAAAAAGAAATTGCCCCGCTAGAAGAGGAGTTTCACCATACCCCTAACAAAGACGATATTTGGACCTTGAGTGATCGTCAAAGCGAGATTATTGAAGGCCTCAAAGCCAAAGCACGCGAGCAGGGCTTATGGAATTTCTTTTTGCCTGATTGGAATGGCGAGGGTGTGAGCAACTTAGACTACGCATACCTAGCCCAAGAAATGGGTAAAAGCTTTATAGCGCCCGAAGTATTTAATTGCGCCGCACCCGATACCGGTAATATGGAAGTGCTGGCGAAATACGGCTCGCCTGAGCAACAAAAGCAGTGGTTAGAGCCATTGTTGGCCGGAGAGATTCGCTCTGCTTATGCGATGACCGAGCCGAATATAGCATCATCCGATGCGAAAAATATTTCTACCACCGCTGTGCTTGAAAATGGCGAGTGGGTCATCAACGGCGAGAAGTTTTATATCTCGGGGGCAGGCGATAGCCGTTGCGCCATTATGATTGTTATGGTGCAAACGAATCCCGACCCCGATGCGCCAATGTACTTGCGTCAGAGCCAAATTTTAGTGCCTATGGATAATCCCGGTGTTGAAGTGCTGGGGCCCATGCATGTATTTGGTAATCCCGATGCACCCCACGGCCATATGCACTTAAAGTTTGATAACTGTCGTGTGCCCGAAAGTAATATTTTGTTAGGCGAAGGGCGTGGCTTTGAAATTTCCCAAGGGCGTTTAGGGCCAGGCCGAATTCACCACTGCATGCGTGCGTTAGGTCAGGCTGAATTAGCGTTAGAGCTCATGATTAAGCGTGGCTTATCACGTGAGGCGTTTGGTAAGCCGTTGATTAAGTTAGGTGGTAATTTTGATTTAGTGGCGAACAGCCGCATTGAAATAGACAGCTGCCGTTTAATGGTATTGCAAGCGGCTAAGGCCATGGATTTGCTGGGTAACAAAGAGGCGCGGATTTATATTTCGGCTATTAAAGCAATGGTGCCTAAAATAACCGGTGAAATTATTGACCGAGCCATTCAAATGTACGGTGGTACCGGCGTTTCGCAGTGGACGCCGCTGGCTTCAATGTATACCGGCAATCGAACCTTACGCTTAGCCGACGGCCCTGATGAGGTGCACCGTATGGTGGTAGCAAGAGCCGAAATTCAAAAATATAGCTAGGCCTATGCCCAGAGTTAGTCATTAGTATATCCATATAATCAAATTGAAAACGCAATTGAACAGAGGAATTAAAAATGTCGATTGATTTAACAGGAAAAGTAGCCATCGTAACAGGTGCAGGTAACGGCCTGGGGCGTTCTCATGCCCTGGCGTTGGCTAAGTTAGGTGCTAAAGTGGTCGTTAACGATTTAGGCGGTGCGCGCGATGGCAGTGGCGGCGGTTCTGAAGCGGCTAATGAAGTGGTTGCTTTAATTGAAGCCGATGGCGGAGAAGCGTTAGCGCATGGTGCTAACGTGGCGAAGTTTGATGAAGTCGAAGACATGGTTAAACAAACCATGGACAAGTGGGGTCGCGTTGATATTTTAATTAACAATGCGGGCATTTTACGCGACAAATCGTTTTCTAAAATGGAGCTCGATGATTTCCGTTTAGTGGTTGACGTGCATCTTATGGGCACGGTGAATTGCTGCAAAGCCGTCTGGGAGATTATGAAAACCCAAGAGTATGGCCGCATTGTGGTCACAACCTCGTCAAGTGGTATGTACGGTAACTTCGGCCAATCAAACTATGGCGCGGCTAAAATGGCAGTGCTGGGTTTGATGAATACTTTGGTTATTGAAGGCATGAAATACAACATTCGCGTGAATGCGCTAGCCCCAGTAGCGGGTACGCGTATGACTGAAGATTTGATGCCGGCAGAAATCCTCGACATACTCACACCCGAGGCTGTTACAGCCGGCGCATTAACGCTGTGTCACGACGATGCACCTAACCGCATGATTCTTTGTGCAGGTGCGGGTGGTTATGCAAGTACTCGTTTGTTTGAAACCGATGGGGTCTATTTATCCCCCGAAAAGCAAACAGCCGACGATGTTTTAAATAACTGGGCTGCAATTAATGACACGAACGATCAGTCTGAGCTTGAAACGGGCGCAAAACAGTCTGAGAAGTTTTTGACTAAAGCGATGCAGCATTTGCAGGCGCAAAAGTAGGGTTTGGTCCTTGTTATCGGCGAGTATCTTGCGTAGAGAGAGACTTAAAGATTTACGCAAAAATAGATAGCTCGTTCATTATTAATTTAACTTACAAAGAGTTTTTATTATGAAAGATGCCGTAATAGTATCCGCCGCACGTACACCCATAGGTAAAGCTTACCGCGGAGCCTTTAATGATCTTGAAGCTCCATCGTTGTCATCGCACGCTATTACTGCGGCGGTTGCTCGCGCAGGTGTTGACCCCGGCGAAATTGATGATTGTATATTTGGGGCTGCGCTTCAGCAGGGTACGCAGGGCGGTAATTTAGGCCGACAAGTTGCCATGGCTGCAGGCTTGCCGGTATCGGTGTCGGGTATGTCAATCGATCGCCAATGTTCATCGGGTTTGATGACCATTGCCACTGCTGCCAAGCAAATTATTGTTGACGGTTCACCGGTGATCTTGGCTGGCGGCTGTGAGTCTATTAGCCTTGCGCAAACTGAGCATATGAATATGCATCGGTATGTTGACCCTATGGCAATGGCGCATGCGCCTAATATTCATATGCCTATGCTCGATACTGCCGAAGTGGTCGCCAAGCGCTATAACATTAGCCGTGATGCACAAGATGAATACGCACTGCAATCTCAACAGCGTACGGCAGCCGCGCAAGAAGCGGGACGTTTTGACGATGAAATTGTGTCGGTAACAGCAACGCAATTAGTAACTGATCGCGCTACCGGCGATGTCAGTAAAGTTGAAGTGACCTTAGCCAAAGACGAAGGCAATCGTCCTAGCACTACACTTGAAGGTCTAAGTGGTTTAAAAACAGTGCGCGAGGGCGGCACCATCACCGGCGGCAACGCTTCGCAGTTATCTGACGGCGCAGCGGCACTCGTATTAATGGATGGCACGCTCGCTTCACAGCGTAACATTGAGCCAATGGGTGTTTATCGCGGTATGGTGGTAGCAGGTTGTGAGCCTGACGAAATGGGTATTGGTCCTGTGTTTGCCATTCCTAAATTGTTAAAGCGCAATGGCTTGAGTATGGACGATATCGGCTTGTGGGAACTCAACGAGGCCTTTGCTGTGCAAGTCATTTACTGTCGTGATCAATTAGGTATTCCCAATGAAAACCTCAACGTAAACGGCGGCGCTATTTCTATTGGCCACCCTTATGGCATGAGTGGTGCGCGCATGGCAATGCATGCGTTAATTGAAGGCAAACGCCGCGGTGTGAAATATGTGGTAGTCACTATGTGTGTAGGTGGCGGCATGGGTGCTGCAGGTTTATTTGAAGTCCTTTAAGTTGATCTGACACCACGGGCTGCTAGCATTTATTGTTGCGGGCAGCCCGTTGTACCTTCCTAGCTCGGCTGCGCGTTCGCCGCATCGTCCGACCTGCCACGTGATACTCCTCTGGTCTTTTTTCAAGCAACTATCTTGTCTGTTTTTCCCAAGCCAGTGCTATCTCAAGCTGTTTGATTCGTATGCGCTATCGATGCTTTTTGCTTAATGGTGGCGCGCAAAATGACTGTCTGTTAATACCCATAAAGCGGAAGTTGTGTTGAGATACAATGCGCCATTTAAAGCAGGCTAATTTTTTAGGACTAATGAAAATGCAGAAAAAAAACGCTTCCTTTTCATGGTTGGCTTTGTTGGCGATACTAATCAGTGCCACGCTTGCATCTAACGTACTCCATGGCGCCGCACAGGCTACGGGTTTGAGCGCAGTTAGTGTGAGTAACGTGCTTCCCCCAGATGTTACATACAGCGATGCGGGCGGTCAGCCTGATCGCCTATTATGGGGCGACACGCATTTGCATACATCCTATTCCTTTGATGCTTTTCTCAATCAAAATCATTCGGCCGACCCCGATACGGCCTATCGCTGGGCTAAAGGGTTGCCCGTTATTCACCCGTACAATCGCACGCGAGTGCAAATTGAAACACCGTTAGATTTTTTAGTGGTGGCCGATCATGCTGAAACAATGGGCGTGATAAGAGCCTTGGTGAACGATACCGCTGAGCTGAGTGAAGTGGGATTTTTTAAAAGCCTGTTGCGCCGCATCTATATTTATTTTTTGTTAGACGCGGTTGAAGACCAAGAAGGTAAGCAAATTTTTGCCGATTATGCGATTCCTGTGGCGCCAAAAAACCCAGGCGCGCCTGACCCGGTAGTCGACCCCAATAATGAGATGAATATTGATTTACTGGGCGACACCACAGCAGTAGAAACCACTGCATGGCATGAAATTATTGATGCCGCGGAGCGTCATAATGATCCGGGTCAATTCACTAGTCTACTGGGTTGGGAGTGGAGCTCTACACCCACCGGAGCCAACCTTCATCGAGTTGTGCTAACACCCGACGGTGCCGATAAAGCGAAACAGTTTTTACCCTTTGGCTCCGATCAAAGCCAATACCCCGAGGATCTTTGGCAGTGGTTGGAGCAAACTCAGGCAGCCACTGGTGCGCGTTTTATTGCCATACCGCATAACTCCAATATTTCTAAGGGATATATGTTTGGCACAACGACCTTGAAGGGTCAGCCCATCACCGCCAACTATGCGCGACAGCGCGTTCAATGGGAACCGATTGTTGAAGTCACGCAAATAAAGGGCGACTCAGAAACACACCCAGATTTTTCGCCGGATGATGAATTTGCCGACTTCGAACCCTATGAGTTTTATATTCAGCAAACGTGGGAGTCTTACCGACCTAAAGAGGGCGATTATATTCGACCGACGCTTAAGCAGGGACTTGCCATTGAGCAGCAGGTAGGAGTGAACCCTTATCAATTTGGTTTGATTGGTGCCACCGACTCGCATACGGGTATGGCCTCGGCTGAGGAGTATAATTTTTGGGGAAAAATGGCGACCGACTCAACACCTGAAACCAAGCGTGGCGGCTTGATTCGGGATGCAAAAGATAGTGCTACAGGCTGGCATATGGCTGCCGGTGGTTTAGCGGCAGTGTGGGCGTACGATAATACGCGCGAAGAAATCTTTGCTGCGTTTAAACGCAAAGAAGTTTATGCAACCACCGGGCCTAGAATTAGCGTGCGGGTATTCGCCGGCTGGAATTTTAATGAAGCTGACGTTGTGGCCCAAGATTTTGCCAGTGTAGGTTATGCCAAAGGCGTACCGATGGGCAGTGGCTTGTTGCAGTCCAGTCAGCCTATGCGGCCACTGCAATTATTGATTCGCGCGGTAAAGGATCCGTTAGGTGGTAACCTCGATCGAGTACAAGTTGTCAAAGGCTGGGTAGATGCAAGCGGTCAAACGCATGAAAAAATATTTAATGTGGCGTTTGCACACGAAGATAGATCAGCGGCAGATGGTGAGGTGCTGCGCGAGCTGACTAGTACGGGTGAATTAACGGCCATTGGCAGTACTGTCGATGTGTCTGTTCCCACTTATACCAATACTATTGGGGCTGCAGAGTTATCTACGTTGTGGGCCGACCCTGAGTTTGACGCCGAGCAACGTGCTTTTTACTACGTGCGAGTATTACAAATCCCTACACCGCGCCATTCACTGTACGATGCGGTGGCCTTGCAAATTGAAGCACCCGAAGAGGCCCCGGCCACTATTCAAGAGCGTGCTTATACATCGCCTATCTGGTACTCGCCCAGCAGCAGCCAGTAATGCCTTTTTATAATTGCCTCGCGGTCCATTAATCGCTAGTTAACAATTGGTTTTTATCCAATAACAATTTAATTGAGTTTATAGTCATCATGAAACGCTTTTTCACTGAACCACTCCTACAGTTTTTTGTGCTGGCTGGGTTTTTATTCATTGTTCTCGATCTTCTTATGCCACAGCGGTTAGCGGTGGTTAAACCTTTTGATATTGCGATCACTGAAGAAAAAATAACCGAATACCTGCAGTTTCAGCGCAAAAGCTTTAATGCCAGCGATGCTGCCACGTTATTTTCGGCTATGAGTGCATCAGAAAAACAGGTTCTGCACACAAGCTATGTGAGAGACGAAGTATTATTTAGAGAGGCGTTAGCGCTGGGCTTGAATGAAAATGATGAAATCATAAGGCGCCGATTGATTCAAAAGATGGAATATATTGCTCAAGGTTTTTATGACGATATAGCGCCGATTGATGAGGCGCAATTAGAACAGTTTTTTGTTGCCAATAGCGACTTATATGCGATCGAAAGTTTTGTTACGTTCACCCACATATTTGTCAGTGAAAAAACCCCAATGGCTCAGCGAGTGGCTCAGCAGTTATTGAATGAGCTCAACGCAAAGCAGGTGACGTTCGCTCAGGCCGGTCAATATGGCGAGCGCTTTTTATATAGCCGCAACTATATTGAACGCACGCCTAGTTTTGTCGGCAGCCATTTTGGCGAGGCTTTTCAGCAGGGGGTTTTTGCCTTGGCGGTAGATGGCGTTTGGCAAGGGCCACTGAGCTCCGATTATGGTTGGCATCTAATCTTATTACAAAATAAAGCTGCTGCACGCACGCCCGAATTGGTGGAGGTGGCACCCATTGTTTTAGCCGATATGCAGCGCGAGCAGCGCCAGCAAATCAAGGCGCGAGCTATTGAAGAGCTTGTTGCAAAATATACAGTGGTAACCGAGCCCTCTGCGCGCTCAGGCTTGATTTATTAATGCTCTTGCTATCTAGCTTTTCAATACTCCTGCAGCGTCATCTTTTTCGGACGCCATTTCAGTGGCTTGATTTGGCGCGCTCGAGGGTGGTTTTTTTGTGGCTGTGTTTGGCTTCGATAAGTCTGGTGTCGCCTCTGGCCAGTGCCCACGAGGGGCGCCCCGTATTTGTTGAATTGACAGCATCAGAGCTTTCAGTAAATGACACTGTTGAAAATACGTTGCGCTATGAAGTGCGTTGGAAGATACCACCGGTGATTGCTGAGGGGTTAGAGCCGAGTATTTTGTTAGTGGCCGATAGTTGCGCCTTAGCCCCGGGCTTGGCTAATCAGCGCTATCAACCCAAGCTGATTGGCCGCTTAATCTATCACTGTGCGTCTTTGCCAGAATCGCTTGCCATTGCTATTCGCTACCCTGAATCGAATCCTGCGTTGTCATCACTGATTGTTTCGTATGATCGACACGGCAATAGCCAGCACATTTTTTCGGCGCCTGAGCAAGCGCTGGTCTCTATACCTACAGATTCCTCTATTAAGAGTATTGCGAGTCAATACACGGTGGGCGGCATCAAGCATATTTTGCTGGGCTTCGATCATTTATTTTTTGTGGTTTGCTTAATGGTTATAGCGGGTTCTTTTTCTCGATTATTAATTGCAGTCACAGGCTTTACGTTGGCACACACCATTACGCTTGTGCTGGCTACGCTGAATATTGTGGTGCTACCTATGTTTTATGTAGAAATACTGATTGCGCTGAGTGTGGTGGTGCTAGCGGCCGAAATCATTCGCGTAGTGCGGACCGAGCAATCATCGGTGCCAAGCTCTGTGGGTCATTGGCGTTCGCTGACTTGGCGCTATCCTATTTTGGCGGCCATAGGCTTTGGTTTTTTACATGGCTTTGGTTTTGCTGGTGTGCTCAGTGATTTGGGTTTGCCTATGGCTATGAAAACAACGGCGCTATTGTTTTTTAATTTGGGGGTAGAGCTGGGTCAGCTTCTCTTTATTTTTGTCAGCTTGTTATTAGTCTGGGCATTGAGGCAAGCGCTGGGATCAGCGCTTCAACAAAAGGTGGTTTATGCGGGTGTTTACTGTGTGGGTATTATCGCGACTTACTGGATGTTGCAGCGACTGATTTTGCCAGGCTAGATAGGCCAGTTGCCAGTTGCCAGTTGCCAGTTGCCAGTTG
>CAJQKT010000056.1 GCA_905478995.1 uncultured Pseudomonadales bacterium | reverse complement strand
GTCCACTACGTCCGCTACATGGACGACATCGTGTTGCTGGCCCGCACGCGCTGGCAGCTCCGAAGCGCTATTTGGCGGTGAGGAGGGGGTTAAAAAGAGCATTACTTTAAATGTGTTAACAGCCCAATTTTTTTCAGAAAAATTAGGCGGGAAAAGCGCGCACGCCGCACAGCCTTGTTGTTGCTAGGAAGGACCCCAAATAGCGAGGCATAACAAAAGCAGGATAGATCTATCCTGCTTTTCACGCAGTGACTGACGTAAACTATTCTCAGGTAAAGAAATGGACACTTAGGACACTACTTCTATTAGTTACCCAAAACATTACTCGAAGATTTTTTAGAGGCCTTGGCTGCTTTCTTTTCTTTGGCCGTTAGAAGGGGCTTTTTTTTCACATTTTTTTTACTGTTTTGTCCTTTGCTCATAATTATTTCCTTTGAACGTAACGCCTAAAACCTACAGTTAGATTGAGCCAAACTAAGGACCTTTGCACACACCAGCTTTAGCCTAAACAGTAAAGTTAATGCAGTCACAGGAGTATGGCCCTATGCAGCCATAATAGATAGCAATAGCGCACGCCCGGCCCATTAGTGGATACAACACTCATGGACAAGGAGCGAACTAGTCAAACACGATGAATGCCCAAGATTCAATGCGGGTTTTTGCCACGGCGGCTTAAACCCAATCCGGCAAGGCCCAAAGCCAAAAGCGCCACCGAGCCGGGCTCGGGTACTGACACACAATCATCGGTACATTGGCCATGAGTAATGTCGAAAAATGCCGTCCATTGGTTTCGCTGCCAATTAGGAGGCGGCGAGTTTAAGCTAGCAACGTCGCTAGGCGTATCAATGCTATCGCTAATCCCAGAGATATCCCACACGTGTGCGATGCCCGCAACGCCAAAATACTTTTGAATTAAAAAATCACAGCCTAAAGCAGCAGTAGGCGGCCCACCGCCTTGGCTGCATTGCGCCTCAGCATAGCTATTTGCAATAGCATAAGTTGGGTCGATGAATGATTGGGTTCTATCAAATAAAGCGGTTGTACTGGTTGCGCCCGGATCGGGTAATGTTGACGATGATCCTGTTGTTACAGTGAGCAGCGCAACAATGCGTTGATAGTCGGTTTGATTAGCAGCATCTGTGGGCGGTTGTATTGAGCCCAAATAAAATGCGTCTCCAACCGTCAAAAGTGTTGCGTGGCTTGGAGAAATTAAAATGCCAAGGCTTGCTGCGACAAGCGCGGGTATTCTCAATGCGGATAGTTTCATTACGGTCTCCCTAAGGTATCGGTATAAATGGCCTACCAAGGAGCTATTGCTTCGCAGCATATAACAGCGCTCGTTGGAGTGCTTAATATGATACGAATAATGAGAGTGTTATTGAGCGAGGTCAATAAACTTACAGCTTATAACAAAAAACGGCCCCCGAAGGAGCCGCTGTTGGTATTTAATAAACGCCTAGCTTTGCTTGCGTCTAAGTACCGTAAGTCCCGCCAAGGCCGAACCAAATAGCCAGGCTGCTGCAGGCACAGGAACGGCTGCGATGTCGGCAACCACTGCTACATTATCAATGAAATAGTTAGCAACACATCCCCCATCGGCGCCACACGGAGCGTTGAGTGAGAGAGTCAGGCCACCGGCCACATCCGGACCAATGGTTGTGGTAACCGAAAAATTAGTCCACGTGCTTGCATTGCCATTAGGAAATAAGGGGCCACCACCCACTATTTCAGTTTTAGTTACCGCGTTGTTTGCATCTAACGAGAATAGCTCAGGAAAAAACACGCCACCAGCGCTAGCCACTCCTCGAAAATCGAAAGATACAGTTACCGATTGCCCCGCAGTTAAGAATCCAGCGCCAAGACCTGTTTGACTTATGATGTTGGCTGACGGCGACGTGTTATTTAATTCGGCGGCATAAGAGCCTGTTTTTGGATTGACCGCAGATATGCTTTGCGTTCCTGCAATGGCCTGACTCCAGCTGCTAAAATCGCCTGTTTCAAAGCCACCATTAGCAATTAGATTGGTAGGCGCAGCGTGCGCTGCTGCGGTGAGTAGTAATGCTCCAGACATCACTACCGGTTTACATAGTCCTTTTAACATGTCGATTCGCCTTTTTTTGCTATACGTTATTGTAAGGGTCTCACAGCGCAGGGGAGCGCCTTGGTGGGTCACAGTTTGACTGCTAACCTCCTTTAAGTCGAACCTACCCTAACAGGGCGAGCTTCACCCCTGTGCGATTTACGCTCAACGGCAAGCAATAAGCGTTAAGCTGGCCATAAATCACTCGCGTAAAAAAACAATGTTTTGCCCCCTCAGCCCAATAGAAACCGTTGTAGCTGTTCGAAATTAGCCAATGCAGTTGGCTCCAGCAGGTGATCCATTTAACGGACACGACGTAAACAGGGTAGTGCATTTATTAGGGGCAGAAGATAATGCCAGTAGCGGCAGCAAATACACTCAATTTATCAAAAGGCTTATCGGACGAAGAGTGTTCCCGCATTATTGAAATGGCGTGGGAAGACCGGACACCCTTCGAGGCCATCGAGATTCAGTTTGGGTATAGCGAGGGTGCTGTTATCGCGCTGATGCGTAGCCAGTTGTCGCGCCGTGGCTTTAACTTATGGCGAGCCAGGGTGAGTGGCCGCGCAACCAAGCACCGTACACGCCGCCCCAAGGGTGTACTGCGCCATCATTGCCCCACGCAATATAAAATAAAAAGCTCAAAGTAGGGTCGCTCAACCATGCCCAAGCCTCGCGTGCGACAAGGAACAGCTACAAAACTAGAAAGTAAAATTTGCCCCGTCTGTACCTTATCGTTTAACAACCGAAAAAAATGGCAGCAACGCGGAGTTTGGCCCGATATTGTCTATTGCTCGGCTCGCTGTCGCGCCGCAAGTAAAAGCCGCGAGACAAAAAGCTAGGCGCCTAGCCCTAGCCAACATGTTCGCAGCGTGTCATAAAAAATCTCTTGAATACTCTGCAGAGCTGATGCTATTTAGATCCAGTGACAATATCTGTAACCCAACTTGGGTGCGCTAACTATTATGACTGAGTACATACACAGGCGCTGGCCCGCAAAATTTTTTAATTGTGTGGTTGCGTTAATCACAATAATTTTTTCGTACGGAGTAACTGATGCCAATGCCGCTACCGATTTAACTTTTGAACAATCGATGGCTCACCCCGGCGCAACACTTAGCACATTGAAACAACGCAAGACAGCAAAGCGACGACAGCGCATCCTGCCAGCTAGTTTTTTGTAAAGTGTGTTGATACCTCCGCTTATCCAAGTGCCCAAAGTGAGCCACCGTCGCTATACATACACTACATACCGCTGGACGTTTCAGCCTTGAAGCCACAAACTGAGCATCAGTTAGATAATCAGCAATTGACTCGGGCAAATAAAAATAGTGAAAGAATGTAACCAATGCGGCAAATGCTGCATTCACTACAGCAACGGTGGGCTTTGTGCCACCCAGCAAGAAATTGACTGGTGGGAAGCGTCGCGCCCAGATATTTTTCAATATGTACGCGATGGTGAGATTTGGGTTGATCCGAAAACGGGAGAAGCACTGCAACGTTGCCCTTTTTTAAAGTTGGCCGCGAGTATCGCGAAAATGCCCAGCCCAGAGCCTCTGCAAGATAAATACATTTGCTCTATTTATCATGACCGACCCGATGACTGTCGGCACTATCCTACGCATATTGACGAGATGGTCAGAGATGAATGCGAGATGATAGAAGTGAAAGATTTATTAGATAAGAATCGAGCGCAAAAACAATTAGACCAACTCATGACTGACAGTAGGCCGCCTTACTTACGATAAAAATGATCATCTTACAAAGCTCCACGCCTGTGCGATGCCGACCAAGCGCCAGTATTTTCATACCGGCTGCGCTTAAATTAGCCCTCTTCTGCACAATACGTTTTAAAACAAAAAAACCAGCTGACAATTTTTTGCTAAAGGCAGAAAAAGTAAAAAACAATCGGTTTAATTTATTTTTGTTGTTGCTTAAACAAAAAAAGACCTAAAAAAGCTCAATAATGTAAAAAGGAACAAAATAAAACACCTTTGCGAGGGTAATCTGCGTGAAATAAATTTTTTAGTTGTCTATTATTGGCTTGGTAGTATTATTTTTTTAAATTTCACACACTTAACCCATTTAATGAAGTCGAATTTCGGTCTTCATAGGAGACACAATGCCACAAGCTAAGAAAGCCGCTAAAAAACCAGTCAAGAAAGTCGCTAAGAAAGCTGCAGCCACACCAGCTATTGCAAAAGCAGAATTAGGTCTGGGCAAATTGCAAAAAGAGATTAAATCTTTGGCCAGAGCATTAAAATCTGAAAAGCGAAAGGTCGCATCTGCCCGCAAAGCAGCAGCAAAGTCTAAAACAGCTGCCGATAAAGCGGCTGCAAAGAAAGCAGCAGGCGCAGCAAGCAAAACATCAGCAAAAATTAAGGCACTGCGAACTCGCGCGTCGGCTGCGAACGCTAAGCTGGCAATATTGAAATCTGATGCAGCTTTGAAGAAAGCCGTAGCGGATTTCGAAGCCAAGCTGATTGCTAAACGAGCAGCTGCGGAAGCGAAAAAGAAAAGCGCAGCTGACAAAAAAGCAGCCATAAAGGCTAAAGCTGCAGCAAAAAGTGCAGCAGCTAAAGCTAAAGCTAGCGCTAAGAAAAAAGCAGCGTCTGACAAGAAAAAAGCAGCAGCAGCTAAGGCCAAAGCAGCGGTAGCCGCTAAAAAAGCGAAAGCCAAAGCAGCCGCAGCCGCCAAAAAAGCTAAGGCAAAAAGCAAGCCTGCCAAAAAAGCGGCTAAAAAACCTGCCAAGAAAACCACGAAGAAAACTGCCAAGAAGTAGCGCCTAGCGCAAGGTAGTAAAAAGAGCCTCCGCCATCTTTATGGTTGCGGGGGTTTTTTTGTGTCCGCTATTTAGGGCAACACGGTGCCCAGTAGAGCGTTAAAACCAGAAGGGGCCCCATATTAAACTGAGCATAAAAAAAGGCTCCTCAAGGAGCCTTTTTACATCGTAGACGTAAACTTCTATTTTTAGCCGACACACTGTTTTGGTTGAATGGGTGAGCCGCTCCAAAACCGTGCCGTTGCACGCTTTTGCCACGTGATGGGCGCGCCTTGTAAAGTCCGAGCGTTGTTAGTAAAAACGCAGTCCTCACATAACATGGGCTTGCCAATTGATCGGCCAAGAAAAACGCCGCATTTAGTGCACAAGGTACCATTACAGATGAGCTGGTCAATTTCGGTCATTGTCATTCTCCTTATGGGCCGTTAGTTTTGAGGCTAGTCAGTCAGCCACCGGCCGTAATAGATATCAATTTTTAGTGGAAAGAAATTAAACCAGAAGGAGGCTTCCTTGTGTATAAGGGCCAATACGTAGTTCTGATAAATAATTTAAATTGAAAAAATAGTTAAATATCGAATTAAAAAAGCCTAAAACCAGAGGGTTGGCGTGATAATGGACTAAGACCATAGACGTTTACGAGGTGTTCAACAATGCATTCATCCGTAGTGGTAAAACAACTTTTTGATGTCGGCTCCGGCAGTTACTCGTATTTAGTTTTCGATGATTTATCGCGTCAGGCACTATTGATAGATAGTGTTTATGAGCAATACGGGCGCGATTTAGCCCTAATTTATGAGCTCGATCTACATTTGTTAGCTTGCTTGGAAACCCACTGCCATGCCGATCATGTCACTGCGGCATGGCTTTTAAAGACGCAACTTGACTGCCAGATTATGGCGTCACAGCATTCGGGCATTTCACCGCTTAACAAAAACTTGAAACAGGGTGACCCTATTGCGTTTGGCGCGCATCATTTGCGTGTGCTCGAGACACCGGGGCACACCAATGGGTGCATTAGTTTTTTACTTGACGACCAGTCGATGGTTTTTACCGGCGACAGCTTGCTCATTCGCGGTTGCGGGCGCACCGACTTTCAGCAGGGCAGTGCACATAAATTATATGCGTCGATTAAAAACGCACTCTTTGTATTGCCCACTGATTGTGTTGTCTACCCCGCGCATGATTATGCCGGACGAATATCAAGCACTATAGGTGAGGAGCGACGGCTCAATCCTCGTATTGGCGGTAAGGCTAATGAAGAAGATTTTGTTGGTTTTATGGAAAATCTTCAGCTACCGCACCCGAGAAAGCTAGATATTGCAGTGCCTGCCAACTTACAGGCTGGACGGCCCATCAATGACGAAATGCCCCAATCGCCCAACTGGGCACCGGTAGTGACCACTTATAGCGGCGTTTATAAAATTGCCCCGCAATGGGTGGCCGCCCATCAAAATGAGCTGCATGTATTGGATGTTCGCACTGTTCATGAGTGGGCCGAAGAGCGAACGACCCTAAGTAATGCGCAGCATATTCCTATCAGCCAACTGCGCGCTAGACTTAACGAGGTACCTACCGATAAACCCATCATGACCTTGTGCCGCTCTGGAAAACGATCGGTTTTAGCTTTTACTATTTTGCGAGAGGCGGGCATACAACAGGTTGCCCATATCGATGGCGGGTTATTGCGCTGGTACGACGAAGGTCTACCACTTGCATCCGTTGACCCTTCCCGGTAGTAAACACGATTAATAGTCTCGTTGATTACGTCACATGGCTGCCAATGGAATAAAATATAGAGCTCATCTACTTGACTAGGTTTACCCAGCTTGAGTTGTTAGCCCTGCATGGTGCTAACCAAAATGCTTGAGACGATGGCGTAGCGCTCGATTAGCGTCGCGCAACTGCTCAAGCTCTTCGATGAGGCTGATGGCCAGTGCGATGCCGGCCCAATCAATTTCTAAATCTTGGTGTAGACGCAATGCTTTTCGAGTAATAGCGATTTGGTGATTGTCAAAGCGCCAATTATCGGGCGACTGGCCTTGGGGTTCAACGATGCCAAATTCGACGATAGTGTAAATAATTTGCGCAGGAATTAAGGTGATTTCACAGAGTTCCTCAAGGCCTACCGCTTCAACCGATAGTTCGTTCATAATGCAGTGCTCCACTGTGGGCGTGGGTTAAAATCCGCTTTCGTTGCCAGGTCTTTCCAGTATTGCTTGCTGTTTTCATCAACAAAGGGCGGCATGACAATTTTAATCACCGCATACAAATCACCGTGTTTGCCCA
Source organism: uncultured Pseudomonadales bacterium (assembly GCA_905478995.1). Taxonomy (GTDB): domain Bacteria; phylum Pseudomonadota; class Gammaproteobacteria; order Pseudomonadales; family UBA7434; genus UBA7434. The sequence continues at coordinate 8,858 of CAJQKT010000056.1, read as the reverse complement.
GCTTATTCACCAGCCCCTTGTTTTTTACCCGTAGTCGCTGACCAGCTTGGCTATTAGCAGGAATCGTCAAATGTACGTGCCCACTGAGTGTAGGTACGTCAATTTTTGTTCCTAGCGCAGCTTCCCATGGCGTTAATGGCAAACTAAGTATTAAATCTTGTCCCTCAACATCAAACAAAGGGTGGGGCACGAGCCGAATTTTTAGGTAGAGATCACCATTAGCCGCACCGCCATATCCGGGAGATCCTTGCCCCTTGAGGCGAACACGTTCAAGGTTGCCAATACCCACAGGTATTTTTACCTCAAGGTTTTTTGTGGATCCACCAACGGTGTAGGAGATATTTCTTCTTGTGGGTGTGACCGTGTCTTCTAAAAATAACGCAAGCTCAGTTTCGATATCTTGGCCACGCTGAGAAAACTCTCTGTGTGCCTGTGCACCATGTTGCTGAAATCCATTACCAAAGACAGACGAAAAAAATTCTGAAAAATCTCCGTCATGTGATGTTTGCCCGCTCGCAAAGTTGGGATGCCAGCCAGGAGGCGGTTCAAAAGGTCGACCATGGGCGCCATACTTTTTGAGCTGGTCGTACTCAACGCGTTTTACTGGATCTTTTAAGGCTTCATAGGCTTCGGCTACTTCTTTAAATTTTTCTTCGGCATTGCTTTGATCGCTGACATCCGGATGATACTTGCTGGCCATTTTCCGGTAGGCTTTTTTGATTTGCTTACTATCAGCATCGGCGTTAATGCCCAAGATCTCATAGTAGTCTTTGAATTCCATACGCGTAAGCCAGCTCGTAAAAGGCAGCGGATTGTTCTAGGCAAGTTTGATCGACAAGCGTTATAAACGCATCACACTACTACCGTTGTAGCGTTAGCCATGCTAAAACCATTTGGCGCGGTCAATGTTGACATGGATCAATGGATTTCAAAGACTTTTATGATTTGATAATTGTCAGATAGGTGAGAGACAACAGCGCATGTTGTGGCTTAACCACACGCACATCATTCACAAGCAAGTGGCTTAGCTTATTTTTGCTGTATGAGAACCTCTTATAAAAACAGTGACTATTCATTGCCGTTTCATTCGCTATTAATAGCAAAACCATTTATGACCAACGACCAGACACATTCAAAATTGTTTCACAGCGCCGCAGATGAGCTTGGGCACGCAAAGTGAGACAAGAGGACCCTGCAAACGCCATCACCTGCCTATCGCCTGATCTGTGATGGCTAGAATATTGTGTAGCCTAATGCAGCACAGTGTTTTTTGAACCCGTAACCCTATCGCGTAATATTCATTAAATTGGCCAACTCAACGGCTGACGTCGCCTGCATTTTTAACATGACGTGGGAGCGATAGATTTCGATAGTGCGCGGGCTTAGGTTTAATTCACTAGCAATGACCTTACCTGACTTGCCTTCTGCAACCTTCTCAAATACCTGTTTTTCTCGCGGCGATAATTTTTCTATACGCGCAATTACCGACTGCGTAGCGGTTATCTCTTTTTGCTGGCGTTCATTGAGGCTTAGTGCCTTAGTAACGTAGTCGAGTAGTACTGTGTCATTAAAGGGCTTTTGTAAAAATTCAAATGCTCCATCCTTCATTGCTTGAACGGCAATGGGGATATCTGCATGACCCGTTATAAATATGATGGGCAAAATTGATCCAACATCCGCTAGAATTTCTTGTAATTCTAAACCTGTCATGCCAGGCATTTGAATATCTAAGATTAAGCAGCCTGGTCTGGTGGGTTGATAGTCGCTCAAGAATTTCTCGGGGCCATCGTAAGTGCATGCTCGAAGACCTGCTGTTTTTAGTAATAGCTGAAGCGAATCAAGTATGGCTTCATCGTCGTCGACCACATAAACCGTAGCATTATTTACATCAACCATTTGAACTCTCCATTTTTTTAGATGCTTTTACAACTGCGTTAATAGTCGGCAAAGTAAAGAAAAATTCGTTACCCTCACGCCGATTTCGATTGATATTTAAGCTGCCACCATGGGCGGCAATCAGTGTCCGACACAGCGAGAGACCGATGCCTAAACCATGCTCTTTGGTAGAAAAAAATGGCGTAAAAAGTTGATCCATCGTCTCCCGGCTGATGGGCGGACCATTGTCGGTCACAGACACATATATTTGTTGATGGGCGCGAGGCTCGGTACGCAAGACAACGCGTGGCTGCTGGACATTTGCTGCCTCTAAAGCTTGTATGGCATTGATAATTAAATTAATTAAAACTTGTTGGATTTGTACTGAGTCTGCGTCAATAGGCTCGAGATCGCATTCAGGCCTGTACTCAACTTCAACTTTTTTTCGGTCTGCCTCAACGCAAATCAGCGTGAGCGTGTCTGCAATAATCGTGTCGATACTCGTTCGCTCGCGAGTGGCGTCGCCATACTTTATAGAACTTCGTAAGCGGCTAATGACCTCGCTGGCTCGGCTTGCCTGACGCTCAATTTGTTGTAGCACGTACGCTATATCGTCTTTCTCACGAACCTTAGCATCAAGGAGTCGATGGCCGGATTGGGCATAAGTGGTAATTGCTGCAAGAGGCTGGTTTACCTCATGCGCAATGCCCGCAGCGATCTCACCCAGTGTTGCCACGCGGGCAATGTGGGCTAGGTGATCACGCGCCTGTTGAACTTCAACTTCTTTTTTGAATATCTCCTGCTCGGCGGCCTTCTGCGCGGATAAATCACGAATCAGTATAAAAAAGATGGTGCCATCAGCAGAGACCGTATTAACAACCCAAAGCTCTATAGGGAAATGGCTACCGTCGGCACGTTGGGCAATGAGCTCTCGGCTTTCTTGCAAGAAAGATTCATCGCCCGATTGAAGAAACGAACGTAACGACTCGTCGCTTTGCTCTCTATAGGGGGATGCTAAAAGTATGCTGACGCCAGCGCCAATCACATCGCCGCTATCATAGCCAAACATCTCTTCAGCGGCTCGATTAAAAGAAAATAGCCGGCCATTGCTATTAGCGCCAAAAATACCCTCTTGCGCGCTATCAAGAAGTGTACGTGTGGTGTCTTGATTAGCGCGCAACTCTCCCACCAATTGCTTTTCTTTGGCGATAGCGCGCTCATCCAGCTCCGCCAGCGCTTGCTTAAGTTTTTGATTGGTATGATATAGCTCGGTGCTTTTGTGCTCGAGAATCTGTTCGGCTTGATGACGAGCACTTTTTTCACGCTTTACTTTGCGCTTAAGGGCTTCTACCTCGGCTAGGCTTTGTTTCGATGCGTTCATGAGCTATTTTTATGGAAAGAGTAAATAGACCTTTGACGGCGGGAGCTCAACAATGGCATGCATAATCCGGCCAATAAGAACGCGCTGTGTGGTCACTTAAAAAGAGATTCGCCAACACGTTATTTCTCCAAGAGTTTTCAGGCGCTCGCAGCCCAATAGCCGCTTCGCGCCCTTATTATGCGGCCGCAATAGCTTTATGACAACCTGCCAATATTGGTCTTAGCCTACGCTGGCTGGCAATAATCTAGGTAGTTTTACCTAGGCCTTCATACCTAAGGCAAATCCCACGTAGTTTCTACGGATAAACAAGCCGCCATTTTTGAGCTACATTCGATCCCATAGCTATAACTGACGGAATTAGACAGATGCGCAATAATCAGATACTCACGCTAGACAAAGGCTCATCAATCGCTCAAGACACTGGCTGCTCACAATGCATACGTAGGCCATTATGCATGGCCCATACCCTAGAAGATAACAGCTTGCATGCTTTTAGTGCCTTAGTTAACCATGCGCGGCCTGTAAAACGAAAACAAGCGCTTTTTCGCGCGGGCGATCGCTTCGATCGTTTGTACTTTGTTCGTGCGGGGCTGTTCAAATCCTATCGTTTACACGAAGACGGCGCCCTCCATGTAACAGGTTTTCATTTGCCTGGAGAGATGATGGGCTTGGACAACATGAACAACGGTGTACACAGTGAATATCTCGAAGCGCTTGATACAGGCAGTGTATGCGAACTTCCACTGGCCGCAATAGAAAAACTAGCGCGTGTTGACGGCGCGTTGGTCATGCAGCTGATGCGTACTGTTAGCGCCGAAGTGAGTCGCGAAAAAGACATGATGTATTTATTGGGAAAAATGGGCGCCAAGCAAAAGTTAGCCAACTTTTTAATCGACTTATCTGATCGCTCTTATACAAGTGGCCTTCATCGGAACAAAATACACTTTGGCATGACTCGAGCAGACATTGCCAATCACTTAGGTATGGCTGTTGAAACAATTAGTCGAATTTTGCAAGGGTTACGTGATCAAGGCATATTAACCATAAACCATCGTGACATTGAATTAACCCATCGGGATTTGCTTGAATCAATTGCCAAGCATGGCTCAATAATGCCGATACCTCACAGAGATCGGGCCAGCGCGTAAACCGCAAGGCCTAGCGTATCAATCACTCGACAATACGATGCCACTGTCGCCAGGCTTGTAAAAGGCTCTGGCCAGAATGCCATATCTCGCGATTAATATTCAGTAGGGTCGAAAGCTGCTCAGCTTCGATACGATGATTTACATCGTGCTTAAGTAACTCTTGATGAAGTCTTGTATGAGACTGCTCATTAAGCCAACTTAGCTGCTCAAGCTGTTCGCCCAAATAAGCCTCGTTATGCTCTGTAGCCAACAGCTCGACTAGCTGTTGGTAAAACTTTTGTAGGTCTGCTTGGTATTGGGCAGAGAAATGCTCTAGCTCCGGTGTCACCGAATGACGCAAAGCTAGCAAGTTTGCGCGTATATCCTTAAGACCTTTAGCAGAGAAAACAGCATCGCGCACGCAGCTTAGCAATTGCATCAGCTCGCGAGATTGCAGCTCGCTCAGCGGTTGTTGCTGGAGCTGTGCGGCGTAGTGTAATAGCTCACCTTCACTGTGTTTAATCGCTTCGTAACGCTGCTGAAAACTTCGAGGCTCGGCGCGCGCGTCTTTTAGAAGCTGCGTTGCACTTTGGCTCAAGTGAAGCTGAGCCAAATCGAAGTGTAAATTACGTAAGTTAATCGCCAGCGAAGACGCCAATAAGTTTTGCGTGTGCGCACGGCACGCACTGAGCGCGGCCTCAGGCACATCGGTGGGTACATCAGCTAACGCTTGGCCACGATGATTGTTTCCTAAAAAGCGCAGCCCAATCCAATGGGCGTACTGTGACAAAAACGGTACAAAGACAAACAACCCCAGTAAATTGAACAGACTATGAAAAGCCACCAAGCTGTACAGGGGGTCAGTCAAATGTAGGGCGCGCAATAGTAGCGGTAAGAAGGGCAGCAATGCAAAAAAAGCCACAACAACCACCACAACATTAAACAACACATGTGCCAGTGCGAGTTGCCGTTTGATGGGGAAACCCTTTAAGCTGCCCAGCACCGTTGTTGAAGTGGTGCCTAGATCTGCGCCAATCACAATCGCCGCCGCTGATGGTAAATCGATGATACCGCTACTCAATGCAGTCAACGCAACGAGCATACTGGCTGAGCTTGACTGAATAACAGCGGCTAACAATGCACCGATTACGACGTAACCCAGCGGATTTATGCCAAGCATTAGGTGCAAATCCCCATACTCAGCTACGCCGCCAACCACTTCCTTGATTAGGCCCAAGCCAAATAGCATAAGACCCAAGCCAAATAGCGCGGCGCCAGCTGCGCGGGTTTTCTCACGCCGCTCCCCAAACACTTGCAGTAAGCCACCTAAACCAATGGTTGGCAAAGCGACCACTTGCAAATCAAGTTTAAAGCCCAGCATAGTAACCAACCAACCGGTAAAGGTGGTACCAAGATTCGCACCCAGCAACACACCGATTGCATTAAATAACGGCATGATACCCGCACTAGCAAAAGCGAGAACAACTAGGCTTACCATTGAGCTACTTTGCACGAGGGCGGTGATGGTCGTGCCCGCAAAAACACTACTGAGTCTGTGTCCGGTCGTATTAGCCAACCACTGCTTCATCCATCGACTACTCAGGCTTTCGACACTGCGCTCAAGCTGCATCATACCGAATAAAAAAATACTCAGGCCTATAAGTAGGTCGACGATTAGCATAGGGGTGAATTCTTACGAGTCAATGTTAATGAGACACTGCTGGAAAGAACGACGCTGGGACGCTGGGCATTTAACGCAGATTTTCCCGCATTTTTTGATAACGCCCCTGCAAATCGGAGAGTGACTCATGCAGATGATCGTTAATTGATGCACCCAAATTTTTAACTCCGGTATTATCTGGCGCACCTTCATGATTGACTTTAGCCTGACGCGAACTCGACAAGTGAATGCGTTGCTGGACCTTATGCCATTTGTCTTCCATCAACAGCCATTCATCTTTAACCTCTTTTTTAGCCAAATGAATCTGTACGCGTAATTCATCTCGATCTTGCTTAACTGAAGCCCAAAGCGAGGTGAGTTGGTCGTTGCCATCTGGCACAGAGCTTTTATTGTTTTTGTTCACAGTTTCCTCCGCTTTTTTAACTCGATTAATCGGCAGCAATTTATCGGTTAGCGATGAGCTCACTTAGTGAACTGCAATTTTTTTGCACGCCGCGTCTACCGGTTTACTTTTAGGTACCTGAAGGCGCAGAACACCATTTTTAAACGATGCTTTAACGTCGTTGTCGCTCACTTGTCGACCAAGATTAAAACGACGTATTTGCTTTCCATAGCGTCGCTCACTACGAATGACTTTATCGCCTTCCTTGTTTTCCTGCACGGAAGAACTCTCCGCTTCAATGTGCAAAATACCCTCTTGAAGCGTTACATTGATGTCTTTCTTTTCAATCCCGGGAAGATCAACATGAATGTTAAACGCGTTTTTTTCTTCGGTGATATCACACGGAGGCAAAAAGGCCATATCGCCAGTACCGTCTTGCGTTCTAAATGGATTGGCTAATGCACCCCACAAACTTTCGTTGCCCAATAGGGGTTCCCATAGGGAGAGGGGTTGCTCAAAGACTTTAGGAATACTCATATCACAATGCTCCTGATCAGTTAACAATAAATACTTCAGGCTCGCTGGGCCATGACGTTTAACAACCGCCAAATTTAACGCCCATCGGCTTAGCTACTTCTAGCTAATATGCTCGCGTGCTAAGGGTAGTAGGCGCGATAAGGGCTGCGCTCAAAAGGCTGTAATTCATACTCCGACTGGAGAAAACTCACCAAATCAATCAGCTGATTGACGGTCATGAACTCATTGTAATTACGCATAGCCGACTGGCCGGCAGCATCGGTGTGTTGAGGCGCATAACTTTGAGCGATTTTATGCGACGGATTAATGATGGCGGTAACTAACTCGCCATAGGTTTTAATTCGCGTCACCTTGCCGCCCAGGGCAACGGATATAGAGTGCTCTGACGTATCGGGTAGCTGCTTTACCGAGGGCAAACTGTGGCAACTATTGCATTGCAACGTGACAAACGTAAACTCACCCACGTCGGGGTCGCCGTCAGGCAGGCTAAACCCTTTGGCCTTCCGTGCCTCGGGGCTACATGCCGCGAGGGTAATCACCAGCGAACTCAGTACCGCTAAAAAAAACGTGCGCATATCAGCTACCTTATCGGTTAAAAGTTGCTAATCAGTTTAATCCTCAGGCGAGCAAAAAATACTGTCCTAGATCAATTTTGGCTTTACTAGATGATTGTGACGCTAGGGTTAGCCTCGCTGGAGGAGTCTCGCAGATGGCTTTATTCGGCCTCTATTTGAGCGGGGCTGGCATTTAAATCGTTTGGCCCTAACGCTGTGTTTAGCGAACTGCATTCATCAGACGTTCATGGAAGTGTCTTATTAGTGACTTTTTGGCACGCTGTGTCATATTCTTGTCATATTAACGTCATAGACTACGCAGGCTTGGAGCTGAGCCGGAACTGGTGTGAGCACTAGTGGGTGGTTAGGCCCAATGAGGTGAATAGAAAGTAAAAGAAGCGTCTTAACGAACCTGCGGTGTACACATAGCCAACCGCATGCAACGAACGATTGGAGATACGAGAACATGAAAAAAAATCTATTGGGTCGGTCAATCACCGCCATTACAGCAACATTAGCAATAGCAAGTTATGCGCAAGCAGGCTCGGTCACATCCGACGGCCCCGATTTGGTTGTGCAAACCAAGGGTGGCTTAAAGGTGTCAACTAGCGATAAGCAGTATTCTATTCAGCTGGGCGGGCGTATTCAGTACGATTACAATCATGCGGTCAGTAATGATCCAAACGCCTCTAACGAAGATCAGTTTGACGTGCGGCGCGCGCGCTTGTTTGTAAAAGGTGACATCCAAGATTGGTCGTACAAATCTCAGTTTAACGTGAACAAAGGCACTGCCGAAGATGTGTACATTCGCTATAACGGCTGGGGCAAGCAAGCTAAAGTGACTCTTGGCCGTCAAAAAATACCTTTTGGCTTAGAAGAGCTTACCAGTTCTAAAGATATGTCTATGTTAGAGCGCACCGCTTTAACAGAGGCCTACAACATTGGGCGTGCCTCGGGTGTGCAGTTGGCCGGTGCCAATGGTGCACTGACCTACGCCGTAGCAGCCTTTGATGCAGGTAGCTCGACCAATGGCGCAGACGACTTTGGTTTTTCTGCACGCGCCACCTTTGCGCCACTACAAACTGACGAAGCCCTTGTGCATGTGGGGGCATCGTATAAAGACGTTGCCAATGGCGTGTCAGCCTACGCCCTTGAGTTGGCAGGTGTGCTCGGAGCGCTGCATGGTCAGGTAGAGTTTTTTGACGCGGATAATGGCGCTGCCGGCGACGCCGATGGCTACTATGCGCAAGTGGGGTTTGTTATTACTGGCGAGCAACGCCCTTATAAAGGTGGTGTATTTAAGCGCATCAAACCTACTGGC
>CAJQKT010000055.1 GCA_905478995.1 uncultured Pseudomonadales bacterium | reverse complement strand
TGATCGCGCCGATTGCGATGGACGAAGGCTTGCGTTTTGCGATTCGTGAAGGCGGTCGTACGGTAGGTGCGGGCGTTGTTGCGAAGATTCTTTAGCAGCCGTTGCGTTCACTGATTAAAGGCCGCCCCTGATGGGCGGCTTTTTTTTTGCGCGTTAAAAAGTATTGGCCACAAGCCATCTAGGGCGAGCTTCGCTGGTCGATTAATGATTAATTGGAATGGGCCAGAAGTATCTTTGGTGGTTTTGCAAATAGTGTTTTTTGCTCGTCATCAGTGTCTGTGCTAGCCTCAGACCCTATCGAATTCAACTCTTATGGTCTTGTGTAATGACTGAGCCGCGTGCCTATAAAAAATTCACCATAGATTGGCGTATTGCTTTTGGCTTTGTAGTATCGGTGATTTGGATATTGGCGGGCTTGGCTTATTTGTTGGGTGTGCTGGGTTGGGCCGAGTTTCTGCAATTGCCAACGGGCGATATTGGCAGCTTTTTAGAGGGTGCTTTCGCCCCGCTAGCTTTTTTATGGCTGGTAATTGGGCACTTTATGCAGCAAAAAGAAATTAGCACCAATACTAAAGCCATTGGGTTGCAGGAGATGAGTGCTCGGCGGCTTGAGTTGCACTCGCAGCGCGATAGTTATTTCAAGTTGCTCACGCTGGTGCAAAGTCAGCTGGGCTCTATTGCCAGTTTTCACTATATGTCGGTATGTGGGCCTACCGGTACGGGTGAAATGAGTAGCGAAGAGTTTGTTGCTTTGCGCTCGCAATCTGAAACTGCCGACAGCGCTTTGTTTGTGCGCAAGATGATTTCGTTGGCTCTCTATAATCGCGCTGACCCGAGTATGTTGCGCGCAATTTTTTATGGCAGTGAGATCCGCACGCGGCACTCGACCCACTTTATTGAAACCTTTGCAAGGCTGCTCGACAACGCTGCGGCGGTCGATACCGACAGCATGATTTGCGATGCGCTATTAAACGGATCGCCTGCGGGCATGCTATACCGGATTGTCGGGCTAGTCGGCAGTGGCGACTCGCTAGAGGCGGTTGTGGGTGTCGCGCCGTCAGTGGGCGGTTAGGGGTCTGTGCGTGCTTGTATTGATAGGCTTGGGGTATGGATTTCAGGTATAGAGCTCAGATAGTGCGCGAACGATAGCGAGTAGGGCTAGCACCGTAAGTAATAGTTTTACCACCCATTCAAATTGAGTGGCATCGATTTTTTGCCGCCAGTGCGTACCTAAAAATGAGCCGCCAATAGCGGCTGCTCCCATCATCAGTATTTCTAGCCAGTAATCGCTAAAAGCAAAGCCGGCAGCAACAAATATTATTAACTTTAAGATGTGTCCCGTCGTCATAAAAATGGCCATGGTGCACACAATTTGATGTTGATCGTTGAGTCGCCTCAGTAACAGCGGCAGTGGCAGTGGGCCGGGTGCGCCTACCATCAGTCCGAGTCCTGTTTGCACGGCGCCAATCATATAAAAAGAATCAAGCTTTCCCACTAGGCGCTGAAATTGTCCGCTCCAGGTGTTGAGCATAATGTAAAGGCCAATCATGAGTGGAATGTAGGTTAGTGCAATGTTGAATAGCGCAAGGGCCACAAGCCCAATGCCTATGAGTGAGCCAAGCGCATGTTGCGCTGCAAACTGCCAGTGAATATCTCGCCACGATAGCGCAGCTCGGCTGGTGTTGCTCAAAAGTTGAATGGCGCTATGCACTGGGATTAATGCAGCGGCAGGCAGGAATCCGGGCAGGGCTGCAATGAGCAGCATGCCGCCACCAAATCCAAACACTCCGGCCACTGTTGATGTGGTTAGCGTGATTAGCATCAGTATAAGTATTGTCGGGTCGAGCGTTATCAAGCGGCAGTACTCTGTTTTTCGTTCGCAGGTTGAGCGCTGAAAGATGTTATGGTGCCGCCCGCTGCGTTTAATGACGGCCCTTACGCGCTGGGGGTTTGAAGCTTCGCAAAGCGAGCAGGTTTTATCCAACAGTCTATTTAATTGACCAACGCTAGTGTTTATTTGTCTAACGTAACAAATTTCTCTGGTAGAGTCTTGGTGAGCGACTAAAATTAAGCGATGAAAACAGCACTTGTACTTTCCGGTGGCGGCGCACGCGGTGCTTATCAGGTAGGCGTATTAAAAGCGATTGCCGATATGCATCCTAAGCATGCGAGTAATCCATTCTCTATTATTAGTGGCACCTCGGCGGGTGCTATTAATGCCGTGGCGCTTGCTTCCTCGGCGAATAACTTTCGCTTAGGTGTGAAAAAGGTCGAAAAGATCTGGGCGACGTTACACGTTAATCGTGTTGTCAAAGCGAGTGCCGTTGAGTTGTTAAAAAATGGGTTGAAGTTATCGGCATCGTTTTTTAACAAGGGCGTTGCCCGCGGAAGACCCTTAGCGTTGCTGAACAATGACCCCCTGCGCGAAATGCTCTCGCAGGTTATTCGGTTTAATAATATTCAGCGCCGCATTGATGCCGGATATCTCGAGGCGTTGGCTATTACGGCCACTAGTTATGCCACCGGCAACTCCGTTTCTTTTTTTCAGGGTAATTCTGATTTGCGCCGTTGGCGGCATAACAAGCAGATTGGTGTGCCTACCGTATTAGATGTCCATCATCTTTTGGCGTCTTCAGCCATTCCTACCGTGTTTCCTCCGGAAAAGATTAATCGGCAGTATTTTGGTGATGGATCTTTGCGACAGCTCTCGCCCCTTAGTCCTGCATTGCGTTTAGGGGCCGATCGAATTGTTGTTATTGGTGTGCGTGGTCACAGTAAAACGTCAATTGTCGCGCGCCGCGATCATATGCCTTCGTTGGCTCAGACCATGGGTCATATATTTAATTCGGCTTTTATTGACTCGCTTGAAAACGACCTCGATCATTTGTTGCGCGTGAATGAGCTGTTGGGGGTTATTCAAAATGAGGCGCCGCATTTTATGGGTGGGCCGATGAGGCCTATTGATACACTGGTAATCAGGCCTTCTGTTGATTTCGATAAGCTCGCGGGCGAGCATATCTGCGATTTGCCGAGGGGTTTGAGGACTGCTTTGAAAGCAATGGGCGCCGGCAATAAAAGTGGCGGCGGCAATCTAGCCAGTTATTTACTATTTGAGTCGGCCTTTTGCAAAGAGTTGATTCAGTATGGCTACTCCGATGCTATGGCTGAGTCCGAAGCTATCCGCAGTTTTTTCGCGCTACCGCCTTTAAAATAGGGCTTTTTCTGCTTCCTCGCCACGTGCTCGCGCTCGCGACTTCGTCGTAAGGGCTTATTAAATTTAAGCTCAGATTCTGTTTGACACATCAGGTACTCGGCTATAGAATGCGCGCTCGCTTTTGAGGGTGTGCGTGTTGTTAATTGGCTCGTCAAATCAGCCAATTACACGTTTCAGGCAGGCTCGCAGAGGTTATGTAGCGCTTTCTTAGTTATGCAAAGCGTCGGTTCTTTTTTTGTGGAGTGATAAAACGTGGTTCAAAGTCAACGCATTAGAATTCGCCTTAAGGCCTTTGATCACCGATTAATCGATTCCTCTGCAGCCGAAATCGTGGAAACCGCTCGTCGTACAGGTGCGCAGGTCCGTGGCCCAATCCCACTGCCTACCCGTAAAGAGCGATTCACAATTCTCGTCTCCCCGCATGTCAATAAAGACGCGCGTGATCAGTACGAAATTCGTACTCACAAGCGTTTGATGGATATCGTTGAGCCTACCGAAAAGACTGTCGATGCGTTAATGAAGCTCGACCTTGCGGCTGGCGTGGAAGTACAAATTAGCCTCGGCTAGGTGCAAGCCTAATCGAGATGTGGAGTTACCTGCAGCGCGCCAGCGTCAACGGTAGCAATCTTCGGTGTAACGTTAGCGACTCGCACAGTGCGGGTGGTAGGCGGCCAGAGCGGGTAATCAGCCCCGTACACTAAGAGGTTTTAAAAATGACAATAGGTTTGGTCGGCCGCAAAAGCGGTATGACACGTGTTTTTACTGACGATGGCGTTTCGATCCCCGTAAGTGTGGTCGAGGTTGAGCCTAATCGGATTACCCAGATTAAAACTGCTGAGACTGACGGCTATGACGCTGTGCAGGTAACTGTTGGTGAGCGCCGTGCTTCACGCGTGACCAAAACTGCTGCGGGTCTTTTTGCTAAGGCGCAAACGGGCGCCGGTCGCGGTTTGTGGGAATTGCGCTTGCCGCAGGCAGATGCTGAGCTTGCAGTGGGTGGTGCGCTTACCGTGGATACGTTTGCGGTAGGACAAAAAATTGACGTCACAGGTCAGAGCAAGGGTAAGGGTTTTCAGGGCGGTATCAAGCGCTGGAACTTCACCATGCAGGATGCGACTCACGGTAACTCAATATCGCATCGATCGAATGGTTCGATAGGCCAGTGCCAAACGCCGGGTCGTGTATTTAAAGGTAAAAAAATGTCGGGTCACATGGGTGCTGAGCAAGTGACTATCCAGAATCTTGAAGTGGTTCGGGTAGATGCGGAGCGCAATTTAATTTTAGTTAAGGGTGCAATTCCCGGTGCGCCAGGCGGTGATGTAATTATCAAGCCTGCTGTTAAAACTAAAAACTAGACCGGTACTGGAGGAGAGAAAATATTATGCAACTAGCTCTTGCAGAACCAGGTAACGCCAGTGCAGGATCCGTTGAAGTTTCGGATACTGCTTTTGGTAAAGATTATAACGAAGATCTTGTCTATCAAGTCGTCACCGCCTATATGGCCAAGGCGCGGCAGGGTACTCGAGCGCAAAAGACGCGTTCGGAAGTTAGTGGTGGCGGTGCTAAGCCGTGGCGACAAAAAGGTACTGGGCGTGCTCGCGCAGGCACCATTCGCAGTCCTATTTGGCGTACTGGTGGTGTGACGTTTGCTGCCAAGCCTCAAGATTTCTCGCAAAAAGTAAATCGCAAGATGTATCGCGCCGCAATGCGCGCCATTTTGTCAGAATTGGCGCGTCAAGAGCGTTTGGTGGTGGTGGAGAGTTTTGCGCTTGAAGCTCCTAAGACCAAGGCTTTGATTGCTAAGTTGGCTGATTATGGCTTGGCGGGTGCTTTGATTGTTACAGAAGATGTCGATACGAATTTGTATTTGTCATCTCGAAACTTGCACAAGACCGATGTGCGTGATGTTCATTCTGCTGATCCAGTCAGTCTGCTTGCTTTTGAAAAAGTGATCATTACTGTAGCGGCATTGAAAAAATTTGATGAGGTGTTGGGATGAATCAGGAGCGCCTATTAAAGGTATTGTTAGCGCCGCATATCTCAGAGAAGGCAGCGCTTGCTGGGGATCAGTCGAATGCAGTTGTATTTCGTGTGGTTCCTGATGCAACTAAGCGTGAAATAAAAGGTGCGGTTGAGCAGCTTTTTAAAGTTAAAGTTGAGGCGGTTCAAGTTCTCAATGTTAAAGGTAAGGTTAAGCGCAACCGCTATGGTTTAAGCGCTAAGCCAAGCTGGAAAAAGGCTTACGTAAGTCTTGCTGCCGGTCATGATATTGATTTCGCTCTAGCTGATTAAGCTGGCGCAACCTAATAGTTAGTGTAAAAAAGTTTTTGGAGATTAGCGCAAATGCCAATCGTAAAAAGTAAACCAACATCGCCGGGTCGGCGGTTTGTAGTCAGGGTTGTTAACCCCGACCTGCACAAAGGTGCACCCTACAAGCCACTACTTGAGAAGAAGAGTAAAACTGGGGGCCGTAATAATGCGGGTCGCATAACGACTCGTCATCGTGGCGGCGGTCATAAGCAGCATTACCGCGTGGTTGATTTTAAACGCAATAAAGACGGTATTCCGGCAAAGGTTGAGCGCCTAGAGTACGATCCTAATCGCACTGCTCATCTGGCTTTGTTGTTGTACGCAGACGGCTCGCGTGCCTACATTATCGCGCCTAAGGGTGTAAGTGCTGGCGATAGTATTATTTCTGGCGAAGCGTCGCCAATTAAGCCAGGAAACACTCTGCCGATTCGCAATATTCCGGTGGGTAGTTTGATTCATTGTGTTGAGCTTAAGCCTGGTAAGGGTGCGCAGATGGTGCGCTCGGCCGGTGGCAGCGCGCAGCTGGTTGCTCGAGAAGGTTCTTACGCTACTTTACGTATGCGTTCGGGCGAAATGCGCAAGGTTTTGGTTGAGTGTCGTGCAACGTTGGGCGAAGTGTCTAACAGTGAGCATAATTTGCGTTCGTTGGGTAAGGCTGGTGCATCGCGCTGGCGTGGTATCCGACCAACGGTAAGGGGTGTAGCAATGAACCCGGTTGATCACCCGCACGGTGGTGGTGAAGGTCGTACATCTGGAGGTCGTCATCCTGTGTCGCCTTGGGGTATGCCAACCAAAGGTTACAAAACTCGTAAGAACAAGCGAACCGACCGCCTTATTGTGCGTCGTCGCGGTTCTAAATAAGCAGGCCGGAGGAGGCAAGCGTGCCACGTTCATTAAAAAAAGGTCCGTTCATCGATCTGCATCTGATGAAAAAGATAGAAGTAGCCAACGAGAAAAACGAAAAGCGTCCAATAAAGACTTGGTCGCGTCGCTCGATGGTTTCCCCAGATATGGTGGGATTAACTATTGCAGTACACAATGGTCGTCAGCACGTTCCTGTGTTTGTGACTGAAGATATGGTTGGCCATAAGTTGGGAGAATTTTCTCCTACTCGTACTTACCGTGGCCACACGGCTGATAAAAAAGCCAAGCGTTAGGCAATTTGTGAGGTTATAGGATGGAAGTTGCAGCGAAACTTACAGGCGCCCAGATATCTGCACAGAAAGTGCGTCTGGTGGCCGATCAGATACGCGGTAAAACTGCTGAAGACGCTATCGATATTTTAGGCTTTAGCAAGAAAAAAGCGGCTGGAATTGTGTTGAAATTACTTAACTCGGCAATAGCTAATGCCGAGCATAACGAAGGCGCAGATGTTGATGAATTGCGTGTTTCTACCGTTTTCGTTGACGAGGGTCGCACCATGAAGCGACTGAAGCCTCGTGCCAAGGGTCGTGCTGATAGAATTTTGAAGCGCGCCTGTCATATAACCGTTAAAGTTGCCGACTAGCCCGGCTCGTTAGGAGAAGACCATATGGGTCAGAAAGTTCATCCTACTGGAATCCGTCTTGGGATTACCAAGCAGCATAGTTCGATTTGGTATGCTGATGGAAAAAATTATGCCAAGCGGTTAGTTACCGACTTGAGTGTTCGTGAGTATATTGAAGACAAGTTAAAAAGTGCTTCGGTCAGCAAGGTTGTGATTGAGCGTCCAGCACAAACGGCGCGCATTACTATCCACACTGCGCGTCCGGGTATTGTGATTGGCAAGAAAGGCGAGGATGTCGATAAGTTGCGCAAGGAATTGACCCGTCAAATGGGCGTTCCGGTTCACATCAATATCGAAGAAATCCGTAAGCCTGATCTTGATGCCAAGCTTGTAGCGCAGAATGTGGGCGGGCAGTTAGAGCGCCGCGTAATGTTCAGGCGTGCTATGAAGCGAGTTGTACAAAATGCGATGCGTGCTGGAGCTGAAGGTATAAAGGTTCAGGTTGGCGGTCGTTTAGGCGGTGCAGAGATCGCCCGTTCAGAGTGGTATCGCGAAGGCCGCGTGCCGTTACATACATTGCGCGCTGATATCGATTATGCGACACACGAGGCACTAACTACTTACGGGATCATAGGCATTAAAGTCTGGATCTTTAAGGGTGAAGTTCTTGATGTCGAAACGCAAACCGAGCAAGCCGCTGGCGGTAGAAAGTAAAGGTTTATAGTAATGTTGCAACCTAAACGTACAAAATTTCGCAAGGCCCAGAAGGGTCGTAACCGTGGTTTAGCACACCGTGGTAGCAAGGTAAGCTTCGGCGAGTTCGGCCTGAAGTGTACCGGTCGGGGCCGTATTACCGCTCGACAGATTGAAGCTGCCCGTCGTGCCATGACTCGGCATATTAAGCGTGGCGGTAAAATCTGGATACGCGTTTTTCCAGATAAGCCAATCACCCAAAAGCCTTTAGAAGTTAGGCAGGGTAAAGGTAAGGGTAATGTTGAGTACTGGGTTGCCCAGGTTTGTCCGGGCAAGGTGCTTTATGAGGTTGAGGGAGTTTCAGAGGAGATGGCGCGCGAAGCATTTGCGTTAGCTGCCGCTAAGCTACCACTGCCCACCACATTTGTTAAGCGTACGGTGATGTAAATGAAAGCCAGTGAATTGAGAACTAAATCAACAGACGAGCTCAATGCTGAGCTGCATAAGTTATTGGAAGAGCGTTTTCGCCTTCGTACGCGAAAAGCAACCGGCCAACTAACTCAAACGCATCTGTTGCGAGAAAATCAGCATGATGTTGCACGACTAAAGACCGTGCTGAAAGAGCAAGCGAAATAAGGCATAGATGATGGCAAACCAAGAAAAATCAGCGCGCATGGTAACCGGTAGAGTTGTTAGCGACAAAATGGATAAAACGATTACCGTTTTGATAGAGCGTCGTGTTAAGCACGCTCTTTACGGTAAGTACTTGACGCGTTCAACTAAGTTGCACGCGCATGATGAAAAAAATGATTGCCAGGTGGGTGATTTGGTTGCGATAAGTGAGTCGCGTCCATTATCAAAAACCAAGACCTGGATGTTGCAAGAAATTTTAGAGAAAGCTGCTGAAGCATAGTGGTTGAGGGGTGTTGGTTGGCCTTTGCCACATCGCCTCTTGTGATAGCAAAATATAACGTCTGTGTAGTGCAACGGTGCTGCAAGACTAAGAACTGGTTTGGAGCCATACAATGATACAAACGCAAAGCTATTTAGAAGTCGCCGATAACAGTGGTGCGCGGCGTGTTATGTGTATCAAGGTTTTGGGTGGTTCGCACCGACGTTACGCACGTGTCGGCGACATCATTAAAGTGACTGTCAAAGAAGCGATTCCGCGTGGCAAGGTAAAGAAAGGCCAGGTTATGAATGCTGTTGTGGTGCGTACCAAAAAGGGCGTTCGTCGTGCCGACGGTTCGTTGATAAAGTTTGATGATAATGCAGCGGTGCTGCTCAATCAGGCATTGGCGCCAATTGGTACTCGTATTTTTGGCCCGGTTACTCGCGAGCTGCGTGGCGAGAAGTTTATGAAAATCATTTCACTGGCGCCCGAAGTACTTTAGCGCTAGAGATTGAAGAAAAGAGGTTAGGCATGCAGCGTTGAGGTAAGCGCGTTGCAACTAGAGAATATAATCCCAGTACGAATTTTGAAAGCGTAAGGTTATGAACAAAATTAAAAGAGAAGATGAAGTTATTGTCATCGCCGGTAAAGACAAAGGCAAACGCGGCAAGGTGCAGCGTTTAGTTGGCGAGACCAAGATTTTGGTGAGCGGTCTGAATATGGTTAAGCGCCATACTAAGGCTAATCCGCAAGCGGGCGTGCCCGGCGGTATTGTTGAAAAAGAAGCTCCCATACAGATATCAAACGTGGCGATCTTTAATCCGAAAACTAACAAGGCAGATCGTGTTGGTTTTCGTGTAGAGGGCGACACTAAAGTACGTATTTTTAAATCAAATAACGAATTGGTCGAGCTTTAGGCCCGTTAGGGTTTAGTAAGCGAGTCGGGTAATTCGAAGGTTTAACATCAGGCAGACGACATGGCTAGGTTGAAAGAATTATATAACGCGGAATTAGCGCAGAAGCTCAAAGAAGAATTGGGCTTAGACAATGTAATGGCAGTGCCGCGTATTACTAAAATCACGCTAAATATGGGCGTTGGCGAAGCGCTTGGCGATAAAAAGATTTTGGAGCACGCGGTAAGTAACTTAGAGCAGATTGCTGGCCAGAAAGTTGTTGTCACGCGCGCACGCAAATCTATTGCGGGTTTTAAGGTTCGCGAAGGCTGGCCGATAGGTTGTAAAGTTACTTTGCGTAGCGAGCGCATGTATGAGTTTTTAGACCGCTTGATTAGTATCTCTATACCGCGAATCAGAGATTTTCGCGGCATGAGCCCTAAATCGTTTGACGGTCGTGGTAACTACTCAATGGGCGTTACAGAGCAGATTATTTTTCCAGAAATAGATTACGACAAAATCGACACTATTCGCGGCCTAGATATTGCCATTGCCACGACGGCAAAGACGGACGAGCAAGGTCGAGCACTGTTGGCGGCGTTTAATTTTCCGTTTAGAGCTAAGTAGAACACCAACCTCGATTAGATTTGAGAGAGCAGAGACATGGCTAAACAATCAATGATAGAGCGCGAAAAGAAGCGCACTAAAACTGTTGCTAAATACGCAGTGAAGCGCGCCGCAATCAAGGCAAAAATCGCTGACCCTGAGACTTCCGATGAAGATCGTTGGGAAGCTCAGATGGCACTTCAAAAGCAACCGCGAGATGCGAGCAAATCGCGCGGCCGCCGTCGCTGTCAAGTCACCGGCAGGCCTCACGGTGTTTACCGAAAGTTTGGCTTGTGTCGTAATAAGTTGCGTGAAGCTGCGATGAATGGTTATGTCCCAGGCTTGGTAAAAGCCAGCTGGTAGGTTTGTTGGTAAGTTTGGGTAACATTTTAAGAAATATCGAAACGCTTGTTAAAGCGGAGAGTTAACAAATATGAGTATGCAAGATCCTATTGCGGATATGTTGGCCAGAATTCGTAACGCACAAATGGCTGAGAAAGTGTCGGTGGCAATGCCATCTTCAAAGACGAAAGTTGCCATTGCTAATGTGCTTCAAAGCGAAGGTTATGTTGGTGGCGTAAACGTCAAAGATAATGATGGTAAGGCTGAGCTCACTATTGAGTTGAAGTACTTTGACGGGAAGCCTGTCATTGAGGAGATTCATCGCGCTAGCCGTCCAGGTTTGCGGGCCTATTCGGGTAAAGAAGATCTGCCTACGGTGCGTAACGGTTTGGGCATATCGATTATTTCGACTAACCGCGGTTTGATGAGCGATAAGCAAGCTCGTGAAGCGGGCGTTGGTGGCGAAGTTATTTGTACGGTCTTTTAAGAAAGCGTATTTGTTTTTGGTTTTTGCCAGAGGTGATGCTAGATACTCTGGCGAGCCGGTCAAGATTAGGATATAGGGTTTAGGTAACAGATATGTCACGAATTGCGAATAATCCAGTGACGCTGCCTGCGGGCGTCGAGCTAACGGTTGTCGATCAGCGAGTCGCTGTGAAAGGCAGCAAAGGTACGTTGGAAATGGCTTTGCATAGCCAGGTCGGTGTGAACGTTGATAGCAATGTTGTCACTTTTGCCGCGCTTAACAGCAGTAAAGTTTCGCGAGCTATGTCCGGCACGGTTCGGTCTTTAGTAAGCAACATGGTTCACGGTGTGACTGAGGGCTTTGAACGGAAGCTTGTATTGAATGGCGTTGGTTATCGAGCTAAGGCTAGTGGCAGCACCATTAACTTGACGTTGGGTTTTTCTCACCCTGTTGAGTATGAGTTGCCCGCCGGCGTAACCGTAGAAACTCCAAGCCAGACTGAAATTGTTTTGAAGGGCATTGATAAGCAGCAAGTGGGTCAGGTAGCTGCAGAGATACGTGCTTTTAGACCGCCAGAGCCTTACAAAGGTAAGGGTGTTCGCTACGCAGACGAGCAGGTTCGTCGTAAAGAAGCGAAAAAGAAATAATTAGCGATTTTTTTCAAAGATTTACTGCGGCATGTTTTTTTGCATACGCACAGTTTTAATGAGGTCAGCATGAGTGACAAAAATAAGGCTAGATTGCGAAGAGCGCGACGTAGCCGGGTCAAAATCAGAGAGCTAGGTGTCGATCGATTAAGCGTTAATCGCACGCCAAGGCATATTTACGCGCAAATACTATCGGCCAATGGCGATCGTGTTATTGCGGCAGCGTCCACTTTAGAAAAATCTTTGCGCGAGTCAGCAACAGGTAATGTTGACGCAGCAAAAGCGGTGGGTTCATTAATAGCTGAGCGAGCTAAAGCGGCTGGTGTTGCTTCGGTGGCGTTTGATCGCGGCGGTTATAAATATCATGGTCGAGTTAAGGCGTTGGCTGATGCCGCGCGTGAAGCAGGTCTGGAATTCTAGGGTAGCTATATGGCGTTTAACGATTCAAAAAAAGATAACGAAGAAGGCTTGCAAGAGAAGTTAGTGCAAGTCAATCGAGTTGCTAAAGTAGTTAAAGGTGGCCGAATTTTTGGTTTCACTGCCTTAACTGTTGTTGGTGATGGTAATGGCCGCGTTGGCTTTGGTCGTGGCAAGGCGCGTGAAGTGCCGGTTGCAATCCAAAAGGCAATGGAAGCGGCGCGACGCAATATGATTGATGTCGATCTTAAAGCGGGCACCTTGCAGTATGCCGTTAAGGCTAACCACGGTGCGTCGAAGATCTATATGCAGCCTGCGTCAGAAGGTACTGGTGTTATTGCTGGTGGTGCGATGCGTGCGGTATTGGAAGTAGCTGGCGTGCATAACGTGCTGGCTAAATGTTACGGTTCGACTAACCCTGTCAATGTGGTGCGTGCCACCATTAAGGGCTTGGGTAATATGCGTTCGCCAAGTCAAATCGCGGCTAAGCGTGGCAAAAACTTATCTGACATAGTTGCTGATAAAACAGCCTAGTGATTAGGCTCTAGCGGCCCATTGGTGAAGCGCTAAGAGCCGGATTTAAAGAATTGGAGTACAACCATGGCAGCTACAAAAACCATTAAGGTTAAACAAATCCGCAGTAGTGCGGGACGTGTCAAAGCGCATAAATCGAGCTTGCGCGGACTTGGCTTACGTCGTATCAATCATGTTGTTGAGGTTGAAGATACGCCTTCAACGCGAGGCATGATCAACACCGTGCACTATTTAGTGACCATTGTTGAGTAATTGTTGAGTGTTTGTTGAGCAGTTGCGTAGTTGAGTAGTTGAGTAGTTGAGAAATATTTTAAAGTTAGTCGTCGTTATCATAGGTTTTTAGCAGTATTTGCCTAAAGCCCGATACAGCCAAGAGTTAACAGTTAGGATTAAAGAGTCATGAGCGAAATGATGCGGTTAAACAGTCTAAGCCCGGCTGACGGTCATCGAAAAGCGGCCAAGCGTGTTGGGCGTGGCATTGGCAGTGGTTCGGGTAAAACTTGTGGCCGCGGACACAAGGGTCAAAAATCGCGTTCTGGCGGCAGTGTTCGTCCGGGTTTTGAGGGCGGCCAAATGCCTTTGCAAAAGCGCCTGCCTAAGTACGGTTTTACGTCGCGCATCGGCCGTGTTAGTGACCAAGTTCGCGTGGGCGAGCTCGATAGCGTCACGGGTGATGTGGTTGATGTCAGCACGCTCAAAGCGGCTGGGTTAATTGGCCAAAAGATCGTACAGGCGAAGATATTTTTGCAGGGCGAAGTAACACGCGCACTGACTATTAAGGGTTTGGCTGTTTCTAAAGGCGCTCGTGTAGCGATTGAAGCTGCCGGCGGCCGCATTGAAGATTAATCGGTTCGAAGTTTGCCAATATAACAACGGCGTAAAGGTATTCATTCGCAATTATGGCTAAACCAGGCTTAACACCCAATATGAACTCTGGCCTAAGTGAGCTATGGGCTCGGCTTCGTTTTGTATTGCTAGCGATTTTTATTTACCGCGTGGGCACTCATATACCTGTGCCGGGAATCAATCCTGATCGCCTAGCCGAGTTGTTTACTCAGAATCAGGGCACGATTCTGGATATGTTTAATATGTTTTCTGGTGGTGCCTTGGAGCGCATGAGTATTCTAGCGCTGGGTATCATGCCTTATATCTCAGCCTCGATCATCATGCAGTTAATGAGCTCGGTGAGTGCTACGCTCGATCAGTTGAAGAAAGAAGGCGAGTCCGGCCGACGCAAGATTACGCAGTACACGCGTTATTTGACGGTGGCACTGGCATTAATTCAAGCAGCCGGTATGTCGAGTGGTTTGGCAAGCCAGGGTCTGGCTTATGTGTCAGGCATGGGTTTTTATATTCCGGCCGTAGTGTCATTGGTCACGGGTGCGGTTTTCATGATGTGGCTGGGTGAGCAGATTACCGAGCGCGGCATTGGTAACGGCATTAGTATTTTGATTTTTGCGGGCATCGTCGCAGGCTTGCCCGCTGCTGTTGGTCAGTCGCTGGAGCAGGCGCGCACCGGTGAGATGAATTGGTTATTGCTCGGCGGCGTATTGGTGTTGGCTTTTGCACTTATCTTTTTTATCGTGATTATTGAGCGTGGGCAGCGCCGCATCACGGTCAACTATGCGAAAAGGCAGCAGGGCCGAAAAGTGTTTGCGGCGCAAAGCAGTCATTTGCCGCTTAAGGTCAATATGGCTGGTGTAATCCCCGCTATTTTTGCATCAAGTATTTTATTGTTCCCCGCGTCTATTGCCCAGTGGTTTGGCCAGTCGGGAGAAGGTTCGGAGTGGTTGCAGGACTTAGCGCTCTATATCAGCCCAGGGCAGCCGTTGAATATATTGTTGTTTACTATTTTCATCGTGTTCTTTTGCTTTTTCTACACGGCGTTGATGTTCAACCCCGATGAAGTCGCTGAGAACCTGAAGCGTCAGGGAGCGTTCATCCCAGGTATTCGCCCAGGAAAGCAGTCAGCAGATTATATCGACGGCGTGTTAACCCGCTTAACGATGTTTGGCTCGATGTATATGGCAGGCATTTGTTTGTTGCCGCAGTTTTTACAAGTGACCGCTAACGTGCCTTTCTACCTTGGCGGTACTTCGCTACTCATTGTGGTGGTGGTAGTCATGGATTTTATGTCGCAAGTGCAGTCGCATTTGATGTCGCATCAGTATGACTCGGTCATGAAAAAAGCTAATTTGAAGAATTTTGGTGGCAGTGGTCTGGCACCTAAGTAAGTTATTAGGAAGAGCATTATGAAAGTTAGAGCTTCGGTTAAAAAGATTTGCCGCAACTGCAAAATAATTCGTCGCAAAGGTGCGGTTCGAGTGATTTGTAGTGCTGAACCCCGTCATAAGCAGCGTCAGGGTTAGGTGGTAGGGTCGTCAAGGGGAGCACCTAAGGCGGCAAAACAACAGATTCGCCGATTGATTTTTCGTCGGTCAGCAGGTATTCTTGCGCGCTTTTTTGGTTTGAGCCTCAAATCAAGCGGTGTTTTTTCGCAGCAAGCAGATTGCCCGAGTAAAAAGAACAGCACATTTAAGAGAACACTGGAGAAAAAGAATGGCCCGTATAGCAGGCGTCAATATTCCTGACCACAAGCATGCCGTTGTGTCGCTTACCCATATATTTGGCGTAGGTAATACCACCGCAGCTGCATTGTGTAAGGCTGTCAACATCGACCCGAGCACAAAGATCAGTGCCCTGTCAGAGTCTGAGATAGATGATTTACGCTCAGAAGTTTCTAAGTTGCCAGTTGAAGGTGATTTGCGTCGAGAAATTTCGATGAATATCAAGCGCTTGCTTGATTTGGGTTGCTATCGAGGTTTGCGTCATCGTCGAGGTTTGCCACTGCGCGGCCAGCGAACTAAAACCAATGCTCGTACACGCAAAGGTCCTCGCAAGCCAATTCGTAAGTAGATAAACCGACAATTAACAATTTTATTGATATTGATAAAAAGGTAAGTAAATAGCATGGCAAAGCCCGGAGCACAAAGCGGCCGAAAGAAGGTCAAGAAGGTGGTAGCGGACGGTATCGCACATATACACGCGTCGTTCAACAACACAATTATTACGATTACTGACCGACAGGGTAATGCGCTTTCATGGGCAACATCTGGCGGTTCTGGCTTTCGTGGATCGCGAAAAAGTACGCCGTTTGCTGCGCAGGTAGCTTCTGAACGAGCCGGCACAGCGGCTAAAGAATACGGTCTGCAAAACCTTGATGTTAGGGTTAAGGGGCCTGGGCCCGGCCGCGAGTCTGCGGTGCGAGCGCTCAACACGTGTGGCTACAACATCAACAGCATTACTGATGTAACGCCTATCCCACACAACGGTTGCCGACCACCTAAACGCCGTCGCGTTTAAGTTGATAGGTTATTAATTAGAACAAATGGGCACTCAGTAACGCTTAGCTCTCATCAATGAGCTTCGCGATTAGCCCGGTAAACAATCAAGCATACTAGCTTATTAGTCAGGATCGAAAACTATGGCTCGATATTTAGGCCCAACTTGTAAATTAGCACGTCGCGAGGGCACCGATTTGTTCCTCAAAAGCGGCGTACGATCGCTCGATAGCAAATGTCGCGCAGAGTCTGTGCCAGGTATGCATGGCGCTCGCCGCGGTCGTTTATCGGATTATGGTGTGCAGCTTCGCGAGAAACAAAAAGTGCGCCGTATGTACGGTATTTTAGAAAAGCAATTCCGCAACTATTACAAAACAGCCGCGCGTAAAAA
This sequence comes from uncultured Pseudomonadales bacterium, assembly GCA_905478995.1. Classification (GTDB taxonomy): domain Bacteria; phylum Pseudomonadota; class Gammaproteobacteria; order Pseudomonadales; family UBA7434; genus UBA7434. The sequence goes on along the minus strand of CAJQKT010000055.1, from coordinate 7,221 downwards.
AGGCGCTACGGGTGAGAACTTGTTGCAGTTGTTAGAAGGCCGTTTAGATAACGTGGTGTATCGTATTGGTTTTGGCTCAACTCGTTCAGAGTCGCGTCAGCTTGTGTCACATGCCTCGGTGTTGGTGAATGGTCAAGTAGTGAATATCGCCTCTTATCAAGTGCAGCCTGGCGATCTCGTTTCGGTACGTGAAAAAGCCAAGAAGCAGTTACGCATTCAATCAGCGATGTCTTTAGCCGCCCAGCGTGGTCGTGTTGATTGGATTGAAGTGAATGAGGGTAATCTTGAGGGCACTTACAAGTCGGCTCCAGAGCGCGCTGATTTACCTTCAGAAATTAATGAAAGTTTGATTGTTGAGCTGTATTCGAAGTAACAAGCAGGCTTGGTAAGTGTTTGAGTAGTGTCGGCGCGAGTGGCAGTGGTCCACTGGGTCGATTGGGTTTAGCAGTCTGAGAGCGGTCGACTGCGGCATAAGATTTCGGCATGGGTGATCTCTTTGATCTAGACCGGCCGAGTGTTTCTTCGGATGTAAGCCCCATCCGAAAACCAGTTAATCAATTACAGGTAACGATATGCTAAGTGCAGGCAGCGATTTTCTAACACCCCGTTTAATTGATGTGCAAGAACTCAGCGAAACCCGAGCTAAAATTACGCTCGAACCTCTTGAGCGAGGTTTTGGTCATACTCTGGGTAACGCCTTGCGTCGTATATTGCTTTCTTCTATGCCTGGTGCAGCTATCAGTGAAGTAGAAATTGAAGGCGTGCTTCATGAGTACAGTGCTATTGAAGGCGTGCAGGAAGATGTTATTGAGATCTTGCTCAATCTAAAGGGTATTTCAGTTGTAATGAATGAGCGCGATTCGGCGGTACTTACGCTGAGTAAATCAGGCTCAGGCGTTGTGACTGCGGCTGATATTCAGCTCGACCACGAAGTTGAGATCAAGAATCCTGAGCACGTTATTGCGCATCTAAACGGTACGGGCAGCTTGACGATGAAGCTGACGATTACCACGGGGCGCGGTTACCAGCCGGTTGATTCACGTCAGACTGACGATGAAGAAACTAAAGCGATTGGCCGTTTACAGCTAGATGCCTCATACAGTCCGGTACGTCGAGTTTCCTATGTAGTTGATAGCGCCCGTGTTGAGCAACGTACTGACCTTGATAAGCTTATTATTGATTTAGAAACCAACGGCACGTTGGATTCTGAAGAAGCTATTCGTCGTGCAGCAACGATCTTACAGCAGCAATTAGCTGTCTTTGTTGACCTCGAGGGCGAGAAAGAATTAGAGCCTGCGCAACAAGAAGAAGAAATTGATCCTATTTTATTGCGTCCAGTTGATGATCTTGAGCTGACTGTGCGTTCGGCAAACTGCCTCAAGGCAGAGAATATTTACTATATCGGTGATTTGGTTCAGCGTACTGAAGTTGAGTTGTTGAAAACGCCTAACTTGGGTAAGAAGTCACTGACAGAAATCAAAGACGTGTTGGCATCGCGTGGTTTGTCGCTTGGCTTGCGCCTCGACAACTGGCCGCCAGCCACCTTGCGCAGCGACGACAAATTGCTGGTTTAAAAGAAAACTATTCATTAGATTTATAGACAGGAAATTACATGCGCCATAGACATGCCGGCAGGCAGCTAAACAGAAATGCGTCACATCGAAAAGCGATGTTTCGCAATATGGCTAATTCGTTGTTCGAACACGAACTTATTCGTACTACCTTGCCTAAGGCCAAGGAACTGCGTCGTGTTGCTGAGCCGCTGATTACGCTAGCGAAAAAAGACAGTGTTGCCAATCGCCGTCTGGCTTTTGACAGAACGCGAAGCAAAACAATGGTTGGAAAGCTGTTCTCTGAACTGGGTCCGCGCTACGAGTCGCGCCCTGGTGGCTACCTTCGTATCTTGAAGTGTGGCTTTCGTACAGGCGATCAAGCACCGATGGCTTATGTTGAGTTAGTTGATCGGCCACAGACAGACGGTTTTGATATTGATGATGATTTCGATTTTGATGACGAGTAAGCATCGATAGACAAAACGGGTTATAAAAAAAACCGCGATTAAGTTCGCGGTTTTTTTTGCCTGCTATTTAATGCTTACTAGGAGGCGCTTGGCAGCATTAAGCTTTGCTAGCTTTAAGCATAGGTTTGAGAAAGTTGCCGGTATACGAATGCTTCTTTTTAGCGACAGTTTCAGGAGTGCCCTCGGCAATAATTTCTCCGCCACCGCTGCCTCCCTCGGGGCCGAGGTCGATAACCCAATCAGCGGTTTTTACCACATCGAGGTTGTGTTCGATAATAACAATGGTGTTGCCTTTATCGCGCAGGTGATGCAGCACCGTTAATAGCTGAGCGATGTCAGCAAAGTGCAGGCCAGTAGTAGGCTCGTCCAAAATATAGAGTGTTTTGCCAGTATCGCGTTTGGATAGCTCTTTGGACAGCTTAATGCGCTGCGCTTCACCGCCCGACAGTGTGGTGGCTGCTTGACCTAACGTAATGTAACTCAGGCCTACGTCCATTAGCGTTTGCAGCCGCTTGGAGATGGTTGGAATAGCGATAAAAAATTCGAGCGCATCCTCCACCGTCATAGCTAAGACATCAGCTATCGATTTGCCTTTGTAAGTGACTTCTAAGGTTTCGCGATTGTAGCGTTGACTTTTGCATACATCGCAGGCCACATAGATATCGGGCAAAAAATGCATCTCCACTTTAGTTACGCCATCGCCCTGGCAGGCTTCACAGCGGCCACCTTTGACATTAAAGCTGAAGCGACCTGGTTTATAGCCGCGAGTTCTGGCTTCTTGTGTGCCCGCAAAGAGATCGCGTACAGGCGTAAAGATGCCGGTGTAGGTGGCAGGATTTGAGCGTGGGGTTCGACCAATGGGACTTTGATCAATATCAATACATTTATCGAGTTTTTCAAAGCCTTGAATGCTTTCGTGTGCGGCAGGCTTTAATACCGTGGCGCCATTTAATGCGATGGCTGCGGCAGGGTAGAGGGTGTTGTTGATGAGCGTTGACTTGCCAGAGCCCGATACGCCGGTGACACAGGTCATGAGCCCCAGCGGTATTTGCACCGACACGTTTTGTAGGTTGTTGCCCGTCGCACCGTTTAACTTAAGGTAATAGCCAGGTTTCGCTTGATTGCGCTTTTTGGGTACGGCGATGGATTTGGCCCCTGACAAATATTGCCCGGTAACCGATCGTTTGCAGTCAATAAGATCCTTGAGAGTGCCCTCGGCGACCACTTCACCACCGTGCACACCGGCGCCAGGCCCGATATCGACTACGTAATCAGCTTGGCGAATAGCGTCTTCATCATGCTCTACAACAATCACAGTATTGCCAAGATCGCGCAGTTTAGTCAGTGTTTTGAGTAAGCGTTCGTTGTCGCGTTGATGCAAACCTATGGAGGGCTCATCCAAAATATACATCACGCCTACCAGTCCCGCGCCAATTTGGCTGGCCAAGCGGATACGCTGAGCTTCGCCGCCGGAGAGGCTGTCGGCGCTGCGATCTAGAGTGAGATAGTTCAAACCAACGTCGACTAAAAATTCCAGCCGCTGGCTGATCTCTTTGACGATTTTGTCGGCGATTTCACCGCGCTTGCCTTGCAGTTTTAACGTTGAAAAATAGTCGAAGGCGCCAGCCACCGGCAGTGAGGCAACGTCGGGTAAATTGGTGCCATCAATAAATACGTGCCGCGCGCTTCGTCTTAACCGCGACCCATCGCACGTGGAGCAGCGCTGTGTGCTAATGAACTTGGCTAACTCGTCTCTGACGGTTTGTGATTGGGTATCGCGAAAACGTCGCTCCATATTGGGCAGGATGCCTTCAAACGGGTGGGTTCGCTGGTAGATATCCCCACGATCATTAATATAGGCAAACGTCACCTCCTCATCGCAGCCATGCAACAACACATTGCGATGCTGCTTGCTCAGTTTTTCAAAAGGCTTATCAATATCGAAACCAAAATGCGCGGCCAGTGAGGTGAGTAACTGGAAGTAATAGATGCTACGTTTATCCCAGCCGCGTATCGCGCCTTCCGACAAGCTGGCATCAGGGTGCTGAACCACGCGCTCCTGATCAAAGTATTGTTTCATGCCTAGCCCATCACAGTCGGCGCAAGCACCGGCTGGATTATTGAACGAGAACATTCTGGGTTCTAATTCGCTGATGCTATAACCGCAGGTTGGGCATGCATAGTTGGCCGAAAATAATCGGTCAGGCTGATCGCCATCTAAAAACCCAATTGAGGCAATGCCTTCGGCAAGGCGCAAGGCCGTCTCAAATGAGTCGGCAATGCGCTGCTTGAGATCCTCGCGTACTTTAAAGCGGTCGATCACTACATCGATCGAGTGCTTCAAGGTTTTCTTTAGTAACGGAACTTCATCAAGGTCATAGACCTCGCCATCGACGCGCACCCTGACGAAACCTTCTTGCTTGAGTTTGTCAAACAGCTTGAGGTGTTCGCCTTTACGCTCTTTAATAACCGGCGCTAGCAGCATGATTTTGCTGCCAGTGGGTAGGCTCAGTACATCATCCACCATCTGGCTCACGGTTTGCGCCTCGAGCTTGACGCGATGATCAGGGCACTCAGGAGTGCCGGCTCTGGCGAACAACAAGCGTAAGTAATCGTATATTTCAGTAATCGTGCCCACTGTAGATCGAGGGTTGTGTGACGTTGATTTTTGTTCAATAGAGATGGCAGGCGACAACCCTTCAATATGGTCGACGTCGGGCTTTTCCATTAACGACAGAAATTGACGCGCGTAGGTTGATAACGATTCTACATAGCGGCGTTGACCTTCTGCATATAAGGTGTCAAAGGCAAGCGATGACTTCCCTGAACCAGAGAGGCCAGTAATGACAATCAGTTTGTCTCGCGGTAGCTCGATGTTTAAGCTTTTGAGGTTGTGAGTGCGAGCGCCGCGTACAGAAATTTTATCCATGGTTTAATTTTTACTGTGTAGTCTTGTCGGGGGAGCGTGATAGTGGTCGGCATAATTAGGGATAATGCTGGCCCAATAAATAAGCGGCTCAAGTATATAGTGATATGGGTAGAGCGATATGCCGTTCTCCATTGCTTTGTGCCTATTCTGCTACAGTTGGTGTGTTTGAGCATGCACTTGGCTTGCGCTTAACTGCGCCATATTCTAGGTGACTGAAATGCTGAGGGCAGCCAACTAGTATACGAAGAGCTGTAGCCTCGAGCAAACCTAGGTTGACCAATCTGGAGCGCGGTGAGAGCCGCTTGGCTGGCTGTGTTCCATAGCATTGAAATAAGGAGCCAAGGGGCCTTATTTTTGTCCGGCCGAGGCTGCTGAGGTGGGCACAGTGGTGGCCATAAGGTGAGCAATCGTTTATATTGCACGGCTAGATTCACGGGTAAAGCCGAACAAAACGACTTAGGAGAAAAATTATGGCGCGCGGTGTAAACAAGGTTATTTTAGTCGGTAATATAGGGCAAGATCCCGAAACCCGTTTTTCAGGCTCAGGCGCCGCGATTACCAATGTCAGCATTGCTACCAGTGAGAGCTGGAAAGACAAACAAACCGGTCAGCAGCAAGAGCGAACCGAATGGCATCGAGTGGTGTTTTTTAATCGCTTGGGCGAGATCGCTGGTGAGTATCTGAAAAAGGGCTCGAAGGTTTATGTAGAAGGCTCGTTGCGAACTCGCAAGTGGCAAGATAAAAGCGGCCAGGATAAGTACACAACTGAAATTGTCGCCAACGAAATGCAAATGCTCGACAGCCGTGGAGCAGGTCAGCCAGGTGGTGGCGGTCAAATGGATCAGCAACAGCAGTACGGTGGCCCGCAAGCCTCTGCACCGCAAGCGCAACAGCCCCAATCTCAGCAGCCAGTAGCGGCTGCAGCCGGTGCGGACGATTGGGATGACGACATTCCGTTTTAGACCTCGGAACCACGTTTTTCAAGACGGTAGTAGTGAGGTGGTACTGCTGCTCTTTTTTCTTCTTATTGGCGCCTGCAAACAGCCTCGTTTATACGGGGCTATTTTTTGGACGAACATAAATTATATTTTGGATGACTATTATTATGCCTAATCAATTCACGGGTAAGACGGTAATTATTTCAGGCGGTGCTGGCGGTATAGGTTTGGCGCTTGCTAGAGAGTTGGGTGCCAATGGTATGAATGTGGTTATCGCTGATATTGATCAGGTGCAACTAGCTACTGCTGAGGCTAGTTTGCGTGACAGTGACGTAAAGGTGGTGGCGTGCCCGTTAGATGTTACTGACTTTGAGCAATGGCAAGCAGTAGTTAGTGAGGCAAAAAAACATTTTGGCAAAGTTCATATGGTAGTGAACAATGCGGGTGTGGGTGGCCTACCGAGTAGGTTAGAAGATGCCAATCACGATGCGTGGCGTTGGGCTATCGACGTCAACCTGATGGGCGTTGTTTATGGCGCTCAAGCGGCAACGCCATCTTTAAAAGAACATGGAGAGGGCGGCTGGATTATCAATGTTGCCTCTATGGCTGGCATGGGCGGGATGCCTTATGCCGACGCCTACTGCGCGACTAAAGCAGCAGTCGTTTCGCTATCAGAGGGTTGGGCTGCAGAGCTTAAACCTTTTGGCATCCATGTATCTGTTTTATGCCCTGCGTTCGTTAAAACACAAATTCATAACTCCCATCGCAATATGCAGGAAAAATATAAGTCAGCAATAAAGCAATCAACGGCGCCTACTGTTGATGCTGATGTTATAAAAGGTGCTGCGGCTTTAGTAGAGGCGGGTATACCTCCTGAGTTGTTGGCAAAGCGAGTGGTGGAGGCAGTGGCCTCAAAGCAGCGATATATTTTTACGCATCCTAACTATCGCAATGACATTGCGGCACGGGGTAGCCGCTTAGATGATGCATTTGCCGATGCTCAAGCCAGTCCTTTGGTTGGGCATCTTATTAATGAAAAGGTCACTTCATTTTAGTGATGGTTTAATGAGGGGTTATTGTGCCTTGCCGCCATCAGTTGATGATTCCATATTCATTGCAGCTAATAACAAAAGCCCCGCAAATATGCCTAGGTTTTTCACGAAGTTTTGTAGCTCATGTCCGGTGTTCACGCCCTCATAAATATTCCAAAAATCATGCAGGCTTACATTAATAATTAAAACCATGCCTGCTAAAGCTAGAGCACAGAGAACCACTTGTTTGTTTATTAACAGGCAAATGCTGGCGCCAATTTGAATGATGCCGGCCAGTGCAAG
>CAJQKT010000054.1 GCA_905478995.1 uncultured Pseudomonadales bacterium | reverse complement strand
AAAAAAGCCCTAATGCCTACTTAAGGCTTATTAGGGCTTTTTTGTTTGGTGGAGACGGCGGGAGTTGAACCCGCGTCCGTCAGTCCTCTGCCATCGGCTCTACATGCTTAGCACCATCTATTAATTTAATTTCTCTCGACCCAATGGCCAGGGTGATGAGAAACGAGCCCAGTAAAAGTTTTGCCCGTTGGCCCTGAACATACCGCCAGACTAGCTTGTTCTGTATGACAGTCGCTTCCCGTTTACAAGCATCCGGTGGCAACTGCTAGCAGGTATTAGGCTGCTAGAGCGTAGTTTTCGTCGTTGGCAACTATAAAGTTACAGCGATTGTTTAACGAGAGTCACTACCCTCTCGGCATGCACCTTTGGTTTTGTAACCGGCGTCGAATCCGGATCGTCCCCAAATTAAGTACCTTTTAAGTATACGCTATTCTCTGTACTTAAAAGATAAATTACTTACTAAACCCCGGCCTTGTAAAGCTTAGACGGCAACCTACAGCCTAGGCGGCGACGGCTTTCATAAAAAATGTGACGCAGCGCTGAATATGTTGGTCGATATCATCATCGGTGCAGTACGGCAAACCTAACAGGCGGCGCTGTAGCTCTTGCCCGCGAACTAAGGACAGAAAATGTTTGGCTGCCGCCTTTGTATCGGACGCGGCAATACTAATTTCGCCCGCTAAGGCTTTGACCTCAAAATAGCTACTTAGTTGCTCGGTAAGCCACTGTGGCCCGGCTTCCCAAAATAACTTAGAGACCGTGGGGTACTGATCGCTGCCGCTGATGCAGATTTTGTTGAGTTGCAGCGATTCATCACTGAGTACCAGTTCGGCTATGCGGTTGCCAACGGCGAGTAGTACTTCTTCAAAACTTTTGTTGGTGTCAAAAAGATTTTCGGTAAGCTCATGCCTTTGGCAGGCTTCTTCTATAGCGGCGGTGAAGAGCGCCTCTTTACTGCCAAAGTGGCTATACAGCGTTTGTTTGGCCACACCGGCATGCAGCGCAATTTGGCTCATGCTGGTATTTTCAAAGCCAAGCTTAAGAAACAGTTGGCCGGCGCGCTCAATAATAGTGGCGCGTTTGTCGGCGTTTGATTTTTTTTCTTTATTTTTCATAGGGTTGGTTTTTTCTAAGCAGGAGTCGGCAGGGCGACACGAAAGCCATGTGTGACCTTGGGTCAGCTCTCCTAATAGTAAACCTTATAGAATAGACGGTCTAGTCTGATGTGGTGCTGAGGCAGCTAGAGGCGTTGGATGGCTTTGTTAGGGGCTCGCTTGGCGAGGAGGCGAGCTGTTATAACAAACTGAAGAGGCGCGCAATGAGGCGCAGACTGGGCGTCCTAATCGTTGTGCTGGCGTACTACCCGCTGTTTTTGCCGATTCCAGTCGCGGTCTTTTTCGGTAGCGCGCTTGTCATAATCCTTTTTACCCTTGGCAATACCAATTTCGCATTTCACTAAGTGCTTTTTCCAATACAGCGACAGTGCCACGCAGGTGTAGCCCTCCTGCTGAGTGGCCTCAAATAGCTTGCCCAGTTCGCGCTGGTTGAGCAGCAATTTGCGGGTGCGAGTGGGGTCGGCAATCACATGGGTGCTGGCTGATTTGAGTGGCTCCATGTGTGAGCCTAATAGCCATGCTTCGCCATCTTTGAGCAGCACATAGCTGTCGACCAGCTGGCACTTACCCGCTCTAATGCTTTTGAGTTCCCAGCCCATTAACATCATGCCGGCTTCAAATTTGTCGGTGATATGATAATCATGCCGCGCTTTTTTATTCTTCGCGATCACATTGGTATCGGGTTGAGGCTTCTTTTTAGACATGAATGACTTCTAATTAAACGCGGGTCGTTTTGCTGGGCTATGACGCTGCAGTATAGCAGTGAAGATGCGCTTAATTGGCGCTTTGCCCGCTAATCGGTAAATAGTAAAGGGCGATGATAGTGGCAATTCGTGTACAGGCCAATACACTACGCTTTTTGGCGGAATGATTAATTAACTACCGTTGAGTGATGCTGCAAACCAATGAATGACCCAAAGACACCTAAGCTGGCGATTGAAGTGGCTTATGCTACACCGACCAAACAAAAAATTATTGTGCTGCATGTCGATGTCGGCTGCACCGCATTTGATGCCGCCGTGCAATCGGGTATTGCTGCTGAGTTTGACGATGTGGATTTAACCGCCGCAAAAATGGGGATCTTTGGTAAGTCGGTCAAGCCCAAAGAATACGAGCTGCGCGCGGGTGACCGTGTTGAGATTTATCGTCCCTTGGTGGCTGATCCTAAAGCGGCGCGCAAAGCGCGGGCTGAAAAATCGCGGCAGGCCGCTGATAGCTAAGCTGCCGGCAATTGAAAGGCCAGTGGCTAACTTATTGTTAAGCTAGCAGCGGTGGTGTCGATCTCTTTATTGGCTGCGTTTGTCGTTTCACTGGTGCTTGCGCCACCTTCCTCAGCAGCCTGGTCGATATCTGCCTCGCCTGAAGGTGGTTTAGGGTCGCTGGCATCACTGATGCTGGTCGCTTCGCGAGGCTTAGGAGTCTCTGGAAATTCATAATCGGTGTTGATTTCATTTACCATGCCTTGGTCGAATGTGAGCGTTAGGCTTTTTGCCATGGTGGTGCCGTCGGCTAAGCGCAGCGAATATAAATAGTGCCAGTGCTCGTCATGCAATGCATCGACCACCAGCGGGGTGCCTAGTACGTAACGCACTTGTCGCGGCGTCATGCCCACTTTGAGCTTATCCATCATATCTTTGGTGACGATGTTGCCTTGTTGGATGGCAATTTTATGCGGGCTTAAAAAGCCTTTGCAGCCCACGATTAACAGCAACATTGCAACCACAATGCTCTGCTTGAGCAGCTTAGTGGGGGCGGTGTTAGCCATGGCGGGCATTGGCGTGTTCAGCTGAGCGAATAAGAAAGGCATGAAAGGGGTTTTGTTCCTGTGTAGTGTATTGAGAGAGTCGCTTTGTATTTGGCGCGGTAAGCTTCAACGGGCTGCATCGCCGGGAGCTGTGCGAATGTTGGCGGGTACTGTTTTACCCAGCGCTATGGTGCAATAATACTGTACATTTTAGAGAATGCTACTATCGGTTCGTAGCGCACTAAATAATAGCGTTTTAGCGCAGCAGTTGCCCGTTCGCAGTGTATAGAGCTGGCGTGTGATTGTCATATGGGTGTCATAGAAATGAGTGCAGAAAATCAAGAATTACGGCGTGCGGGCCTCAAAGTTACGTTGCCGCGCCTAAAGGTCTTGCAGTTGCTCGAAAATGCGTCGGATGCTGATCGGCACATGAGCGCCGAGGACGTTTACAAAGGCTTGCTTGAGGCGGGCGAAGATGTGGGTTTGGCCACGGTTTATCGGGTGTTAACTCAATTTGAAGCTGCTGGTTTGGTGGTGCGGCACAATTTTGAAGGCGGGCATTCGGTGTTTGAAATTGAGCGCGGCGAGCATCACGACCATATGGTGTGTGCCAAAACCGGTGAAATCGTTGAATTTTATGACGCCGAACTTGAGGCCTTACAGCATAAAATTGCCGAGCGTCATGGCTTTGAAATCATTGATCACAGTATGGTCCTTTATGTAAAACCTAAGCACGCTGATTAATTTTTTCACACCATTGTTGGGAGCGAGCGCCAATTACTTCACGTCATACGTCTGAAGATCATGCAAATCCCCCGTTAAAATTTGCCGATAGGGTGGCCGATATTGAGCCTTTTCGTGTGGTGGAAATGTTGACCCGCGCTGGAGAGTTGCAAGCCGCTGGTGTTGATGTTGTCCACATGGAGGCGGGTGAGCCAGATTTTCCTACTCTTCCTCAAGTCGTGGCAGCGGCTAAGGCGGCGCTCGATGCAGGTCATACCTCGTACTCGCCCGCAGCCGGCATTCCACAGCTGCGCGAGGCACTCTCGCGTTGGTATCGCCAGCAACACAATTTAGATGTACCGGCCGAGCGCATCATGATTACTCCTGGCGGCTCGGGTGCTTTGTTGTTAATGAGTGCGCTGTTGGTCAACCCCGGGCAGGGCATTTTAATGACCGATCCTGGGTACCCATGCAACAGACACTTTTTACGGTTAGTTGAGGGGCGCGCGCAGCTGGTGCCGGTTTCGCCAGCGCAACGTTTTCAATTAACTGCGTCCGTTGCCGAGCAATATTGGCGTGATAGCACCGTGGGTGTGATGGTGGCCTCACCGTCAAATCCGACGGGTACTGCACTTACCACCGATGAGATGCAAGCGCTGCTGGCGTTATGTCAGGCGCGCGGCGGCAATTTAATTGTTGACGAAATTTATCAAGATTTGGTGTTTGGTGATGCTGCGGCGTCAGTGTTAGGTATGACAGACCAAGCGTTTGTGCTTAATAGCTTTTCAAAATATTTTGGCATGACCGGCTGGCGCTTGGGTTGGATGGTGGCACCTGAGCAGGCCATTCCTGCGTTAGAAAAACTTGCGCAAAATTTGTTTATTTCTATGTCTACTCCTACGCAGTATGCGGCGCTGGCCGCCTTTGAACCCGAGGCGTTGGCGGTGTTAGAGCAGCGTAAGAAGGAATATGCACAGCGTCGTAACTACTTATTGAAAGAGTTGCGTGCTATTGGTTTTGGTATTGAAGCTGAGCCGGTTGGTGCGTTTTATATTTATGCCAATATTCGCGGCTTAACCCAGCTCGATTCGAAAGATTTTTGTTTGCAGTTGCTAGAAGAGCATGGCATTGCCATCACCCCGGGTGCCGATTTTGGCAGCCACTTGGCGTCAGAACATGTGCGCTTTGCTTTCACAACCTCGCTTGAAAAATTGCAGGAGGCAGTGCGGCGCTTGCGGGAAATGTTTTGCTAATTTTTCTCATTATGTTTGGAACTATTTTTTTATATTTTCCAATTATTTTCCCAGCAATTTTTTATTAGGCCGACTCTAGAATCTCGCTGGCATGTGCCAGTGTCGAGGCTGTTACGTCGAGCCCGCCGAGCATGCGGGCCAGTTCAATTTTACGCGATTCATTATCGAGGCAATCGATGCGTGTTGTGGCATTAGCCTTAGAAATCTCTTTGCTAACTAATAAATGCTGGCTGCCTTTGGCGGCTACTTGCGCTAAGTGGGTCACGCAAAACACTTGGCAAGTTTTGCCCAGCTCGCGCAATAAGTTACCCACTACTTCAGCTACGCCTCCGCCAATGCCCACGTCAACTTCGTCAAAAACCAATGTGGGGGTGTCGCTAGTTTGTGCGGTTACCACTTGTATTGCTAGGCTAATGCGCGAGAGTTCTCCGCCCGAGGCAATTTTAGCCAGAGGCTGAGTGGGTTTGCCGGGCACTGTGGCAATTAAAAACTCAACGCTTTCGTGCCCACTGCTTGAAGGCGCGTCAGCTTTTCGCTCGCTCAGGCTTACTTCAAATTTACAGTGCTTCATTTGTAAATCGGTGAGTTTTTTACTCACGGCTGTAATGAGTTTTTTGCCAGCGGCGCTGCGTTTTTTGGTAAGTTGCTGGGCTTTTTTATCAAACTGCGTGGTCAGTTCGGTTTGCTTAGTCAGTAATTCGGCAATCACTTCGTCGGAGTTTTCGAGCGCTTTTAGCTCGCGGGTAAGTGTTTGATGCTGTGCAGCGAGCTGCTCGGGTTTGATGTTGTGTTTGCGCGCAATTGCGTAAATCGCATCGAGCCGTGTTTCTACATCGCGTAAGCGCTGCGGGTCGATCTGCACGCGCTCTGCGCTTGCCTGCATTTCACTTAATGCTTCTTCAATTTGAATGCTGGCTGAGTCGAGCAAATCAATGGCCCCTTGAAGTTCGGGTAGAGATCTAACGCTTTCGTTTAGCTGTATAATGGATTGCCGCGCAGCGGTTAAGGCGCCGCTATTGTTGTTGCCGCTGTCGCTATCACATAGGTCGGTAGCTATTTGCAATTGGCGCAAAAGATCTTCGGCGTTGGCAAGCATTTTTTGCTCGTCTTCAAGCTTTTTTGTTTCGCCTTCGCTAAGTGCCAACTTATCAAGCTCTTGAACTTGGTAGGCCAGTAATTGCTGGCGCGCCTCAGGATTTTTGTTGGCGGTGCGAAACTCATTAATTTCTCTTTGTACCGCTGACCATTGCTGGGCTATTTGTGCCACTTCGGATTGTAAGTTTTGATGTTTGCCAAAGGCGTCGAGCATTTGCTGGTGAGTGGCTTTGTTGAGCAGCGATTGATGTTCATGTTGGCCGTGTAGATCGACCAGTTGTTCGCCGATGGCTTTAAGATCGGACAAGTTAACCGGGCTGCCGTTGATAAAGGAGCGGCTACGACCGTCGCTTTTTAAAATGCGCCGGCAAATAACTTCGTCGCTATCGGCTTCAATCAGTTCTTTGTCACGTAACCATGTAAAGGCTGCCGATTGGGTGTTGAGACTAAAGCTGGCAGTGACTTCGGCAGCTTGGCTCTCATCGCGCAGTACGTTGGTGTTGCCGCGACTGCCCAGCGTTAAGGCCAAAGCGTCGAGCATGACCGATTTACCGGCACCGGTTTCGCCCGTGATGGTGCTCAGCCCCGTGGCAAACTCAAGTGCAAGTTGCTCGACCGTGGTAAAATTTTTGATTGCGATGTGGGTTAGCATGTAATGCCTGCGGTTAATTTGCACTGCAACAGCTTGCGCCGGTGCCAGAGTTGGCGTAAGTTTATCTCAACTAATTGCTGTGTGCACTGTGAAGAGTTTGAGCCGTTAAGGCCCCTGTTAATAATGCGTGGGTCTAAGCAGCTAAGGTCTGTTGGTTGGGCTAGCGCTTTGCTTGGGCAGCGCCCAGACGACACTTAAAAAATCTGAATATCTGCCATGCCTCAAAAAGAATTAAGCGAGCGAAATTTACACCTGTTGACGACTCTGGTCGATCGCTTTATTCGCGATGGTGTGCCTGTGGGTTCTAAAACGCTGGCCCAAGACGCAACGCTTAAGCTGAGTTCGGCAAGTATCCGCAATATTATGGCCGAGCTTGAGGATGGCGGTTATCTTGCGTCGCCGCATACCTCGGCGGGGCGAGTTCCCACCGATCGAGGCTATCGCCTGTTTGTCGACAGCATGGTGACTACCAATGTGCATGCCTCTTCTGATGTGCAAGAGAAAATAAAAGATGGCTTTAGCGCCGGTGGCAGCCCCGCTCGCTTGGCCGAGTCGGCCTCGGCCTTGTTGTCGGATATCACTCAGCAGGCGGGTTTGGTGCTGTTGCCGCGCAGTGCCAAGCTGCAGTTTCGGCAGTTAGAATTTTTGCCTTTATCGAGCAAGCGCGTGCTGGCCATTTTGGTACTCAATGAGCACGAGGTGCAAAATCGGGTTATTCATACCGATAAAGATTACAGCGAGGGGCAGCTTCACCAGGCGGCGGCCTTTGTCAATGAGCATTATGCGGGGCGTGATGTGCAAGATGCGCGTGGGCTGTTGTTGTCGAGCATGCGCGAAGATAAATCGGTGATCGATCAGCTCATGCAATCAGCTATCGATTTTGCTAGTCAGGCGCTCGAATCGGTGGTGCCGGCTGAGAGTGACTATATTATTGCCGGCCAGGCTCATTTGCTGGGTAGTCAGGCGGGGCAGTCGGAGGATATGCAGCGGTTGCGCGATTTGTTCGACGCATTTCAGCAAAAAAAGGATATTTTGCATTTGATGGAGCGTTGCGCACACGGGCAGGGCATTCAGGTTTTTATTGGTGAAGAATCTGGCTATCAGGTGCTGGATGATTTTTCAGTCATTACTGCACCTTATCAGGCCGGCGGTGAGCCGGTAGGGGTGTTGGGCGTGATTGGCCCTACTCGCATGGCCTACGAGAAGGTCGTGCCGATGGTCGATATTACGGCTCGGCTGCTCTCTGCGGCCCTCAAAGGCTAGAAAAACGAGCAGCTTTAAATCGGCGGCGCGCCCCGTTAAATTAACGGTCCATTCCCTGCGTCCTTGGTAACTCCCCTCCAACTAGCAAAAGCTCTCTTTGGCGCTAATAAGCCATTCCCGCCGAGCAAAGGCATGGGTCGCGGCATAATTACAGCAGTTTGCCTTGAATTTTATCGGTGTCGCCCCCAACATGCCTCGCGCTGGCCGGCCACTAATTTAACGAGTGGCTTATTCGGTAGTGCGGCACTTATTTAAAGCGGAGATTTTACGTGGCAGACAAGCAAGATCAGAGCGTTGACGGGGAGCACCCTGACACCATTGAAGAGTTGGTGACAACTAACCCAGCGGATGAGGCGGCCGCGGCCGAGCCTGAAAAAGGCACTGCGCCGGCGGATGATGGCGGTGATGCTGAGGGGCTTCAGGCCCAACTAGATAGCGCCCAAGAGAAGTTGGTGGGCGCCCAAGAAGACGCCTTGCGTGCGGCAGCTGAAATGCAAAATGTGCGCAAGCGTGCTGAGCGCGACGTTGAAAATGCCCATAGATACGGGCAAGAAAAACTTATTTCATCGCTGTTGCCGGTGCTGGACAACCTTGATCGAGCGATTGAGGCCGGTGCGAAAACTGAGGCCGGTGGCGAAGCCGTGGACGGCGCAGAGTCAGACACATTAAAGGCCATTATTGAAGGCTTGGAGCTGACTCGAAAAAGCGCTTTTGATGTGCTCAAGCAGTTCTCGGTCGACGTGCTCGAGCCTTATGGCGAGCCGTTTGACCCGCAGATGCATGAAGCTATCACCATGGTGCCCAGTGAGACGGTTGAGCCCAATAGTGTGATTGACGTGTTGCAAAAGGGCTACAGCCTCAACGGCCGCTTGGTGCGCGCGGCGATGGTGGTTGTGGCGAAGTCTTAGTGAGGCTGGCAAGTTAAGTAACGGGTTTGCCAGCACTTGAAAGTCCGCCGGCAACCCCCATATAGACAAGTGTAAGCAGAAAGTTAGGTGGTAAGTGGCTATTGAAGAGATTGGCCGATACGCAGACTACCAAGTTTTTATTATTTAATTGTGACCTTCAGGGTCGATGTGTTGGAGAGAATCATGGGTAAAATTATTGGTATAGATCTAGGAACCACCAATTCATGTGTGGCCGTACTCGATGGTGGTAAAGCCCGAGTTATTGAAAACTCTGAAGGTGATCGTACAACGCCATCGGTGGTCGCTTACAGTGATAGTGACGAAGTGCTTGTAGGTCAGTCAGCCAAACGTCAGGCAGTTACTAACCCTACCAACACGTTGTTCGCTGTGAAGCGCCTTATTGGCCGAAAATTTGACGACGGTGTTGTGCAAAAAGACATCTCTATGGTGCCATACCCAATTGTTAAAGCCGATAACGGCGATGCGTGGGTTGAAGCTAATGGCGAGAAAATAGCACCGCCACAAATTGCTGCGCAAGTGTTAATGAAAATGAAAAAAACTGCCGAAGATTTTCTTGGCGAAAAGGTCACAGAGGCAGTAATCACGGTGCCTGCTTACTTCAACGATTCGCAGCGTCAGGCAACTAAGGATGCCGGTCGAATTGCTGGGTTGGAAGTTAAGCGTATTATTAACGAGCCAACTGCAGCGGCACTAGCTTATGGCATGGACAAAGCCGGCGGCGATCGCACTATTGCGGTGTTCGATTTAGGCGGTGGTACTTTCGATATCTCAATCATCGAAATTGCTGATGTTGATGGTGAGAAACAATTTGAAGTATTGTCGACTAACGGCGACACCTTTTTAGGTGGTGAAGATTTTGATTTGGCGCTTATTGAGTATCTTGTTGCTGAATTCAAAAAAGACAGCGGCATGGATTTAAAAGGCGACCCTCTGGCCATGCAGCGTCTGAAGGAGGCGGCTGAAAAAGCTAAAATCGAATTATCGAGTTCGCAGCAAACTGAAGTTAACCTGCCTTATATTACCGCAGATGCCAGCGGTCCTAAGCATTTGGTTGTGAAGATGTCTCGCGCCAAGCTGGAGTCGTTAGTGGGTGACCTGGTTGAGCGATCGCTTGAGCCAGTCCGCATTGCGTTAAAAGATGCCGATATGAGCCCTTCAGAAATTGATGAGGTGCTGTTGGTTGGCGGTCAAACGCGCATGCCACTGGTGCAAGAAAAAGTGTCAGCCTTTTTTGGCCAAGAGCCGAAAAAAGACGTTAACCCCGACGAAGCTGTGGCCATGGGCGCGGCTATCCAAGGTGCCGTGTTAGCTGGAGACGTTAAAGACGTATTGCTGCTAGATGTGACGCCTTTAAGCTTGGGCATTGAAACAATGGGTGGTGTCGCGACACCGCTTATTGAGAAAAACACGACTATCCCAACGAAAAAGTCGCAAATATTTTCGACCGCTGAAGACAATCAAACTGCTGTGACTATTCATGTTGTTCAGGGTGAGCGTAAGCAGGCCAGCACGAATAAGTCGCTTGGCCGATTCGACTTAACTGACATTCCGCCTGCGCAGCGTGGTATGCCACAGGTTGAGGTGACGTTTGATATTGATGCTAACGGCATTCTTAACGTGTCGGCCAAAGATAAGGCTACCGGTAAAGAGCAGTCCATTGTTATCAAGGCTTCATCGGGTCTGTCGGATGATGAAATTCAGCAAATGGTTCAGGATGCTGAAGTAAATGCTGAGGCTGATCGTCAGTTTGAAGAACTCACTAGTTCACGCAATACGGCTGAAGGTTTGGCCAATGCTTCGCGCAAAACACTCGAAGAGGCTGGCGATAAAGCAACAGCTGAAGAGAAGTCAGCGATTGAAGCGGCTATTAAAGGTGTTGAAGAAGCTGTTAAGGGCGATGACAAAGAAGCAATTGATGCCGCGGCGAATAAATTGACTGAAGCGTCTTCATCGCTAGCGCAAAAAATGTATGCCGAGCAGGCGGCTCAGCAAGGTGAAGCACCTGATATGGGTGATGCGGGTGCTAGCGCTGAAAATACTTCATCGAACGATGGCGATGATGTGGTAGATGCTGAGTTCGAAGAAGTAAAAGAAGACAAGTAAGGCCGTTAGGTAAGTGGCTGGGTAGCTGCTTTTGAGGCTGATTTGGGGTCGATGTTTGCGCATCGGCCCCAAGTTGTTATAGGTAAATTACTTTTTATTGTACGGCCTGCGCTGAGCGGTTGTGCGCAATGTAAAGGGCCGCGAGGCTAGAGGCTGGTGTAGTCGATTATGTCAAAACGCGATTATTATGAAGTGCTGGGTGTGGGTAACAGCACCGAAAACAAAGAAATTAAAAAAGCTTATCGGCGCATTGCCATGAAGTACCATCCGGATCGCAATCCGGATGACCCTCAGGCTGATGAAAAATTTAAAGAGGCCACCGAAGCCTATGAAGTATTAAGCGATACGAAAAAGCGCGCGGCCTACGATCAGCATGGGCACGCTGGTGTTGATCCGCAAATGGCGGGTGGCTTTGGCGGCGGTAATTTCAGTGATATTTTTGGCGATGTATTCGGTGATATTTTTGGGGGCGCAGGTGGAGGCGGCGGCGGTCGTGGTCGCGCCGGTCCTCAGCGTGGCGCCGACCTGCGTTACAACCTTGAGCTGTCGCTTGAGCAGGCTGTGCATGGCGATACGTTAAAAATTAAAATCCCGTCATTGGTGGGCTGCGAAAAATGTGATGGCTCTGGCGCTAAGCCAGGAAGCTCGCCGATGAAATGCGGTACTTGTGATGGTCAGGGCCAGGTGCGTATGACCCAGGGCTTTTTCTCGGTTCAGCAAAGTTGTCCGAACTGTCGTGGTGCCGGTACCGTGATTAAAGATCCTTGTACCAGTTGTCGTGGGCAGGGCCGTGTTGAAGAAACTAAAACTTTGTCGGTGAAAGTGCCTCCCGGCGTTGATACGGGCGATCGTATTCGCTTAGCAGGCGAGGGTGAAGCAGGTCCCGATGGCGGTCCATCCGGCGATTTGTATGTCCAGGTGCATGTGCGCGAGCACGGTATTTTTGAGCGCGATGGAAAACATTTGTACTGTGATGTGCCTATTGGGTTTGCCGACGCAGTATTGGGTGGGGAGCTTGAAGTGCCTACGCTCGACGGTCGCGTAAAACTTAAAA
The DNA here is from genome assembly GCA_905478995.1 of uncultured Pseudomonadales bacterium. Classification (GTDB taxonomy): domain Bacteria; phylum Pseudomonadota; class Gammaproteobacteria; order Pseudomonadales; family UBA7434; genus UBA7434. The sequence goes on along the minus strand of CAJQKT010000054.1, from coordinate 7,811 downwards.
TACCACCAGAAACACAAACCGGTAAGATGTTTCGCCTGCGTGGTAAGGGTGTGGTGCCTGTGCGCGGCGGCTCACCGGGTGATTTGATGTGCCGAGTGGTGGTTGAAACTCCGGTGAATCTCACCAAAGAGCAAAAAGACCTCGTTAAGCAATTGCAGGCAAGCTTTGATTCTTCTGAGCATAGCCAGTCGCCGCGCAAGAGTTCTTGGTTTGAAGGCGTACGCTCATTCTTTGATGATATGAAAAAATAGCTTTTCGCCGAAGCCTTCGGTCCATTAGTTGTTAAAAGTACGCGCGTGAGCGTGCTGCTGCCTATGGGCCTCTTAAGGCGCGGGTGCTTATAATCTTGTAACATACATTCTTTATCAATTAGGTCGGATGCAAACAATGCTAAGAGTTGCTGTAAATGGAGCCGCTGGCCGCATGGGTAAAACCTTGATTGAGGCATTGGCCGAAAATTCCGCCACTCAATTGACTGTGGCCCTAGAGCGCGCCGAGAGTACACTGCTGGGTTGCGATGCCGGCGAGTTGGCGGGTATTGGCCGCAATGATGTGCAGGTAAGTGATAACTTAGCGGCACAAATTGATAGCTTTGATGTGCTCATTGATTTTTCAACCCCCTTGTCAACGCTTCATAACGCGGCACTTTGTGCGGCACACAATAAAGCCATTGTTATTGGCACCACGGGTTTTGATGCGCAGCAGTTGACGCAATTGCACGGCGCGTTGGTACCGATTCCTGCAGTGATGGCGGCCAATTACAGCGTGGGTGTGAACTTGTGCTTTAAGCTCAGCGAGTTGGCGGCGCGTGTGTTGGGTGATACGGCGGATATTGAGATTATCGAAGCCCATCACAGGCATAAGGTTGATGCGCCTTCAGGGACTGCACTGCGTTTAGGTGAGGTGGTTGCTGGCGCTTTAGGCCGCGATTTAGCCGATGTTGCTGTGTATGGTCGAGAAGGACAGACCGGTGCGCGAGAGCAGAAAACCATTGGCTTTGCGACGATTCGCGGTGGTGATGTGGTGGGTGACCATACGGTGTTGTATGCCGACGAAGGCGAGCGAGTTGAAATTACCCACAAGGCCAGCTCGCGTATGGCTTTTGCATCGGGTGCTGTGCGAGCGGCGAGCTGGGTAGCAGGTAAGCCTGCGCAGCTGTTCGATATGCAGGATGTGCTGGGCTTGAACTAATTGTCTTGAGCGAATGGCCCCGAACTGATTGCCGATTGCTCGGTGGTGGGTTCGGCGCAAGTCAGCTAGCCAAATTTACTCATTTCTACCCCGCAATGGCGGTGGACAAGCTACCCTCTATTGCATAAACTCCCGCTACAAATCGGGCATCGATTTCTTTCAGAAATTGGTGACTTAGAACTGAAATATTTAAGCCTTTTCTGCTCTTAGACATCGTCTGGAGTGCGTAGTCAAAAAGCGAGGCAGGAGTTCATCCTTTATCGCTTTTTTGCGCTTCGTGAAGCTCTAAATTTTACAGCTACCCGTCTTTCATTTTCGTAATTGAGGCTCTCTATTTTGTCGCTCTATTCTGCGGTGCTTGCACTTGAGGATGGAAGTGTCTTCTACGGCACTTCGATTGGTATTGAGGGTTCATCAGTGGGTGAGGTCGTATTTAATACGGCCATGACCGGCTATCAAGAAATCCTTACCGACCCTTCCTACGCTAAACAAATTGTCACGCTTACCTATCCGCATATTGGTAATACCGGCGCCAATGCTGAAGATAATGAATCCGATCGCGTTTGGGCATCGGGCTTGGTGATTCGAGACTTACCGCTATTGGCCAGTAACTTTCGCAGTGAGCAAACACTGGCGGATTTTTTGGTGCAAAATAAAGTGGTGGCGATTGCTGATATCGATACGCGCAAGCTGACGCGAATATTGCGTGAAAAAGGTGCGCAAGGTGGTTGTGTGATAGCGGTTGCCGGCGGTGTGGGTGACGTTGATGTTCAGCGCGCATTAGAGCAAGCCAAGGATTTTGCTGGTTTGGCGGGTATGGATTTGGCGCGCGAAGTGAGTTGCAGCGAAACGTATAGCTGGCGTGAGGCTAGCTGGGTTTTAGGTAAAGGTTATGCCGAGCGCTCTGATGAGCAGTTGCCTTACCATGTAGTGGCCTATGACTTTGGTGTGAAGCGAAACATACTGCGTATGTTGGTCGATCGCGGTTGTCGCTTAACCGTGGTGCCTGCGCAAACCCCGGCCAGTGATGTATTGGCACTGCAGCCTGATGGCATTTTCTTATCAAACGGTCCAGGCGACCCTGAGCCCTGTGATTACGCGATTCGGGCAATCCGTGAATTACTCGAATCGGATAAGCCTCTGTTTGGCATCTGTTTGGGGCACCAACTGCTGGCTTTGGCTAGCAACGCGAAAACGATAAAAATGAAATTTGGCCATCACGGCGCTAATCACCCTGTACAAAACTTGCAAGATCAAACGGTGTTGATCACCAGCCAAAACCATGGCTTTGCCGTGGATGAAAGCACCTTGCCCGACTCATTGAAAGTGACACATAAGTCGCTGTTCGATCAATCGCTGCAGGGTATTGCGCGCATCGATAAGCCTGCATTTAGTTTTCAGGGGCATCCTGAAGCTAGCCCTGGCCCGCATGACGCAGCCCCTCTATTTAACCAATTTATTGAGCTGATGCAATCGGCTGCTAATACGGCTAGTGCCGGAGAATCATAAGACATGCCAAAACGTACCGACATCAAAAGTATTCTTATACTCGGCGCAGGGCCTATTGTTATTGGTCAGGCTTGTGAGTTTGATTACTCCGGTGCGCAAGCTTGTAAGGCATTAAAAGAAGAAGGTTATCGAGTTATTTTAGTTAACTCCAATCCGGCTACTATCATGACCGATCCGGCGATGGCCGATGCGACTTATATCGAGCCGGTTGAGTGGCGCACCGTTGCAAAAATCATTGAGAAAGAGCGCCCGGATGTAGTGCTGCCAACGATGGGTGGGCAGACTGCTTTGAACTGTGCACTTGATTTAGCCAGTCAGGGCGTGCTCGAAAAATATAACGTCGAGATGATTGGCGCGACTAAAGAGGCCATCGACAAAGCTGAGGATCGTGATTTATTCGACAAGGCAATGAAGGCTATAGGCCTAGAAACTCCGCGCTCGGCCATTGCCCACAATATGGAACAGGCCTTCGCTGCATTAGACCATTTAGGTTTTCCTTCTATCATTCGTCCTTCATTCACCATGGGTGGCTCAGGCGGCGGTATTGCTTATAACCGTGAAGAGTTCGAAGAGATTTGTAAGCGTGGGCTCGATTTGTCGCCGACTACTGAGTTGTTAATAGACGAGTCGCTGATTGGTTGGAAAGAGTATGAGATGGAGGTAGTGCGCGATAAAAATGACAATTGCATTATTGTCTGCTCTATCGAAAATTTTGATGCGATGGGTGTGCACACGGGTGACTCTATAACCGTTGCACCTGCACAAACGCTGACCGACAAAGAATATCAATTGATGCGTAATGCCTCGATTGCAGTGTTGCGTGAAATTGGCGTTGAAACGGGTGGCTCTAATGTGCAGTTTGGTATCTGTCCCGATACGGGTCGTATGGTACTTATTGAAATGAATCCGCGCGTAAGTCGCTCATCGGCGCTGGCCTCTAAAGCAACCGGCTTTCCTATTGCGAAAATTGCAGCCAAGTTAGCTATTGGTTATACGCTTGATGAATTGACTAACGATATTACTGGAGGTGCTACTCCCGCATCGTTTGAGCCAGCCATTGATTATGTGGTAACAAAGATTCCGCGCTTTACTTTCGAAAAATTTCCCGCTGCCGAACCTATACTCAGCACGCAAATGAAATCAGTGGGTGAGGTTATGGCAATCGGCCGCACCTTCCAAGAATCGCTGCAGAAAGCTTTGCGCGGTTTGGAAGTGGGGGTGGCGGGCCTTGACCCCATGCTGGATTTAGACAAAGAAGACGTGCTGAGCGATATTAAAGCGCAGCTGCATACTCCGGGTCCCGATCGCATTTGGATTGTCGGCGATGCTTATCGCGCAGGTTTGAATACCGAAGAAATTTACGCGATGTCAGGTATCGATCCTTGGTACTTGGTGCAAATTGAAGATTTGATTATTACTGAAGGTTCGTTGGGTGGCCAACAGTTGGCCGCGTTGACTGAACATGAATTACGAAAACTCAAGCGCAAAGGCTTTTCGGATATTAGGTTGGCTGCATTACTAAGCTGCACCGAACAGCAAGTGCGTGATGCGCGCAAGCGACACAAGGTACTTCCTGTATTTAAGCGCGTCGATACTTGCGCTGCTGAATTTGCTAGCGCTACCGCTTACATGTATTCAACCTACGAAGATGAATGTGAAGCTCAGCCTAGTGATCGCGATAAGATCATGGTGTTAGGTGGTGGTCCTAATCGCATTGGCCAAGGTATTGAATTTGATTACTGTTGTGTGCATGCGGCGCTGGCTATGCGCGAAGATGGTTATGAGACCATCATGGTTAACTGTAACCCTGAAACGGTCTCTACCGATTACGATACTTCGGACCGTTTATATTTTGAGCCAGTGACACTAGAAGATGTGCTGGCGATAGTGGATATAGAGCAGCCTAAAGGCGTGATCGTGCAGTTTGGTGGGCAAACGCCGCTTAAATTGGCGCGTGCGTTAGAAGCTGCTGGCGTGCCTATTGTGGGCACTACGCCGGATGCGATTGATCGAGCCGAAGATCGCGAGCGCTTTCAGCAGATGATTCAGAAGCTCAAGCTGCGACAGCCGGCCAATGAAACTGTGCGATCGGACGAAGCTGCAATAGAAGCGGCCAAGAATATTGGTTACCCCTTGGTGGTTCGCCCGTCTTATGTGTTGGGTGGTCGTGCTATGGAGATTGTTTATAGCGAAAAAGAATTGCTCCGGTATATGCGTGAGGCTGTGCAGGTCTCTAACGAAAGCCCGGTGTTGCTCGATCACTTTTTGGATGCCGCGATTGAAGTTGACCTGGATGCCGTGTCTGATGGAGAGCAGGTGGTCATTGGTGCATTGATGCAGCACATTGAACAAGCTGGGGTGCATTCAGGTGATTCGGCTTGTTCTTTGCCGCCCTATAGTTTGCCTGCTGATCAGCAGCAAGAGATGCGTGACATTGTTACTGCCATGGCAAAAGAGTTGGGGGTTGTTGGTCTTATGAATGTGCAGCTTGCTGTGCAGGATGATGAGATTTACGTTATCGAAGTTAATCCTCGCGCGTCGCGGACGGTGCCGTTTGTGTCTAAGTGTATTGGCGTGTCGTTGGCTAAAGTTGCGGCCCGGTGCATGGTGGGTAAAACGCTGGTTGAGCAAGATTTTACTAGTGAGCGGATTCCCAATTTTTCTAGTGTAAAAGAAGCGGTGTTCCCATTTTCTAAATTTCAGGGTGTTGATCCTATTTTAGGCCCAGAAATGAAATCAACCGGCGAGGTTATGGGTTCGGGTGCGACCTTCCCCGAGGCTTTTGCTAAAGCGCAGCTAGGTGCTGGAGCGGTAATGCCGCAGTCGGGCACGGCATTTTTGAGTGTGCGTGAGCGCGATAAGCCAGGTTTAGTGAGTGTTGCCAAAGAGTTGTTGGTGCATGGCTTTGATTTGATTGCGACATCGGGCACGCGCAAGGCGTTGGCTGCAGCGGGTGTCACGGCTAAGCCCGTTAATAAGGTATTAGAGGGTAGGCCACATATTGTAGACGCTATTAAAAATGGTGACATCGCGCTAATTATTAACACCACTGAAGGGCCCAAGGCCATTGCCGACTCAGCGACCATTCGCAGTACTGCTCTGCAAAATAAAGTGTATTACACCACCACGTTGACGGGTGCGATGGCCCTGTGCGAAGCGTTGCATGTAACCAATGAGTTAACTGTTAACCGGCTGCAAGATTTGCATGAATCACTTGCTGGTCAGGCAACCTAAGGAATTTCTGTATGAACCGTGTGCCAATGACAAAATTGGGTGAGCTTGCAATGCGCGAAGAGCTTGCTCGACTAAAAAAGACCGACCGGCCTAAAATTGTTAAGGCTATTGCCGAGGCGCGCGAGCATGGCGATTTAAAAGAAAATGCCGAATACCATGCGGCACGTGAGCAGCAAAGTTTTTGTGAAGGCCGTATTCAAGAGATTGAAGGTAAGCTGGCTGATTCGCAGGTGATTGATATTCAACAAATTCCACCGACCGGTAAGGTGATTTTTGGTACCACGGTCACGGTCATTAACGTCGAAACCGATGAGACGGTCACCTACCAAATTGTGGGTGAAGATGAGGCGGACGTTAAGCTACTTAAAATTTCGGTGACCTCGCCCATTGCGCGTGCTTTGATTGGTAAAGAGGTGGGCGATATTGCGGTAGTGAATGCGCCTAGCGGTCAAATTGAGTATGAGATAGATTGCGTAGAGCACCTATAGCAGGGTTGGCTTTTTAGTGGATTGGTTTGGCGAGGTTGCAGTGCGGAGCTAGGCGTCGAAAAATGTGGGGCCAATGTACGCGTTTAAATAACAACCATTTTAAAAGTGTCTTCATAGCTTGTGCCGTTAGTCTTGACTGAGTGTGCCTGATCGTTAATCATGGGGCGTGAAGTTCGACCAAACTATAAAAGAAAAAATGTGCGTGTGATGTATCTGGGGCGGATGAGCGTTAAACTCCTAGCACGCTGTTTTCTCTGGACGAACGCTTGGTAGGTATTATTTTTAATGCTGGAGCGCATGAGCGCAAGCTGCATTAAAAGTCGTACTAACAAAAAAATAAATTAACTACGGTAAGCGATTAAAAAATCGCAGTAACATAACTGATAAATCAATGTCGTAAAAGGTTGGACTCATCTACTTTCATACGCTTCCACACGTAAAAGGCATAACTATGCATATTCGCGATCTTTCTAAGTTAGTTGTTGTTGGTTTTTTGTTTTCTTTACTGGCTGCTTGTGGCGGTGGCGGCACAAGTAAAGATTGCGCGCCTACTAATCCTAACTGTAATGATCCCGAACAAATAATTAGTGTGCTGGGTGCCGATGGTCCAATGGCCAGCGCCGTAGTTGAATTGTTTCGCTTGTCTGATTTTTTGGCTCAGCCGCCAAGCCCGCCAAGCTTGCTTGACGCCGATGCACGAACCGATGCCACTGGTTTGGCAACGTTGACTTTAAAAGCGGTTGACGAGGATGGCGGCAAACCTGGTGACGGACCTTTCTTACTGCGTATCAGTTCGAATGGGGGCACCATTGATACAACTACCGGCGAAACGCCTGCGATCACCTCGGTGAGCACGATCATTTCTGCTGCGCAATTTGCTAATCGCGCTAACACGCGTTTTTATGCCACGCCATTTACCTCGCTGGCTATTGAGCGAGCTAAGAGTCGAGTCATAGCTGCTGGTGGTGATAGTAGTGATACTGCAGCTGTTGAGGCTGAGCTTGCTGCTGCAAGCGCTGAAGTATTGCAGGCAGTCGGCTTTGGTATGGCTACTGATATTGATATTTTTAATACGCCACCCATCATCGATGAAGGCACTGTGACGCTGGAAAAGCAGCAAACAGTGGCAGCTTACCGTATGGCCATTGAAACTTTTGCCGAGGTGGTGGCGCAAGCGGCGAATAGTTTGGGGCAGAGCACGGACATCGTACTCGAGGCTATTAAAATTGATATTGCTGACGGTTTAATTGGTAACTCGCCATCTACAATCGAACAAGCCGTTGTAGATGCTATTAATACAGTAGATCCAGAGTATTTAACTGACACTGGGCGCCTTCCTTCTGTTGATAGTTCGGCAACCATTGAAGCCTTGCTAGAGGGCGAGTTTCC
>CAJQKT010000053.1 GCA_905478995.1 uncultured Pseudomonadales bacterium | reverse complement strand
TATATTTTGGGTGCTTAAATGTCTTCAATTTTGTCTACTGCTCCTCGTGAGTTGGCAAAAAGTTGCTAACTAACAAGGTATTAAAAGACTTTGAAGATTTAAATGGCGGACCGGACGGGACTCGAACCCGCGACCTCCGGCGTGACAGGCCGGCATTCTAACCAGCTGAACTACCGGTCCGTATGACTTGAACGTACTACCGAGCAACGATAAGTACGGTAAAAAATGGTGGGTGGTACAGGGATCGAACCTGTGACCCTCGCCTTGTAAGGGCGATGCTCTCCCAGCTGAGCTAACCACCCACGTTGAGAGGGGCGCATTCTACCGAAAATGTTCGTGTTGTCAAACATTTACCGCGCAAAAAAACTAACAATAAGTCCGCCTGTTTTTAAAGTTACTGCACAAGCTGTTAAAGCCCACGGATAAACTCTATTATCGCGAAAAAGAGTATACTGCGCAGCCTCATTCACCTGCCCGCATTGCGGTTAACCGATTTTATTTATGATGCGTATTTATAAAGACTTTTCTTTTGAAGCGGCCCACCACTTACCCAACGTACCCGACGACCATAAGTGCCGACGGTTGCACGGCCACTCGTTTCAAGTGCGCATTGAAGTGGCTGGTGACACAGACCCAGTCGCTGGCTGGGTGATGGACTACTCAGAACTGAAGGCCCACTTTGAGCCCATTTATCAGCAGCTAGACCATCACTACCTCAACGAAATTAAAGGGCTGGAAAATCCAACCAGCGAGAACTTAGCCAAATGGATCTGGCAGGCATTAAAGCCAACCCTGCCACAACTCAGCTGCATAGAACTCAAAGAAACCTGCTCAACCGGTTGTATTTACGCAGGAGAATAGTGGCGAACAGCGAGAATACGCAGCGCGGGCAAGGCTTGAGCGCAATTAACCGCAAAAACAGTTACCCACACGCCGCCTCACGGCACTATTTTATACAGTTAGAGTGAAAACCTAATAATAAGTTATACAAAGGCTCTTTAACTATATGTTTTTTATAAATAATTTTTTATTTTTATACACTGCAAGCAATATTCAGCATCGGTGAACAGGCACCAAGCCAAAGGCAAAAAAACTTTACGCACCAAGTTATCCACAACGCCAACGCTCCCTTATCTGACTAAATGGCAGCCTTATTCACTTGCCTCGGTAACAGCCAGCGCGCGATTAGGTCGCTGCAGGCCACGGCGAAAAATAATCGCTTACCACGTGCTCAGCCGGCGATTTGAGTGCACTTGCAACGCTGCCCATATACAAAAAACCCACAATATGCTCCTCGGCCTGCAAGCCTATGTCGGTCATAAAGCTGCGGTCGTAACTCAAGCTACCCGAGCGCCACATAGCGCCATAACCGAGCGCATGCGCCGCTAACAACATATTACTGGTGGCGGCTCCTACCGATAGCCACTGCTCAATAGCCGGCACCTTAGGATGCTCGCGCAAGCGAACCACTGCCACAATTACTAAGGGGGCTCGCTGGGGTGAATTAAGCCTGCGTGTTTGCATAGCCTCGCTTAATGCCGGGTCTTGGCGCAATGCTGCAGCCACCATTTTTTCGCCCAGCTCTAACCTGCCCTCGCCCTCAACACACAAAAAGCGCCAAGTGCGTAAGGCCGCATGATCAGGCGCGCGCAAAGCCGCCTTAAAAATCGCTTCGCGGTGTTCGGGCGTAGGCGCCGGCTCAACCAAACGTGGCGAAGACACCCGTGTATGTAAGGCAGTCATAGCATCCATTAATAATTTCTCTAGTATTTGTTAGTCACGCTTCAACCAGCGAGTTAACCATTATACGTTATAACCAGCGATGAATTTAATACTAGAGCCACCACCTTAACCAATAAGGCTTGAGTGACCCCTAACAATAATTTGGTGTTTAGCTACTCACTACTATTAAACTTAAAAAACGAATGTCTAGTCAATATTATCTAACCATTTTACATAGGGGGAGCTTACTGGCAAATCGACGGGCCTGTTAAAGCCTGGAACAAAAACCTGATTATTTTGAAAGCGCAAGGCATCACCGTCCATCACATTATTATCGAATAAGTAAACGGGGCTTTGCGTACCACTCACCATAGCTTGGTCATAGCGGTTGGCATTTTCAAGGGTTTGCTCGCGTTTTTGCTGGTAGTTTTTCCATGCGGCTGCGCCATGCTTGTTGCGTAGCATTTGCTCAACCACGGTAGGCGAAACCACCACCGCCGAGGCGTTGTTGCCCCCAAAACCTTTAGCGTTAATGATGGCTAAATCGGTGCCATCAGCCCCTACGTCTTTGTGTTCGGCACTAATAGTCAGATGACGCGTTTGCACGTCGGCTGCTGGCTCATCGATGTTAGTGATGCCCGGCAAAATACCCTCTTGCCAAACCCCCAAAGTAGCCATCAACTGATCGGCACCCGCAGTACCCACCGAGTGACCCAAAAAGTTTTTTACCGCCACTACCGGCCAATGCTCAATGCCAAACTCGCCAGCAATACTGCTTAAAACAGCCGATTCAGTCACTCTGTTTTGCGGCGTACTCGTGCCGTGAGCCTGTACAAAACTGCGCTCACGCAGAGCTTTCTGGCCAAGCAAAGATCGGCCACTTGCCAAGGCGCGAGCCATGGTTAAATAATTACCCACGCCCGGCGCTGAAATAGATTTTTTAAATCCATCGGCATTAACAAACACATCGGTGGCCGCGCCATGAATTTGCGCGCCTAACTCGCAAGCCAACGCGTCGTCAAATAGCACAATAAATTGCGCCGACTCGGATAAAGTAAACCCGCAGTTTTCGCCAAAAGGCCGGCAGGCACGCCGGTAATCAAGCTTGCCGCCATCGAGGTCGCGCAAGCCCTGAGCGGTAGCCAACGCGCCCATAGCCGAGTAGCCCTCAATAATATCTGGCAAGATGGGTGCCTCGCTGCCGCCCACAATGGCCACGCGACTTTTACCCGATTGAATATCACCAATGGCCTGGCGCAAATTATAAAGAAACGATGCACATGCCCCCATACTGGTGCCCGTAGTGCCAAGGCTACCCAACAAATAAGCATTAATAAAATCTGCCGGCATTTCAGCAAAGCCCAGCGGGCATTGCTTGGAGCTGACGCGCTTGCCATTAAACCTCGCTGACAGCATCCCTCCGCTTCCCTGTGCGTCGAGCTGACCCATTCCGCTGCCTGCATAAACACTGATTTGATCGGGCGATACAGCGCCGCATACAAGCTGCCAGTCGATGCCAAGAGAACCCAGTGCATCGGATGCGCCAAATACCGTCATCTGTAAGCCGCGTGGATGATTGCGCGAATTGTATAAAGTGCCGGGCTCAAAACCCGCCGGCAACTGCCCCGCCGTATGCACCTTTAATTCGCGATGCGAAGGCACGAGCAGCCCTTGTGAACCGTTAATAGTGACCCGAGTATTACCGTTCACCAGCGGCTCTAACTGCCACTGTGGTGGAATCGCTTTGGGTAGATGCCGTGTAGTAACTTCAAAAACTGTAGGGACCTGCGCCGAACCGAGCGCTTGCATAGCGTGATTACTGGGTACAGCCATAGGGTCGAGCAGTGCAGGATCTAGCTGCCTAATTAGCGTACCCGCTAGTATTTGCTCCTCAGCGCCTGGGGCATCGACCGCCACCTGCATCAATTGGCCAAGGCTGGCCAGAGTTGCTTGTTTTTTGGTTGCATTAAGTGCATCAAATATGAGCCTGCGATAGGCGTGTGCGAACGAACTGCGGCCTGCCGGGCTTATGCCGCCATAACCGACAATTACGGGTAAATGGGTCACTCGATGGTCCTCAGGTTTTGAAGTCATGCTGGGGTGTACGGAACTACCCAGTGGCTTGCCGGGCTGTACTCCAGTCCTTGCAGTGTAGTCAGCCGAGCCCAATGAGCGCTATTGTATAAAAGACATTTACTATTATAATTCAGCCATTCTGTAACTATTTTTGACCCAGCAACTATCTAGGGTAAAAACTCTCCTATGTCTCAAATTGCTTTTATCGCTTACGACAACTGCCTTGCCTCAAGTGTTAGCTTGGCCAGCGAAATGCTCAGCGCAGCGATCGATGCGCAAACACCGGCCACACGAGAGTCGCTGGCCTTGCCCGGTATTTATGGCTCTAGACGCAAAATACACTGCGCAGGCGGCATTGAAATTAGCACCCACGCGCATCCCAAAACAATTGCCGACCCCGATATTATTTTTTTAGCCGCTATTTGGCGCAACCCATTGAACGTAGTACGCAAGCAACAATACCTAATACCACTGCTGCAACGCTGGGCAGCCAACGGCACCAACATTTGCGCCATCGGCAGCAGCAGCTGCCTACTTGCCGAAGCTGGCCTGCTCGACCAAAAAGCAGCAACCACTCATTGGACTCAACTAGAAAAATTTAAGCAGCGTTACCCGGCGGTCAAAATTCAAAAAGATTTTTTAATTACACGATCAGATAATATCTATTGCGCCGCAAGCATTAACTCGGTTGCCGACTTAATGATTTATTTTATTGAATCTTTACATGGCAAAACAATTGCTCAGAAAGTTGAGGCCAATTTTTCGCCCGAGGTAAGAAAGTCTTATGCCAGTAGTCTTTATATCGATCAACAGCACAAGTCGGACAGCGATGAAGATATGGTCAGACTTCAGCACTGGATGCGCGAAAACTTCAAACAAACTATTAGCAGCGCCAAGATGGCTCAAATGATGGATATGAGCATACGCACACTCAACCGCCGTTTTAAATTAGCCACCAACTCCACGCCTAATTATTATTTGCAGCAACTAAAAGTTGAATATGCAAAAGCGCTACTTAAAAACAGTAACCTCAGCATAGGAGATATTGCTCAACAATGTGGATTCTGCGATGCCAGCCACTTCAGCAGCGTTTTTAAACGCCTCGTGGCCATCACCGCAGGCGACTATCGATCGGCCGTTAAAGCCAAACTTTTTTCGTAAGCCTGCTCAAAAATATTAACGGTTAATGAAGCCACTATTAACGGCTTAAGGAGTCAGGAGAGACTAAAAAAAGATAGCAGCTCTTTCCCTGTATACGCGCGCGCTCACCTGAACGCTACGATCAAGGCAAAGCAAAAATAAGGTAAGCATGAGAGACTGTTTATGGGCCACACGCGCGACCAAGCATTTCCCCTGGCCACAACATCTAGCCGCCACAAACGGTAATCAGAGCCGGCTAGACAACGAGCCTAGCTGGGATATAGCTCAGCTATTTGATCGGTAGTAAAACCTCGATACTGCAAGAAGCGAACCTGACGTGCCTTTTCTTTACTTTCAGTAGGCAATTCACTGCCAAACTTTTTCTCTTTCGCAAACTTAACCAGACGATACCAATCAAAGCCGCCTTTTTTTATAGCCCGCTTAGACAGCTCATCTTTCACACCCTTCTGACGCAGCTCCAGCAAAATGCGCGAAGGACCAAACCCTGCCCCGCTTCGATAGCGCGAATAGGCCTCAGCAAAACGCTCATCACTCAGCAAACCTTGGCAAGTGAGCCGCGTTAGCTCTTGATCGATAATTTCATACGCAGAAAACTTCACCAACAGCTTACGTTGCAACTCAACCGTCGAGTACTCGCGCCGAGCCAATAAGTCCATAGCCGAACGGCGCACGCTCTTCACTAGCTCTTGCGGGGTTTGCTGCGGCGCTTCGGACGCAGCAACGACTGACCGAACATCTTCTTTTTGCGTCTCCAACGATGGACGCTCTTGCGCCATCGTAAGATCTTGAAGAGACGCATCGACAGGCGAATGACGTTTCTCTACTTGCAACATTGACGAATTATGGTCTGACATGGCGGTGCCCGCTCAGTTTAATCAATGACCTCAAGCTCGCCCGCTTCTTCTTTTTTAGCCGGTGCATTCGAGACAGGTGTTAGCAGCTGAGTGCGAATGAGCGCTTCAATTTCGTCAGAGATGGCTGGATTTTCAACCATAAATTTCGCTGCATTAGATTTACCTTGGCCGATACGGTCTTCTTTATAGCTATACCAAGCACCCGCTTTATTAATAAGCCCCTGCTTAACACCAATATCAATAAGCTCAGCTTTTTGAAAAATACCTTTGCCATACAAAATTTGAAATTCAGCCTGCCTGAACGGCGGTGCCACTTTATTTTTAACCACTTTCACCCGCGTTTCATTACCAACGACTTCATCGCCATCTTTAACGGCACCAATTCGACGGATATCGAGCCGGACTGAAGAGTAGAATTTGAGTGCGTTGCCACCCGTCGTTGTTTCTGGGTTACCAAACATAACACCTATTTTCATACGGATTTGGTTAATAAAGATAACGAGGCAGTTTGAGCGCTTGATGTTGCCTGTGATTTTTCGCAGCGCCTGCGACATAAGACGGGCCTGCAGACCCACGTGGTGATCACCCATGTCACCCTCAATTTCGGCCTTAGGCGTGAGTGCCGCAACCGAGTCAATGACGATCACATCGACTGCACTAGAACGTACGAGCATGTCAGCCACTTCCAAGGCTTGCTCACCTGTGTCTGGCTGCGATACTAATAAGTTATCGACATTAACGCCCAATTTTTCTGCATAACCAGGATCAAGTGCATGCTCAGCATCGATAAAGGCTGCAGTACCGCCCGCCTTCTGACACTCAGCCACAACCTGCAAGGTTAACGTCGTTTTACCTGATGACTCCGGCCCGTAAATCTCAACCACACGGCCTTTAGGTAGACCGCCAATACCCAGCGCAATATCCAACCCCAAAGAACCCGTTGAAATAGACGGTATAACCTCTCGATGCTCATCACCCATACGCATGATAGTGCCTTTACCAAATTGTCTTTCAATTTGCGATACGGCTGCATCAAGTGCTTTTGTTCGGTTATCTTCCATTGGAGTGCCCCTTGTTTGATAGTATGGTGAAATAAGACTCGCTATAAAAAGGTACTGATGGCACCAATTAAGCATCAGCAGCGAATACTGTATATTTAAACAGTATAAGGAGCTTTTGACAAGCGCCTTTTATAATTTTGTAAATATCGCGCAAAGCACCTCTAACCAACCCAGCAAAAATCCATAATAAATAGAAAAGATTGACTCGCGCGCGTGCGAACTAACTCAGAGCTCACGATACCACTGACGAATCCCAGAGCGCGTGATCAAGGCCTCAGCGCTCCGCTGAATCAAAATGTATTCGTAAATAACCGTATTCGGTTTCGATATAACGCATTAGCGCATAGCAAAACAGCGCAATCCCAACCATCTCACACAATTCTTCTAGCGTATAAAGCACGCTGTACATTATCGTTTCTGAGCCCCTCAAATCGGCTTCATGAGCGCTAAAAACTTCAATACCAACGGCGCCACCAACAAAAAGCGTGCCCGCAGTAATAAAAAGTAGCATCGTGACACGAGGCAAGGCAAACACAAAACGAAGATAAGAAATAACGAAAATAGCGAGCAAAACGCCATAAGGCACGACCCACGCAAAGAAAAGATACCCCGAGGCATCGACCCAGCGGCGATCCTCGAACAAATCCCCCACCTCTTCGTGCAACGCCAGCGCCTCGTCAAAACCTAGGAAGGTAAATATCACAGCCAATAGTATCCAGTGATAGCGGTACGGCGCAGCTAGCGTTTTTCGTTTTTGTATGGCAATAAACCAGAGCAATGAGGCTGCAAAAAAAATGGCTATATGGGAATAAAGCGAAGGTAAGTTACCCTCATAATCAAAATCGATTAACTGGACAAAATCAAACACCTCGGAATCGTCGATATAATAGTAGGCCAGCAGTTGTGCAATGTGCAGGGTCGCCAGCAAAGCAATAACACACAGCATCCACACCAGAACCCACTTAGGGCGAATCGTAAAGTCCACTGCATTAACTCCAAAAAACTATTAAACAACCCTGTTCAATATATACGGCTCATAAAAAAACCGCCAGCATAAGCCGGCGGTTTTTTACTCGGCAGATGCAGTTAGTTTAACAAACTGACTGCTCCGCGCGGGGATGGACAGCTCTATTAATGACTGCCTTTTTTGCGGCCACCTTTAGAGCGCTTATGATGCTTATGGCTTCCCTTCTTTTTCTTCTTTTTCATTTTCTTACTACCGCGCTTCGAACCTTTCGAACCTTTCGAGCCCTTATCCAAGCGCGCAGTTTCATGAACAATAATGGCTCCCATTGCGTCACATACCGCTAAGCCGCTAACGGCTGAAGCCGTGACTGGCGTCTCGACACTGTTGATCAACTCAACAGACCTGATTAGCGTGGCCTCACCTGCTGGGGCTACGCTTGCAATGGGGCTTCCCGGAACATCGCCATCAAACACATCGTCTACAAGAATTTCATTGACCGTAGTAGCGCCAGTATTGGTAATCTTATAAATGAAGTCGACATTTGTACCGCCAAGAATACCATCATACAAAGATAGCGTTAAACCACCGAACACATCGCCTATCTCAAGTGGCGCCGAACATGATGTGTGGAATTCGTTCACCTCGGTATTGCCTAAGGCATCGGTCAACGTAACCGTTGTGGATGAACCAAAGGCGCTTAGAGTAAACGAATCGCCCAACATAATAGTAGATGGAGTGACGGTGCCGCTGCTCACGCTAACCGTTACCTGATCTTGGGGGGCTAACAAAGTTTCGTCTACTGCTCCCGTACAGACTGGTGTTTTTATCAGAGCAGTGAGCGCCTCACTGTCGCTCAGTGCGCATCCGCCACCAGAATACTCGAATGTAAGCGCATCGGCCTTACCATTGGCATAACATCCTGCCCCACTGGGTGGGATTTCACATTCCGAAGAAGGCTGTATCGGCGTCGAGTCAACGACCGTGCCATTTTTATCAACAAAAGCAATGATGCTCCAATTAGACGATGGCGATCCATCGTTAAGCGGAGCTGGCTGGCCTGCGACATAAGGCACAGAACAACTAGTATGTATTTCTTCCTCAGCACCGTTAATGCTAACCGTCAATCTCGAACCGAGATCACCAGGGCGAGCATCAACCGTCATATC
>CAJQKT010000052.1 GCA_905478995.1 uncultured Pseudomonadales bacterium | reverse complement strand
TGCTCTGTGATTAATGCCCTATGATTAATGCCATTTGGACAGAACTTAGCGCCTACTCTATTCCCGAAATAGTGGCCGTACTAGCCTCGCTCATTTATGTTGTGCTGGCAGCTCGCAATAACCGCTACTGCTGGCCGGCGGCGCTCCTCGGGTCGTCAATTTTTGTTGTTGTGTTGTGGCAGTATCAGCTGCTAATGGACTCTGCGCTCAACGTTTATTATGCAGCCATGGCCATTTATGGCTGGTTTATGTGGAGCCGCCTCACCACCGCAAAATCTGCCACCGGCACACTCGCTAGTGACAAGCGTGACCAAACGCTTCGATTGCAAACGTGGCCGCTAACTTTACACGTAAAACTTCTGCTGCTAGTCGCCATACTATCGACACTGTCGGGGTATTGGCTAAGCCAGTACTCCAATGCAGACTTTCCCTACCTCGACTCTTTTACCACTTGGGCAAGTTTACTGGCCACCTTTATGATTGCACGACGTGTTCTTGAGAACTGGCTTTACTGGATGGTGATTGATGTCATATCGATTTATTTGTATGTCAGTAAAGATTTATTTTTCACCACTGCATTGTTCGTCGCTTACGTTGTATTGGCAGCTTACGGTTATTTTTATTGGCGCCAGCAGTATAACGCTCAAGAGCCTCTAGCTGCCCATGCCAAGTAACTCGCGACAGCCGCAGGCACTGCAAACGGTTTTATCCGAATGGCCGCTATGGGGCATAAGTGGGACGCGCACCCCTGAAATAATCACTCAGTTCAGACAGGGTCGCTCGAATGATAGTTACTTACTTAAGATCGACACAGAGCATTATGTTTTACGCATGCGGCGTGTTAACCATGGGCAAACTCAAAACACCCGGTATGAGAACCTTATTCAGCATGGCGCTGCACAACTAGGTCTTGCGCCTCGGGTTGTTTATCAAAGCCCCAATCTGGGCTACCGTTTATGCAGCTACATACGCGGCACTACGCTGGCACACAAGACTTGCCTAGATGCGCAGGACCTGTATCACCTATGCAATAGCATCATGCAATACCAACAGCTTACCGTGGCGTTACCCGATTTTTCTTATACCCAACTTCTAGAACAATACTGGCAGCAAGCTCAGTCGGCAATAAACACTGGGCAAAAAGCTGAATTGACCGCGCGCTATACGAAGCTGCACAAGGCATGCATCGAGTATGAGAAGTGCTCGGGCGGTGTGCGCAGCCTGTGTCATCATGATCTTAATGCACACAATATTGTGCGCTGCGAGCCAACATCAACAACTGGCCCTGTTTTTATGTTGCTAGATTGGGAGTTTGCTGGCAACGGCATTGCCAGTATGGATTTTGCGGCGCTCAGTGTAGAGCTTCACATCTCTATCGACACATTGGCGCCTATCGTTAATATTTCTAACTGTGAGCTCGCCACTGCAGCTGACATCTACCGCTTGATGTGCGAACTTTATAATATTGCGTCAAGCGCTTAGCCTCATAGCCCAACATTACACCGCCAATCCGCACGCTGGTCGGCCCTCACAGCGCGCTTTGAGGTAAACTGCACGCATGACAACGTTTACCGCTAAAGAATATTTGCGCTACACCCGGCATATCCAATTACCTCAGGTAGGAGCGCAAGGTCAAACCACTTTAAAAAATGCACATGCGCTCATTATTGGTTGCGGCGGCCTCGGCGCACCGGTTAGTTTGTATTTGGCTGCGGCAGGGGTAGGTACTATCACTGTAGTTGACGGTGACACTGTAGAACTGAGTAATCTCCAGCGCCAGATTACCTTTGTTGAAAACGATGTCGGCTGCAATAAAGCGCAGCGCACCCAGCAGCGCCTGCAAGATCTCAACAGTGATATTACAGTGCATGCAATCACCGAGCACCTCGATGAGAGCAATGCCCCTGCGCTTATTGCTGTTGCTAGTATCGTACTCGATTGCACCGACAGCTTTAACGCGAGATGCCTTATTAATGAAACCTGTCGCGAGTTCAATAAAGCATGGGTCTATGCAAGCCTTTATCAATTTAGTGGCCAATGCGCTGTCTTTACACCCACAGGCCCATGCTTTAACTGCTTGTTTAGTGCGCCAGCAAACAACGCTCCCAATTGCAATGTGGCCGGCATACTGGGCGCGCTACCTGGCTTGATGGGCACAATACAGGCGAATGAAGCGCTAAAATATTTGCTGGGGCTCGACGGCTTACTAGAAAGCAAACTACTACTGATTGAAACATCCACCATGGACTTTCAGACCCTTGTTATTCATAGCGACCCCGGCTGTAGCTCTTGTGGTAATGGCGCGTCGAATACAAAAAAGGCAAGCGATCACTCGTTGCAAAAAATTAATGCGGTGTCACCTTTTGGAAAACAACTGTCTTGCGATGAAATGATTGCCCTTGCCCAAAGTAACCAAGCACAGTTAATTGATGTTCGCTCACAACAAGAGCATGTAGCCTTCAACCTCGGCGGGCTAAACATTCCGCTTGCACTCATCGAGTCGGGAGATTTTTCATTCAAGCGTGACAAACCCATTATGCTCTATTGCCAAGCGGGTCCGCGCAGCGAACACGCCTGTGCACTACTTATCGCACAAGGGTTTGATGCCGGTTATTTAGAAGGTGGCTTAGCAAAGACTCTAGCCACTAGCCACGCAAAAATAAAGAGCTAATATTTAGAGCATAAACTTTATTATGCGCTGACATTCACTGCGGCAGATATTGGGTAGTAAAGTGGCTAAACCCTTGTTATGGTTGGTTGATTGGGGTTCTCTCATTATTACAATCTAGCAACAGCACTCCCAGCAGCAGTAGCAGTCAACGAACCAATTATTTGACAAACATACCTATTATTTTTCATTTGGAAAAAACCATTATCATGAAACGCCTTGCTTTTAACTCCCTCATAGCATTGATAACCACTTTTGGGTTCACACAGGTAAGTGCGCAACCCGACTTGGCCACGCAACCCATACCGAAAAATGTCATTTTAATCATCGGCGATGGTATGGATGATCATCAAATAACAATTGCGCGCAACTATTTAAAAGGAGCAGCAGGCAGACTCACGCTCGATAATATGGCGCAACGTGGTGTAGCGCAGGTATTGACGGTTGCTGAAAATGATCCAAAAAAATTCGTCTACGTTGCCGACTCGGCCAACAGTGCCACAGCGATAGCAACCGGGCAGTTAACCAGCCGCGGCAGAATTGCCACAACAGCAGGCGATGATAATGACCTAACCTCGATTATTGAGCTTGCCTCGGCAGCCAACATTAAAACCGGACTGGTCAGCAATTCCAGTGTCACTGATGCCACCATGGCCGCTTTTTATGCGCATATTAATATGCGCTTCTGTCAAAGCCCTGCCTCAATTGAAAAAACCTCCGACTTTGGTCAAATGACGATTGACTGCCCTCAAGACCTGCAGGCCAATGGGGGGCTAGGATCTATTGCTGAGCAATTGGTGGCATCGAATTTAGATTTAGCGCTGGGCGGCGGCATCAAGTATTTCCGCCCCAAAGTAGAAAATCAAAGCATGTCGGTGATAGAACTCGCCGAGCAACTGGGATTTGAAGTACTCACCTCAACGAAGCAATTACAGTCAGCACCACTTGATAAAAAATGGCTAGGGCTGTTCGCCCCCAGTGACATGCCCGCGCGACTCCGAGGGCAAGATGGTCGCTCTGCAGAAGAACCGCAGCCTGATATAACTCATCGCGCTCTCTCAAGCAAAGGCGAAGTCCGCATGCCTGAACCCATGATCTGCGAACCCAACCCAAAATCTAAAGGTTTACCGCACTTAAAGCTGATGACCGATCGAGCATTGGCGCACTTAAGCCAGGATAACCGAAGCGGCTTCTTTTTAATGGTTGAGTCGGCACTTATTGATAAAGAAGCACACGACCGCAGAGCCTGTGGAAGTATTGGCGGCGTAGAGCAACTCGATGAGGCCCTTGACAGCGCTCTAGCATTTGCACAAAAAAATCCCAACACATTAATTATCGTTACGGCGGATCATAGTCAGTCTGCGCAAATCGTGCCCGAAAATAGCTTATTTAAAGGTGTCGGTGTGCCTGTTTACACGCCGGGGAAACTAGTACGCCTACGCACACCTGAAAACTCCTTGATGGCCATTAACTATGCCACCAATAACTTTATTAAAGAAGAACATACGGGAGCCAATGTGCCGGTTTTTAGCAACGATGCCGCGTCGCTGCCATCAATGCTGACGCAAGCGGATCTTTTTCACGTTATTAAGAACTACTTAAACATTCCCAATAATTAAATTTCAACAGTTGTAAACTGCTGCAGCCAAGCCTGAATTGATAGTCGCAATTGATTTCTGCATTAAGAATTACACTAATAGAACAACCGTTAGATTGCACCAGTAACAAACGCCAACAGCAACCGTATTTTATGACCGAAATAATGAATGATGCCAGAATAAACCGCTTGAACGAACGTTTTGGTGTTGCAGGCCGACTGCACTTTTGCCAAGGCCGCGGAGACCTTATCAAGGCCGAGCTCACTTATCAAACGGCTCTCATTGAGCTCTATCTTCAAGGCGCTCACATTACGCGCTTTAACACAAAAAAAAATAGCCCAACGGGTGAGAACAAAGATATGTTGTGGATGAGTGAGGCGGCCACCTACCAAGCCGAAACAGGTTTGCGCGGCGGCATCCCACTGTGTTGGCCTTGGTTCGGACCACACTTGAGTGATACTGGCAAACCGAAGCACGGCTATGCAAGGACCTCTAATTTTCTGGTGAAAGAAACCCGCGCCGACAATAACGCCACTTCAATTATCTTGACCCTGGATGCCGCCACCGCCCCCTATAGCGAGTGGCGCAACAAAGCTTCTTTAGAGGTTGAAATTAAGCTCACTGATTCTTTGTGGATGGAAATGCGCACCAAAAATATCTCTGACCATCCGCTGACAATCGGTAATGCTTTGCACAACTATTTTTCCACACCCTGCCATTCATCCGCTGCACTGCCTTCTGTTACAGGCTTAACCTATTTAGATAACACCCAGAATTATCAACGCTGCACACAAGACGATGCGCTGAATATCTTTGGCGAAATTGACCGAATTTATCTGAACCCACCTAAAAATCTGCGCCTCATAAATTCATCTGACCCCCTAGCCACCGCGATGACTAGCTGGGGTAATGCCAACGTAGTAGTCTGGAACCCCGGCCAAGTCATTGCCGAAGGTATGCCCGATTTTAATGATCAAGGTTATCGAACCATGCTATGCATCGAACCGGCCAATGCTCTCGAACACAGTATCGAGCTCAAGCCCGGAGAGTTGCATTGCCTTGGCCAATGTATCTACCCCGTCAGCGACATCCTCGCTTAGCTCTACAAAGTTGCTGGAGAGTGTTCGAGTACAGGAAAAATCAAAGCCTTGGTTCGTCACTCGACTAATTCTTGGTCGCTAGCTTAATGAAAGATTGATCTATATCAATTATCAGAAGAAAAACAGCTCCTAGGGCGCTAAGCAGACGATAAGTACGCTAGACTCATTGTAGTAATTCTTTCAACTTACCGAACAAAGACTATGTGTAGCTGGTGGACAAATATAGCATTTGCTTTGCACTCTTCTCCCAAAGAGAGCCGTCAAACGATATCAAAGCAAGAGCTCCCCAAACAAAGAAAAAAACGCATTGTAAATGAAATCTTGTCATCCACCTGTGCAACAGACATACCTCTGCTCATGGACAGTACAGAGCTCTCATCTTCATGGCATGGCATCTTCAAAGTTTATAATACCACCTCGATAACGATTGAAATCAAGCTGAATGAAGTTCGTGCGTTACTCGATACCGGTGCAATCTGCTCTGTTTCTTTTAATTATAAGTCACAGCCGCATATCTTTTTAACCACAGTAAAAACGTCTAAATTAATTGATGACGATTTGGTGGAGCTAGAGCTTTTTATACCCGACGCTATTGAAAACGCTGGCAGACGAGCGCTATTTCGCGTGCCAGTTTTGCAGGGACTTGGTGTCACTGCTTCGATCTCCATCGAAACCGATATGTGCCTAGACGCTGAAATCAAAGACATCAATGCCGACGGTGCTCGCGTCTGTTTGAGCCCCGATGATTTTGCAAAAGTCCAAATAGGCGATGAGGTTGTCATCGCTTTGAGCCTACACGATGTCACTTTAAAGCGCGCCACCAATATACGCCACACGGACACACGTAATCATGCCATTGGCCTGCATTTTCTTTTAACCAGCGATGAGCGTGAAGAGGAGGCGTTGCGTGCGATTGTTAGAGAGGCAGAAGCATTTTACATGCGTAGAGTTCAGCGCCTAGATTAAAAAATAAAAAGCGTTGGCTGCACAAAGCCGCAAACAATTATCGTTTAATAAAATTTTTATGCGCTGCGCTAAGTAGCGTGCAGTGACTTCTGACCTTACACTTTTGCTCTACTTCACTTAAAACGATAAACTAGCTGCCCTACTAATTAACAAATCCACGCTTGAGAAGCCCATGTCTGACCACCCTACTTTCGGCCTATTCAAGACACTGCAAGAAAAAACATTGGATGCA
This sequence comes from uncultured Pseudomonadales bacterium, assembly GCA_905478995.1. Lineage (GTDB taxonomy): Bacteria > Pseudomonadota > Gammaproteobacteria > Pseudomonadales > UBA7434 > UBA7434. The sequence continues at coordinate 6,513 of CAJQKT010000052.1, read as the reverse complement.
GAGCGCCAAGAAATCGTGGACAAGCGTCATAGTAAAGGCTACCGCACTGCGCGTGAAAATCTGCATGACCTGTGCGACGCAGAGAGCTTTCAAGAATATGGACAGCTTGCAGTAGCAGCCCAACGCGAACGGCGCGAACTCGAAGATTTACAAAAAAATACGCCAGCCGACGGCGTCATCACTGGTACTGCCACTATCAATCAAACGCTGCTGCCTGCGGCCGACTGCCGGGCTGCTGTTATTATTAATGACTACACGGTGCTGGCTGGCTCCCAAGGTTTTTTTCATCATCAAAAACTAGATCGTATTTTAGAAGTCGCACATCAGCAGCAATTACCGGTTGTCATGTACACCGAAGGCGGCGGCGGCCGGCCAGGGGATGTTGATGTTAAAACACAAATCGCCGGCTTGAATGTGAATTCATTTATCCATTGGGGTCGACTACACGGCATAGCCCCGCGCATTGCCATCAACAACGGTTTTTGTTTTGCCGGTAACGCTGCTCTTTTGGGTGGCGCTGATATTGCCATCGCCACACGCAGCAGTTGCATTGGCATGGCCGGGCCGGCAATGATTGAAGGCGGAGGGTTAGGCAGCTTTGCCCCCACTGATATCGGCCCCGCCCAGCAACTTGCCACCAATGGCACGATCGATCTGTTGGCCGACGATGAAGCCCATGCCACCGCCCTAGCAAAACAGGTGCTAAGTTACTTACAAGGTGAGGTCGCCCAAGCAAGCTGCGCCGAGCAACACCTACTGCGTGAAGCCATGCCTGAAAACCGACGCTTCTCTTACAAAGTGAGGCAGGTATTACAAACCATTTTTGACACTGACACTGTGCTCGAATTGAAACATGCCTACGGCAAACCCGTGATAACTAGCTTTGCGCGTATTAACGGCCGCGCGGTGGGTGTTATGGCCAGTAATAGCCGGGAACTCGGTGGCGCGATTGATGCCGAGGCCGCAGATAAAATGGCCGACTTCATGGAGCTTTGCGATCGGTTTGGATTGCCGATTGTCAGCTTATGCGACACGCCCGGATTCATGGTGGGGCCCGACAGCGAAAATCAGGCGGCCGTGCCGCGTATGTCGCGGCTATTTACGGTAGGCGCCAAGCTCAGCACACCGCTAATCGCTATTTTTCTGCGCAAGGGCTACGGCTTAGGCGCCATGGCCATGGCTGCAGGCAGCTTTGCCAAGCCAGTGTACAGTGCGAGCTGGCCTACGGGCGAATTTGGAGGCATGGGGCTTGAAGGCGCCGTGCACTTGGGTTTCAAAAAAGAGCTCGCTGGCGCAGCCAGCGCGCAAGAGCGCGATGCCTTATTCGATAGCCTAGTGGATGCCGCTTATCAGCGTGGCCAAGCCACCGAGGCCGCCGCATTTTTAGAAATTGATGCCGTGATCGATCCCGCCGATACACGAGCGGTCATAATACGCGCATTAGCCTCTACAACCATCTGAGCGACACCCGGTCGCTCAGCAAACACAGAGCCTTTGAGCGCTAAAAACTTACAAAGTAAGCTTTAGTTCCAAAGCACCGCCATAAGTTTCGTTCTCGCCTGCGATTGCGGTTAAACCAATATGAAATATATCAAACGGTGATAACCCAAAGCCAACTGTGGCAACATTCTCGCGCGTGTCTTCCAAATCGACACGTACACCTAATCGCAATTGAACCCAATTAGCCGCATTCAACTCTACGCCGGCACGGAGAAACTGCGAGTCCTCAAATCTCTTAAATGATTTCACGGGCAGTAAATCCACATCAACTGACGTCGACATAAAACTAGTTTCATAACCGACCCCAACAGTGATCGTCGGATCCACTTGATAGACACCCGATTGCCCCGAACTAGGATCAATCACCGTTTGATATTCATCGCTAATCAAGTTTTTAAATGTTGCGCCAATGGTTACTTTTTCATTTAAGAAAAGCGCCATGCCAATATCAATATTAAAGTTCGAATCATCAAGCGTCGAATCATCCGCATCAAAATCGTCAGAATCAAAATCATTGGCGCCCTGCGAGTACAAAATAGTTTCAACCGTTTGGTACTTAGGAGCAACGGCAAAAGAATATTGACGCCCGCCCATTTCGACATTTTTGGCAAAGCTAAACACCAGCTCAGTCACCGAAGCCCCCAGTGCCACTGCCGATGAGCCTAAATCACTATCGATGGTTGAGGTGTCGCCAGTCGAAATCGCATTGTCTAAAACCGCCTCATCGTTTTCGTCAAAGTCGGCCAGCACCGCCAAATCCAGCGAATTTCGCACGTCGAATGAATACCCCACATTGTCTCCGGGCACAGCAACCACAATCGCTGCACCCGCATGGATGCGCACAGGCTTTGCATCAATTTCGGCAAGATCGCTTAATATGCGATCCTTTGCCGACTCCGCCGCAACCGCATCGACTGCATCAATCGCCGCATCCAATTCATCGAAAATATCAACGAGGTCGTCTAATTTTTCAATGACATCCTCTTTATCGCTCGCCTCAATTCCAATAGCAGGCAGTATGATAGAAACGTTATCGCTTGTGGCTTTTCGGGTCAATAAAGCCGGATTGTATAAAGCCGCAGCATCGTAGTTACTGGAGGCCACACCAACGCCCCCCATAGCCGAATTTCTTGCGTTAAAGTTATCGGCATGGGCACACGCTATAGCCAATGAAGCTATCGTAGAGAATACAATCCGTACTGATTGAGCACCTTTCAATTTCATAGGTTTATCCTTTATTTTCAATTAATAAACGAGCGTGAAGTTACAACTCTGCAATTAGCCTGTCAACGCCAGCCGCCAATTTAATCGCCACAGGCAAATAAGAAGCCTGCGACTCTGACGTCGTGAAAAAGACGAATACCAAAAACTCGTGCTATACAGCGCGCAACCGATACCACCAATAGCCCAGTATTTCATGTATTACCATGGAGCTGTTGTGCAGCGCTGTTGTGGTAGGAATCCAACGCCATGCTTGCGCCGCCGGCGAGCTCGCAAAGGATAATCCGGTAGGTGCAGGAATAACGGTGAAACCAGCGGCCTCAAATAAGTGTATTGAACGACGCATATGCATTGACTGGGTCACGAGTAAGACCGTACCCAATTGCTGAGGCAGCAGAACCGCCGCTGCATTAATCGCGTTTTCCTCAGTGGTGCGGCTACGGCCTTCAATCCAGCGGGGCATCAAACCATAGTTACGCTGCAGATAACGCGCCAATACCTGAGCATGCACATGCTCACTACCTGCGGGCTGACCACCGGTCAACATTAACGGCAGGCCCGTCACGCGGTGTAAATAGGCCGCATAGCTAAGCCTAGCAACGCCATCATGGCTGGGTTGTGCGTCGCCGTACTCAGCCGCAAATTCAAGATGACCCGCGCCGAGCACAACAATCGCATCGGCCGATTGCAACCGCTCATGCTTGGCATCCAATGCCTTGGCCACTTCAGTAGACTGCAGCAACCCATTGCTAAATTGTGGGATCGAGAGCAGCAACAATGACAGCAAGCCAGTTGCACAGCAGGCAATGCCTAGGCGCCTATACCGAGCCAACAACAGCAAGCCCAGCATAATCAGCAAAATATTGAGCATTGGTGGTAACAACCAAAATTTTAACAGCGTTCGATAAAGCATTACGGTTCCTGTTATGGCTCCTGAGCAGTTTGTGGCAGATAGTTACAGCCACAGCGCTGGCGAAAGAGACTCGGATCGAGGTATTCTAGCGTACTTTTGTAGCGGCTATAACCGCTGCCCCAGCACGCTCTTATCAGCGTCCATCAACCCAGTAAAGTGTTGCCAAGTGCCCATGTCGCAAGAATACGATCCCCAACATATTGAAGCTCAAGCCCAGCAGTATTGGCACGATAACGAATGCTTTGTTACGCGTGAAAACCCTGAGCAAGAAAAATTTTACTGCCTGGCAATGTTCCCCTACCCCAGTGGCAAACTGCACATGGGGCATGTGCGCAACTACACTATTACTGATGTCATTGCGCGTTACCAAACCATGCTGGGTAAAAATGTACTGCACCCCATGGGGTGGGATTCGTTTGGCTTGCCCGCAGAAAATGCCGCTATTCAAAACAAAACGGCACCGGCCAAGTGGACCTATCAAAATATTGATTACATGCGCCAACAGCTGCAATCACTGGGCTTTAGCTTTGACTGGTCGCGCGAATTTGCCACCTGCCAACCCGATTACTATAAATGGGAGCAATGGTTTTTTACGCGACTCTATGAAAAAGGCTTAGTCTACAAAAAAATGGCTACCGTCAACTGGGATCCGGTGGACTGCACGGTGCTGGCCAATGAACAAGTCATCGATGGCCGCGGCTGGCGCTCGGGGGTTTTAGTAGAGCGCAAAGAAATCCCTCAATGGTTTATAAAAATCACTGCCTATGCCGAGGAGTTATTGGCCAGCCTTGATGATCTGTCCGAATGGCCAGAGCAAGTGAAAACCATGCAAAAAAACTGGATTGGCAAAAGTCAGGGGGCAGAAATAGACTTTGCGTTAACCGTTGCTACCGCAGGCTTTACACATTTATCGGTCTATACCACAAGACCCGATACACTAATGGGTGTCACTTATGCCAGCCTTGCCGCTGAACACCCCATAGCGCTCGCGCTCAGCCAAAACAATCCAGCCATTGCTGAATTCATTAAAGCCTGTAAGGCTCAATCGGTTGCCGAAGCCGATATGGCCACCATGCAAAAGAAAGGCATCGACACTGGCCTGACCGTTACCCATCCACTTAATGGCCGTGAAATTCCTGTTTGGATAGCCAACTATGTATTAATGGATTACGGCTCGGGTGCCGTTATGGCCGTGCCAGCTCATGACGAGCGTGACTTCGCTTTTGCTAGCAGTTACCAGCTCCCGATTGAACAAGTGGTGCAATCGAATCTAGACAACGACGCGCCTTTTTCGGCCAAGCAATGGCACGAATGGTACGCGCGCAAAACCGATACAGTTGCTGTAAATTCCGGTGAATTTGATGGTCTCGACGTCAAAGCCTGTAGCACGGCTATTACTGACGCGCTCGCTGGGCTCAAGTGCGGTAAAGCCACCACCAACTTCCGACTGCGCGATTGGGGTGTGTCTAGGCAACGCTATTGGGGCGCTCCGATCCCCATCTACAATCTACCCGAGGGTGGCGAGATCCCTGTGCCACTCGACAAGCTACCGGTACTGCTGCCCGAGGACGTCATCATGGATGGGGTGCAATCACCCATCAAAGCCGATGAAAATTGGCGCAAAACCGAACACGAGGGTCGTGCTGTCGAACGCGAAACTGACACTTTTGACACCTTTATGGAGTCAAGCTGGTACTACGCGCGATTCACCTGCCCCGACTACACCGACGGCCTACTCGACAGCGAACGTGCCAATTACTGGCTGCCCGTCGATCAATATGTCGGCGGCATTGAACACGCCATATTGCACTTATTGTATGCACGCTTTTATCACAAGCTCATGCGCGACGAAGGCCTGATTTCATCTAACGAACCCTTTAAGCGGCTGCTTTGCCAAGGTATGGTATTGGCCGAATCCTTTTATCATCAGCGTGAAGACGGTGGCAAAGACTGGTACAACCCGGCAGACGTCAACACTGAGCAAGACAGTAAAGGCCGTGTCATTGCCGCGCGCGACAGTAAAACTGGCGCCGCCTTAACGGTGGGCGGCATGACAAAAATGTCAAAATCAAAAAATAATGGCGTCGACCCGCAAACGGCTATTGATCAATTCGGTGCCGATACTGTGCGCATCTTTACCATGTTTGCCGCTCCGCCAGAGCAAACGCTAGAGTGGAATGATGATGGGGTAGCCGGCGCACAGCGTTTTTTAAAACGTCTTTGGGTTTTTTGCCAACAACAAGAAAACACAATACAAACGGGCCGATCACTGCTCGACGAGCACGGCATGTACAGCACCAACAACAATGATGATGATTGCGAAAACTGCCGCCACAACATCTACAATGTTCTTGAAAAAGCGCTGCTCGATTTCGAAAGAAATCAATTTAACACGGTCATTGCAGCCTGCATGACCCTACTCAACACGCTGCATAAAAACGCGCCCGAAAACCCTCAAAACACAAGCGAACACGCGCAAGCGGCGATCGCCGAAGGAGTCGGTATATTACTGCGCCTACTGGCACCTATTGCGCCTCACATCTGCCATACACTTTGGGGACAATTGGGTTTTGGAGACAATGTATTACAAGCCAATTGGCCCTTGCTCGATACGACTGCACTGACGAAAAGCAGCATCGAATTAGTGATACAGGTCAATGGCAAGGTGCGCGCAAAGCTTCAGGTGTCGGCTGATACCGACAAAGCAACGATCGAAAAACTAGCTCTGGCTCATGAAAATGTGCAGAAATTTATTGTGGATAAAACGGTGCGAAAAGTCATTGTAGTACCGGCTAAACTCGTTAACATTGTGGCCAGTTAACGAGTCAATGTTGACGCCTAGCTCGGTAACATAGCTCGGTAACATAGCTCGGTAACAT
>CAJQKT010000051.1 GCA_905478995.1 uncultured Pseudomonadales bacterium | reverse complement strand
CGCGCTAGCGTCTTTTCAAAGTGATTTTCAAACAAGTTCGCGTAGGCTTCCACTCTATGCCCCGTCGAGCCAGGGGGCGTTGCGTTGATACAAACATGTTCAATGAGGCAGGCTGACATATCGCTAAGGCCCTACATTTTGTTTAAAAGATACTCAATGCTAGCAGAGCTATACCAAGACCCGCAAATTTTAGTGAGTCGGCTGTTTTACGCCATTCAAAAAGCGCGTAAAAATAGGCCAATGGTGGCAAGAATACCGAGCACAACCCCCAGGTAAAGTCTTCATTGGCGGCGGTGATGATAAGCAGGATCCAGCTTGCTACTAATGAAATAGCTGCAAATGTGATCATGACGGCAGAAAGTGGTTCCATAAACAGGTCCTTGGGTTGGCTGGTTACATAAAAAACAGGCGTAGAATAGCAGATTTTAATGCCCGCTGGAGGTAGTCAGTTTGGTGATTGTTGTCGCTGTATGGAGCCCGACGGCGCAGCCATTGACCACTATGGAAGTGCTTTGTTGTGGTGAGGGCTGATGCATGCGGTTACTTATTCTATTTTCATGTGCCGCAGTACACTCATAGGGCTATACTTGTTCCATTGAAGGAGATCGCTGGATGCACTGTCCAATGGTTATATAGCTCATGGCCTGATGTAACGGCCTTAGGTCAATAAAAATAGTTCAGCACTCAAAATATGCAAAAACCCAACCGATTAGAACAAAACATTGCTGCATTGGCTAAATTGTCCGATGCAGAAAAGGTTGCTGCGTTTGATAAAGCCGCTTATGCCGTGGCTAGCTTTTCAGGCTCGCTAGAAGAGCTGGAGAAGGCGCTGGGGATGCTGATGATTGGTTATCAATTTGGTTGGAAAGTATTGCTGCTGGTGCATAGCAAGCGCACCATAAAAAAATATGAAAAAATCCTCGATATCGATATAAAAGAATTTTTCCCAGCCGAGGGAAGCAGTGCTAAGCGTTCAATGGGTTTGGATTTGGCGAAACAAATAGGCAACTTTTGGCAGGTGGTGAGTGGTGATATTAAAGTGGATAACCGTCGCGATATTGAAGATATAGATCAGAATGCAGCATCTGAAAATTCGCCCGGTACAAGCGGCAAAGAATGATTCCAAGTAAACGTTACTAACGAAACTTCTCGTTTATGGGCAGGTTTAATCGACGAAAAGCTTGCGTGCAACGCCTCCACAGCCTATGCCGGTCAGTACCGGAATAAGCCATCGACCACCGCCTTCTGTTAACAGCATCCATTCCAGTGCCCATGGGGCATCTTTAGTGTAACCGTATTTGGCTACCGCGTTCATATAGCCTACCTCAAGGTTACCTAGTAACTGCAGCGGTACGGTCAATGCAGATACAAACAAAATAGCCGGCATGGTCAATACAGCTAGAAATATCCGCTGTTTAAAGTTTTGTAACGGAAAAACAAGGATAACCGTTAGGAGTATGACTAGGGGGACCAAGGCGTGAAGGACAGTACCATTTGATTCTATAGTCCTTCCTGCGGGTAAGCTTTTGTCGGCAACAATGGGAATAGCTCGAAGTGCAGTTGCCGCGAGTACCACCTTTTTCTCGGCTTCATTATTGATAAAAACATGGGTTTGATAGTTGCTATCAATTTGTTCTATCACTTCGCCATAAAATGGAGTCAGTACTTTAATGAGATGTTCGCCCCAAAAAAAGCCTGCCAAGGACAACGCTAGCCATATTAAAAAAGCTTTAATGGCTAGTTTAAGCTGCAAGTTATTGTTCATCATAATTGGCAATCATCTTATTGATGCAAGTTGGTAGTTGATTTTTCTGCTTAGCGTTCTTGGTTGCTGTCTTGCATCGACCAGCGTGTCCACCAGAGAAAAAAAGCGGCGATTAAAAATATAATTAACGTGGGTGCAAAGTACGTGTGCACCATCGGGAAGTAATTTCTATTCCATTCAATGAGATAATACAGGCCTACAATACGGACCTGGTTGATCGAGTAGACCGCTATCGTCCCTAACACTACGCCGACTAGCAAGTGCTTGAATTTGGCGCCAAAGCCCAATATGGCAGCCATTAACATAAACCATACGCCAGAGCCGTCACAGCCACGCACGATATTGAGCACGGCTTTGTTCGAGGAAATGGTATTGTCTTTGACGCGAACCTTGCGCTCGGGCGTCATCGTGTTGATCACTTTTGCTGCCGAGTGCCCAATCAGATTGGGATAAATGACGGTGCGCAAAGTGGTGTCGGGCACTTGATGATAGGCCCAATGAAAGACACCATAAAGAATGGCGGCAACAACAACAAAACGAAGAGTATGGAAGTCCACTAGATATCCTATTTAGGGTTTTTATGGTGCTTATTGTACCAGTAAAATTGGCTTTGTTAATCCTATCGCCTTCATTAGCGGTGATTTCACGGCATGCCGAGATATTATTGAGTTTAGGATAAAATACTGTCTTAGGCCGAGGTTGCAATAAAAAATGGACTGCTGTTTGGGCGCGAGTAAGCGCTAAGCCTTTTTTTATTGGCCTTCGTGCAAGCATAAAGATGAATTTTTCTTGAATTTTTCAGGTGGAACCATGGGTTCACTAAAGGATCGAAGCTCTCATGAATGATAACGTCACGAAAAACCAGCGTAAAACCTCATCGGATTTGGGACCAAAGCAGCCATTCTCTGAGCAGAGTTTTTGGGATAAATTAAAGCGCTATGCGGTGGCCGCAGGTAAAGACGTAGTAGAGCTGGCGCTCAAGCTCTACTACGTGATGAAAGACGCTGATACACCAGCGCCCGCCAAGGCGGTTATTATGGGGGCCCTAGTTTATTTTATAGTGCCAGCCGATGCGGTTATTGACTTGTTACCCGGGGGTTATGTCGATGATTGGGGCGCTTTGATGGGGGCACTTTGGACGGTTTCTAAGCACGTCAAAGACGACCATGTTGCTCAGGCTAAAGCAAAATTGCTTGAGTGGTTTCCTGCCAGTGAATCGAGTCGATCGTTAGATGATTGATAAGGCGGTTGATGAGCTTGGTGTTGGTATATTCCTAAAAGCAGTATGCAGCTGTACTCTTTAAAGTGACAAAGTCTTAGACAGCATTTTTTATCAGGCCTATAGTTTTTTTGCAGTTTTTTTGTTGAGGTTATGTCACTGGTGAGGTGCAATTATGACTATGGCGCGAAGTGTCAGGGGGCATTTAAACAAGGCCGGGGTGTCTTACGAGGTACTCAATCATCCGCATTCGAGCACAAGTCGGCAAAGCGCTTATCGTGCTCATTTATCACCGGCAGAGGTGGCCAAGGCGGTAATGACCTCTGATGGCGCGCACTATTTGCTATGCGTGATTCCGTCAGCCAATCGGTTGGTTTTTTCCTGGCTAAACAGTTATACCAATAGCGATTATCGGTTGGTGAAAGAGAGCGATTTAAAAAATTTATTTGATGACTGCGAAGTAGGTGCTGTGCCGGCTCTGGGTCAGGTCTATGGCTTTCCTGTCATCTGGGATGAAAAGCTCGGCGAGCTGCAAGATATTTATATTGAGAGCGGCGACCACGAAAATTTAATTCATTTAGACCAGGGGGCGTTTAGAGAGTTGATGGGCTTGCAAGAGCATATGACCATTAGCTGCCCCGATTATGAACACGGCGATTTTATGTCACATTGAAAAATGGGCCATTGAGTTCAGCCACTATTGAGTCACGAACATACGCGGGCTCTTTTAAGTAAACTGCTTGCCTAGCTAGTTTTTTTTAGGCGCGTCAGCCCTTCTTGAAAAGTGGTTGCCACCAACACGCCGCGGGTGTCGTAAAAACTTCCTCTGGCGCAGCCTCGTGAATTTGATGTCGATACAGGATTGCAGTCGTAGAGCAACCATTCATCGGCACGAAATGGCCGATGAAACCAAATAGCGTGGTCAATTGAGGCAAATAGCATTTTCGACCAAAGTGCTCTGCGTTCCTCTATTGACGGCGCATGGGGTGTTACGGCGGCCATCAATAATCCAAAGTCACTGATGTAGGCCAGTATGGTGTTGTGGGCAGATTGTTCATTAGGCAGTGAATCGTGAGTCTTCACCCACCAGCGCAGCGAAGTTGTTTTGTTCTCAGGGTCGGGCTCGACGCGGTAGGCATCGAAATCGCTAGCCAGCAAGCTTATAGCATGCCTACCCGAGTCAGGGGTCAGTAACCCCATTTCGGTTAATTGGTCGGGTGTGGCTGGCATTGTTATTGACTCGTAGTGATCAAGCCCAGTTTCTTGTTTTTGGAATGAAGCCGACAATGTGAATATGGGTTTGCCGTGCTGGCTTGCAACTACTCGCCTTGCGGTGAAGCTGCCGCCATCTCGATTGCGGTCTACCTGGTAAATAATGGGTATATCGAAGTCACCACGCCGCAGAAAATAGGCATGCACCGAGTGCACCTCGCGGTCTTCTACCGTACGCCGTGCGGCTTCTAAGGCCTGCCCTAGCACTTGGCCGCCATAAACTTGGGGTGTGCCTATGTCTCGACTTCTCCCTTCAAAAGTATCTTCTTCGATTTGATCCAGCTGCAAGGCTTCGAGAATTTTACTCACTTGTTTTTATTCCAGTTGATGGCCCACGCACAATGGGCAGATGGCGTGAAGGGCTTCGCTAGGTCAAGCGAAGTCACTGTGTAAGGATTGAGTGTCAATAAAATCACGGTCGCTAAACGAATCGTGCAGCGCAGTGTTTGTTGGGCAGTCTAATTATAGCGCTAAATTAATCGATCATGCGCTGTTTGCACATAGTAAATGGCGCGCTGTGTTATATGCAGCAATCTATAGCTAGTTTTTAAGAGCGCTGTTTGACGGGTGATAAGTTGGAAGTTTGCAATAAGCTATAAAAGGTTGAGCATAGAGGAGTTGATACAAAAGATACGGAAAATTACGAAAAGTTTAGGTCATGCTAAAACCTATACATCGTATCCCAACCGCCTTATTCTCAAGCCACTGAGTTGAGTTTTTTAGCGGTTTAATTTGATCCTAGACTATACAAAGGCCTCAATAAACACTTTATTTTAAAAGCCGCGCTTTGTTTGGGTCTTCGTTAATGAAGCGCGTTAACCCTTACTTATAGGATTTTTTTATGAAGGTTGCTGCAAATACTATTTTAATTATTTGCCTATTGGCTTTACTGGCTAGCTGCAGTACGACATTGAGTGTGGTGGACAAAGGTCGGTCTGATGACCGTTTACCACAGCCGCTAGAAGGGTTTGTGTTGAGTGAGTTGCCGGCGCGCGAGATGCCCGGTTGGCGCAAGCCTGAGCGCATACTGGTAACGCTGGCATCAATGGGGATTACCGACGGGCTCGAGCAAGAGTTAGAAGGCATCGATGTTTATAAAGTCCCCGGTTTTGCTTTTACAGAGGTTCCGTCAGGCCCTTTTGATGTGATATTGAGTATGTGTTCGGTGCCATCTAATTTGCGTGCTATAAACAATACCCATTGGGTACATAGTTACTCCGTGGGCATTGAAGGGTGCTTGGCTGATCCAAAAATAAAAAACTCGAACGATCTTTTGGTAACGAATAGCCGTGGTGCTAGCGCTTCAACCATAGCTGAGCATGCCATTGCGTTGATGTTTTCACTAGGGCGTAACTTGCCACTTTACCAGCGCAATATGCTTGAGCAACATTGGGCGAGTAATGGCGCGTTGCCCCGTGAAAATTTTTGGTCATTTGAAGGCAAAACGGTATTGGTGCTGGGGCTGGGCAGCATAGGTCGTGAAGCGGCACGACGCGCGCATGGTTTGGGTATGCGCGTGATTGCTACCCGCAATAGTCGTCGTGAGGGGCCTAATTATGTTGATTATGTGGGTTTGTCACATGAGGCGCTCGCGCTTGCAGCACAAGCCGATGTGGTTATTAATGCCTTGCCTTTCACGCCAGCAACGCAAAATCTTGTTGATGCCGAGTTTTTTCAAGCGATGCCAACCGATGCGCTATTTATCAATGTGGGTCGCGGAGGTACTGTTGATACAGCTGCATTGGTGAGTGCGCTTGAAAATAATATTATTGGTGGGGCGGGGTTGGATGTAGTGAACCCCGAACCGTTACCTAAGACGAGCCCTTTGTGGGGTTTTAAAAATGTGATCATCACTCCGCATGTGGCGGCAATGTCAAACAAAAGTCTACAGCTGACGCGCCTTATCGCCCAAGAAAATTTGCGGCGCTACATTGCTGGAGACAGGCTTATTAATTTTGTTAATCGAGAAAATGCTTATTAGTTATAAAAATTTTGCTTCGCGCGGCCCAAACAACCACCAAATGATAAGACCAATCAGAGGTAGCATTAAAATAACTACCACCCACAGACACTTTTTAGCCATGCTACTGCTGCTTTGTAATATATTTAAAATTGCCCACACATCGGCAATGAGTATCAGCAAGCCAAAAAAACCTGAAACCTGCATGTCCATAATTTTTTCCTGTCAAGAGTGCCTTTGGGGATAGGGTGACTAGAAATTCAGTTTAACGCAATGGTACGATAAAAAATTTTTCAAGTTTTCATGTCGAAAGTTTAGTGTCGGGTGTGGCGGGTCTCTTTTTTGCTCGATGAAACATTGGTATGGAAGCGTCAACGGGTAAGCGCATTGCTATATACTTGGCGTGCCACTCACCTCAGTAACACTCATACTGCCAGATGCAGCGGGAAGCGCAAATTATGTCCTCTACCATCGATCCTAGCAATGCTGATGCCCCTATTAAAATGCACTACCGCGCTTGCCATTTGTGTGAGGCTATTTGTGGTGTTGCAATAAAAACTCAGGGCGATCAAATCTTATCAATTAAAGGCGATCCTGACGATCCGTTTAGTCGCGGGCATATTTGCCCTAAAGCAGTGGCATTACAAGACCTGCACGAAGACCCGGACCGACTGCGCAAGCCGGTCAAGAAGGTCGATGGGCAGTGGCAAGAAATAAGTTGGGAGCAGGCCTTGACTGAGGTCGCTGAACGTATCGCTCAGGTGCAAAGTGCGCATGGTAGTAATGCTTTGGGGGTCTATGCAGGCAACCCTAATGTGCACAACTATGGCAACATTACCCATGCTAAGGTTTTACGCAAGGCGTTGGGCACACGCAATAATTTTTCGGCAACATCGTTAGACCAGTTACCGCACCAGCTAGTGGCTTACCAGTTTTATGGCCATCAATTTTTAATCCCCATACCCGATATCGATCACACCGATTACATGCTGATTATTGGCGGTAACCCCCTGGCGTCCAATGGCAGCTTGATGACGGTGCCCGATGTGAAAAATCGGTTGAAGGCGATTCAGCAACGCGGTGGTAAGTTTGTCGTGATCGACCCGCGCAAAACCGAAACGGCTGCCATTGCCGATGAACATCACTTTATAAAGCCAGGCAGCGATGCCTATCTTTTGCTCGCTATTATCGCTGTTCTTTTTAAAGAAGGCCTCGTTAACGCGGGGCATTTAAGCAATCATTTAACGGGTCTAGAGGAGTTGCCAGCACTGGTTGAGGCATTTACCCCGAGCTTGGCTGCACAACATACGGGTATTGCTGCGGCCACTATCGAGAGAATTGCCCGAGAGTTAGCCAACACACCGCGAGCCGTTTGCTATGGCCGTATGGGTGTCTCTGTACAAGTACATGGGGCGCTATGTCAGTGGGCTATTCAGGTTATAAACATACTCACCGATCACGTCGATAAGCCCGGCGGTGCACTTGTGGCGTCGTCGGCAGTGGGTTACGTTCAGCCGGGCGAGCCGGGTGCCGGGCACTTTAATGCGTTTCGTAGCCGCGTGAGTGGCTTGCCAGAGTTTTCCGGTGAGTTTCCAAGCACAGTGTTGGCCGAAGAAATACTCACGCCAGGAGAGGGTCAAATTAAAGCGATGATGACGCTGGCGGGTAACCCCGTTTTATCCGCCCCCAACGGCCGGCGCTTGGAAGAGGCTTTTTCAGGTTTGGATTTTATGGTCTCGCTTGATATTTATATCAATGAAACCACGCGGCATGCCGACTACATTTTGCCACCTACAACAGCCCTCGAGCACGATCATTACGATTATGCCTTTCATCGTTTGGCTGTGCGCAATACAACGCGCTTTAACGAGCCTGTATTTGAGCGCGAAACGGGGGCGCTGCACGACTGGGAAATTATTAATCAACTTTCTGCCAAGCTGGGCGAGTGTAAAAACATTGCCGTGCAGTTGTTGCCACCGCCCGACACAATGATTGATATGGGCTTGCAGGCAGGGCCTTACGGTAAAAATAGTACCCACGAGCCCCCATTGAGCTTACAAGTGTTAAAGGACAATCCGCATGGAATAGATTTGGGCCCCTTGGTTCCGTCATTGCTGGAGCGGTTATGTACCGAAGATAAAAAAATTCATTTACTGTGGGCAGATATTCCTGTCGACATTAAACGGCTCAGTACTGATTCACCTACTGTTGCGAAGGGCGAGCTATTATTGATCGGTAGGCGTCATGTGCGCAGTAATAATTCTTGGATGCATAATTCGCATCGTTTAGTGAAAGGTAAGCCGCGCTGGCAATGCCTGATGCATCCGGATGACCTTGCAGAATTATCCATTATGGATGGCCAGCAAGTGGTTATAAGTTCTGTAGCGGGTGAAGTGACTACGCAAGTCCAGGCCAGTGACGATATGATGCCTGGGGTTATTAGTGTTCCGCATGGTTGGGGGCACAAGCGCGAGGGCGTGCAGCTGTCGATCGCGTCGCAGCAAGAGGGTATCAATATGAATGACCTGACGGACG
This sequence comes from uncultured Pseudomonadales bacterium, assembly GCA_905478995.1. Classification (GTDB taxonomy): domain Bacteria; phylum Pseudomonadota; class Gammaproteobacteria; order Pseudomonadales; family UBA7434; genus UBA7434. The sequence goes on along the minus strand of CAJQKT010000051.1, from coordinate 8,013 downwards.
ATGCTCAATACGACAAGCTATCGGGTAATGCCGCGCTCAACGGTGTGCCGGTGCGCGTTACCGCTGCCTGATTGCTACTTGATTTAAAGTGGGTGGCGGTGTGTGCCAGTCAGTTTTCGCATCTTTACCCGGGGTAGAGTTCGGTATAGTTTACCGCCATGCCATTGTCGGTAATAAAGCGCATATGCTCACGTTTGAGTAGGCGGGGGTCACTGACTCCGCAGCTGCGGGCAATAATGTTGACTTCTTTGTGCATATTTAATGCGTAATGGCTCACGCGACTGGCTTTATCTATAGGGTCAAGGCCTGTTTGCAGGCGCTTGTCATGAGTTGTGATGCCGGTGGGGCAGGTGTTTTTGTTGCAGCGCATGGCCTGAATGCATCCTAACGAAAACATAAAGCCGCGAGCGCTATTAACAAAGTCTGCGCCGGCACTCAATGCCCAAGCAATATCGACTGGGTTGAGTAATTTGCCACTGGCAATCACTTTAATTCTATCGCGTAGCTTGAAACGATTGAGGAGGTCTACCACTAGCGGTAGGCTTTCTTCTATAGGTGCCCCCATATTATCAATTAAGCTAAGCGGCGCGGCACCTGTGCCGCCGTCGCCACTGTCAATGGTGATGAAGTCTGGCGCGCAACTCTCGCCACGATTTAAAATCGCGGTGAATAGTTGTTCTATTTCTTGATAGTTGCCTATACATACTTTTATGCCGGTAGGGCGACCACTAATAGTTCTTACCCTCTCTATGAAATCAAGCAACTCGTCTGAGCTAGATATTTCACTAAAGCGATTGGGGCTAATAGCCGACTGGCCAACTTCGATTCCCCTGATGGCGGCAATTTCTTCGGTCACTTTTTCGCTGGGCAGTATGCCGCCTTTGCCAGGCTTCGCTCCTTGGCTTAATTTTATTTCGATCATTTTGACTGAGGCATGAGATGCTACTTTTCTAAGCCTTTTTTCTGAGAGCTGGCCTTGTGAATCGCGCACACCGAATTTAGCGGTTCCAATTTGAAAAACCAAATCGCAATTGGCAGCTAAATGATATTCAGTCAGGCCACCCTCGCCGGTGTTCAGCCATATATTGGCTTGTCGCGCCCCATTGGCAAGTGCTTGTATGGCCGGTACAGAAATAGCCCCATAACTCATAGCCGATATATGGAAAAAGCTGGCTGTCGTGTAAGGTTTTGCGGCTAGCGGCCCAATCGTTATAGGCGCAACAGATGTTTCTGCATCGAGTAATGGATATAAACTATTGGTAAAATAAATGGTACCAGGCAACCGCAAATCAACGGTCGAACCGAATGCTGCCGTATTGTCAAGATTTTTAGCCGCGCGATAAACCCAACTTCGTTGAGCTCGGTTAAACGGCATTTCTTCGCGATCGAGTGCAATGAAATACTGGCGAAAAAACTCACCAAAGCTTTCAAACAAATAACGTAAACGGCCAATAACAGGAAAGTTGTGCCTCACCGCATGCTTTGTTTGCAGCCTGTCTTGAATATAAAACACTAAAATTAATAGAGACAAAGCAGCTAATAAAAGCACGAAGCCGTAAACCAAAAATTCAAGCACTATTCTTAAAGATTCGGGCATTGGGAAGTGACCATGAGGTGATGAGTGGGCGTTGAACTAATATTGCTCGCAATAGTATCACTTACTTTGTGTCCAATAGGCCGGAGGTGAGACTTTAGTTGCGTTGTGATGCCTTGAGATATTCTACATCATTAGTTTTGAGGAGGAAGCCCGGTTGTAGCTAGAAAAAATGGATTAGGCGGCTACATATGAGGTGTGCAGTACACGGCGAATGACTTCAATACCGTTGATTTCATCACCGTGAATGGCGGCGGAAATAAATACAACCGGGCCGTCTTTTTTCCATGCACCACATATTTCAAAGGACGTTCTTGGCATATTAACCCGAGCCTCGGGTTTTTGTTCTGCTAGGTCTCGCGTTCTTTTCAATAAATTCTATGATCAGCGTAGCAATATCTTTTTGCGTAGCCTCTTCAATCCCTCTGAGTCCCGGTGATGAATTGACTTCCATTATGAGTGGGCCGCGGTTCGATCGCAGCAAATCAACGCCGCATACATTTAGTCCCATTACTTTGGCAGTATTGACGGCTGTTTTTCGCTCTTGTGGTGTTAGTTTGACGAGTGTTGCGGTGCCGCCGCGATGAATGTTAGAGCGGAATTCACCTTCGGGTGCCTGTCGCTGCATGGCGGCAATAACTTTATCTCCCACAACGAAGCAACGTATGTCAGAGCCGTTTGCTTCGGCAATAAACTCTTGCACCAGTATGTTGGAGTTTAGCCCCATAAACGCTTGAATCACGCTCTCAGCGGCTTTTTTTGTTTCTGCCAATACCACGCCAATGCCTTGAGTTCCTTCGAGCAGCTTTATGACACAGGGCGCTCCACCCACTTCACGAATTAACCCCTCAACATCTTTGGCTGAGTGAGCAAAAGCGGTCGTCGGGATGCCAATATTTTTACGCGACAACAATTGCAACGAGCGCAACTTATCCCGTGAGCGCGACACAGCAACCGATTCATTAACGCAGTAAGCGCCCATCATTTCAAATTGGCGAACAACCGCAGTGCCATAAAAGGTCACTGAGGCACCGATGCGTGGAATCACCGCATCAAAATCAGCAGGCGAAAATTCCTCGTCTTTATAATGGATGCTTGGCTTGTCTGATGTGATGTCCATAAAGCACTGTAGATGATCGAGCACGCGAACATGATGGCCGCGCTCTATGCCCGCTTCAACCATCCGTCGGGTGGAATAAAGATTTTTGTTACGCGATAGTATGGCAATATTCATAAAGTAATTTCCGGCGTGAAATTAGCTGGATATAAGTCGTCTACATCCAGTTCTCCCAGTGCCCATGAAAGGCTTGAATCGACAATAAAGCGGGGTGCTAATGACTGCCTGCCAATCAGCATCCGATAACCCATTTCATCTCTATTAGTTAGCGTGATTTCTGTTGTGTAGCGATGCTCACCAAGCGCAATGACTGCATTGATCACAGGGCGAACTTCAGCTATTCCGTTTGAGCTCGTTATTGAGCGCATCTCTACCACTGAGGCACTGCATTTAATTTCAGGATGCTTACGTCTTTGCAGTGGGTGAATAAAGAATTCAACCCGCGTGCCTTCGCTTGTTTCAAAAAAATTTAACTTAAAGGCATGAAGTGATGACGTTTTTGCACCAGTATCAATTTTCGCAGCTATTGCGGGCAAGCCTAGTGAGTCTAGAGCGCACCATTCTCTCCAGCCGATAATAGTCTTGGCTTTTACCGGGTGTTTTTTTGAATGTTCAGGCATGGGGAGCATCCTGCGATTTGCATGTTCAGCATGGCTAATATTGATCGCACTATACACCATGATTGTTTTTCTCCAATACGGGCTCAATACTGTATTAATATAGGAAAAAAACCTCTTTAAATGATTGGCGATTGGTGGAAAATGGCGTCGTGCTGGTTTTTTCTATTGCGCTAAGTGGGTCACTAACAGATTTGAGCTAAGCGCCGAGGTGTTGGTGCTTTATTTGTTATGGTGTTTTGCGGGGGGGGCATAACTACGAAGAATCAACCGCATAGAAGAACGGGTATTGCCTATTGTTTATTATGCCTTTAGCGGGCTACTTATCGTGAGTCTGATATGAAAGCTTCTGCACGCTCACCGCATTATCCAACAAAATATAAAATACTTATTATCGGGGCGGGTATTGGTGGCTTGAGTGCGGCCATAAGTCTGCTGCAAGCTGGGCATGAAGTTCATGTGCTTGAACAAACAGAAGAGTTTGCTGAAGTGGGTGCCGGCGTGCAGTTAAGCGCAAATGCCACGCGAATTTTACGCGCACAGGGTGTTTTAGATGCGGTAATGGCTCAAGCAGTAGCGCCTAGTGCGGCTATTACGCGCTTGTATAACAGCGGCGCACAATTGTTACGGGTGCCCTTAGGTTGGATACACCGCTTGGCATTTGGCGCGCCTTACCTGCATATTTACCGTCCCGATTTACATCAAGTACTCGAGGTCAAGGTGCGTGAACTATCGCCAGCTGCCATTATGCTCGGTGCTACGGTGCAAAGTGTCGCAGAGCAGGCCGATGGCGTGACCGTGCAGCTCGCTAATGGCAGCTCGGTTAGCGCCGATTTATTGATTGGTGCCGATGGCATTAAATCGGTAGTGCGGCAACATATTCAAAGCGGTGGGGCGTCCACATCAACTATGCCTGCAGAGCCTAGTTATACCGGTAACGTTGCTTGGCGCGCAGTTGTGCCAAGCTCGCGACTGCCGAAACATTTTATGGACAAAGTGGCGAGCGTTTTTGTTGGTCCTGGCAAGCACATAGTGATTTATTATTTGCGCAATCAGCAGTTAATCAATTTAGTGGGCGTGGTTGAAACAGCCACTCATTGGCCGCATGAGTCGTGGCAGCAAAAAGCGCCGTGGAGTGAGCTCAAGGCTGATTTCGAAGGCTGGCATCCGACGGTGCAAACGCTACTTGATGCCGTCGATCACGATGCTTGCTATCGATGGGCACTCTACGAACGACCGCCGCTAAATAACTGGAGCACACCGCGTGCTACCTTGCTAGGTGACGCAGCGCATCCTATGCTGCCTTTTTTAGCGCAAGGTGCAGGTATGGCTATTGAAGATGCCTGCGTACTGGATCGGGCATTACAGCAAAGCACGAGCCCTGCTGCGGCCTTGCAATGCTATCAACGCAATCGCATGGGCCGCACTCAAACCATTCAGCAGCGCGCCACCGATAACGCAACCTTGTTTCATTTGCCTACCGAGCAGGCATTGCGGCGTGAGTTTAGGCAGGCCATGTTTAGCCGCCAAGCGCGTGCCACTATGCTGGCGCTGTATCGCTACAATGCGCTTACGGTAAAGTTATTGTAAGTAGGATATAAAGCTTACAGCCAATTCAAGAAGAGAATGATTAAACTATGTCTGTAATTTATTTAGTACGCCATGGGCAGGCTTCGTTCGGCTCCGAAAATTATGACAAGTTGTCATCATTGGGCTGTACTCAAGCTGAAGTGCTGGGCGAGTATTTTTCCCATGCGGGTATTCACTTCGATGCAGCTTATGCCGGCGATTTAGCCCGCCAACAAAAAACTGCGAGGCTGGCCTTGGCATTACAGCCTCATGTGCGCGAGCCGATAATTGATGCACGGCTTAACGAAGTCAACAATGACGAGCACTTTGAGCATTTGTTACCTATTGTTTCAGCGCAGGATCCAGCTATTCAGGCTTTGTTAGAAAAAGGCCTGCGTGAGAGTCGCGATTATCAAAAGGCTATTGAGGCGGTGTTTAATTATTGGGTGTCGGCTGACTGTAAGCATCCGGCGATTCAAAGCTGGGCTGGTTTTTCTACCGATGTGTTGAAGGTTTTTTCCCACATTAGGCAAGCTGAGGGGGCGGGTAAGACGATTGCCGTTTTTTCATCGGGTGGCACTATTGCTACCGCTGTTGCGCAGGTATTGGAGTTGGGAGGCGAGCATACCTATCGCTTTTATGAGCCCATGATGAACTGCTCTATTACACAAATAATTTATGGGTCTAAGAAGGCCTCGCTTTCAGTGTTTAATGATATTTCATATTTACAGGCGGCTGGGCTACAAAGGAACGAGCATAAGCAAAACAACTTGGTGACTTATCGTTGAGGTTTTTTATATGAGTATCGAGCTACAAATAGGTTTACTGCGTAGCGTATGAAAATACCTACTCTTTATTTGCATATCGACGGCGCTTCTTGCGCCAGTTGCGTGCAAAAAATAGAGGGCGCGTTGAAACAAGTAGCCGGTGTTGATGATGCGGTCATGAATTTGGCCGATAGTACGGTAACGGTGACCGGCAAAGCCGATATCTCTTCACTCATCAAAGCTATTGCCGTTGCGGGTTATACCGCGCAAAGTATCCGCGATGTATTAAGCTTGCGTGCGGTGTCTGAAAAAGAGCAAGCCGATCAGCGCTATTACAAAGAGCTCATGCGCAACATGTGGGTTGCTCTATCGCTGGGCATGGCACTCATGCTGTATGGCATGGTGATTGGCGACATGAGCGTTAACTCCCCCAAGCAGCGCGGTGTTTGGTTGGGGGTTGGCCTGCTCACGCTAGCGGTAATGATAGCGACCGGGCGCAACTTTTATGTAGGTGCGTGGCATTCGTTCGTCAACCACAATGCAAACATGGATACCCTTATTGCCTTAGGTACCGGAACCGCCTGGCTGTATTCTATGTTTGTGGTGGTGTTCCCCGCGCTGGTACCTGAAATGGCGCGGCACGTTTATTTTGAAGCGACCGCGATGATTATTGGTTTAATCAATCTGGGTTTGGCATTAGAAGTTAGGGCGCGCGGTCGCACCTCAGAATCTATTCGGCGTTTAATAGGCTTGCAGCCAAAAATGGCCCGAGTGATTCGTGATGGGGAGGAGTTTGATATTGCCATCGAGCACGTGCAGCTCAACGAGCAGCTCCGGGTGCGCCCTGGTGAAAAAATATCGGTCGATGGCCGGGTGCTAACAGGCAGCACGTCGGTTGATGAATCGATGCTCACGGGTGAGCCCATGCCAGTTGAAAAGACCGTGGGTGATGCGGTAGCGGCTGGAACCATTAATAAAAATGGCTCGATTATCGTGTTAGCTACCGGCATTGGCCATGACACTGCGTTGGCGCGAATTGTTGAGTTGGTGAAGCGTGCACAAAATTCTAAGCCGCCTATTGGGCGTTTAGCCGATAGTATTGCCGCGTATTTCGTGCCCGTCATTATGATGATCGCATTGGCCAGTGCCCTGCTTTGGCTTAACTTGGGTCCTGAACCACGTATTGCGTTTGCTATGGTGTCGTTCACCACGGTTCTCATCATTGCCTGCCCCTGCGCTTTGGGTTTAGCCACGCCTATGTCGGTAATGGTGGGGGTGGGCAAGGCCGCTGAAGCAGGCGTACTCATTCGCAATGGTGCAGCCTTGCAAACAGCCTCTAAAGTGTCCGTTATGATTTTAGATAAAACCGGCACCATTACGTTGGGTCAGCCTAAAGTCACCCACATCGAGTTAGCACATGCGAGCGATGCAAAAAGCGTATTGCAATTAGCCGCTAGCCTCGAATCCGGCTCCGAGCATCCTCTGGCCTTGTCGATTATTGATTCCGCCAAAGAACAAGGTCTTTCGTTAGATCAGGTTGACCAGTTTAAGGCGGTGGTGGGGCATGGTGTGCAGGGGCGTGTGCGTGATAAGAAGGTGTTGTTTGGCAACGAAAAACTGATGCGCGATAACTCCATTGATATTGCGGCTTACCTCGCTAGTGCGCAGGAGATGGCTGCTAGTGCTGAAACGCCCATGTATTTGGCCGTGGATGGACAGTTGGCGGCCATTATTGCGGTGGCCGATCCTATTAAAGAAGACTCCATTGCAGCCATCAATCGCTTACAACACTTAGGCCTGCGTGTGGTGATGTTAACCGGTGACAATCGCGCCACAGCTCAAGCAGTTGCTGAAAAAGTCGGCATCACAGAGTTTTTTGCCGAAGTGTTGCCCGAAGAAAAATCTGCCAAGGTGCTTGAGTTGCAGCAACGCGGTCACATAGTGGGTATGACCGGCGATGGCATTAACGATGCGCCAGCACTTGCGCTGGCTAATGTGGGGTTTGCTATTGGTACTGGCACCGATGTCGCTATTGAAAGTGCCGATATTACTTTAATGCGCGGCTCCTTACACGGTTTGGCTGATGCCATTGCGGTAAGTAAGGCGACCTTGCGCAACATTCGGCAAAATTTGCTGGGCGCTTTTATTTACAACACAGCTGGAGTGCCTATCGCCGCGGGCTTGTTGTACCCCTGGTTTGGCGTACTACTCAGCCCCGTCATTGCAGGGGCGGCCATGGCGTTTTCGTCGCTGACCGTGGTGAGCAATGCTAACAGGTTACGTTTTTTCAAACCGCGTTCACATACCATTAGCGCGCCTGCGCGGTTGGTGAATAAATGAAGTGGATGA